>NZ_CP013232.1:1555480-1866576 GCF_001584145.1 Collimonas fungivorans | reverse complement strand
TCCAGCAACTGGCGCACGGCATAGATGTCGTCGATGCTGACATCCTTGAAAAACAGATAGTTCTGCATCAGCTGAAAGGTGCGAGCCAGCGGCACCTCAACGATGGTGCCGCCGCCGGTTGGCCCGGTGGTTACCTTGATCAAGCCTTGCACCTCAAGCGATTTCAGCGCTTCGCGTATGGTGCTTTTGCTGACGCCGAAAGTCGTCTGCAATTCGTTTTCACGCGGCAACTTGTCGCCGGGGCAAAGATTCTTTTCGGTAATCAGCCGCTTGATTTCCTCGGCCACTAGGTCCGCACGTTTTTGGTGCCGGATGCTCATGTTTAGTGCATCCTCCATTGGTTTTTTTCCCATCTCGCCAATCTTTCTTTCAGTAATTTTCTGCGTCGCCAGGCATTCTACCTGTAGCACTGCGCTTCCAGCACGGCCACCTGCATGCATACCAAGCAAGTATCGGGCTTTCTTCCCGGCCGATCTTTGGCACGGGATTTGCATAACGGATTTCGCTTTCAATTTATCATATTTATACGTATAAATAGCGAAATCCGCATTTCCTAAAAAAAGCGGTACCGCGGACACCTGGATACTAACTTCGTTGGAGAGTTCTCATGAAGCGTCGACATTTCCTGCAATTTACAGCCCTGGCGGCAACCCCCACTTCCCTCTTGCTCAATCGTCCGGCCTTCGCTCAGAACGCGGGTGCGATTCAGTTTGCCTGCCCCCTGCCGATGTCGGGTCCGTTTGCCGCTAACGGCAAATATGCCGAGATGGGCATGAAACTCGTGTTGCAAAAATACAATAAGGTGCTGGGAAAGGAGCTCGCCTACAGCGTGATCGACACCGAAGGCAAACCGGCGACCGCAGTGCGCAAGTTGCAGGAGTCGATAGAAAAAGGGACTCGATTTTTCGCCGGCGGAATCCTGTCATCGGAATCGCTGGCCATGGGCAAGGAAGCGGAGAAGGGTAACAGCATTTTCGTCACCACCGCTGGCGCCGACGAAATCACTGGCAGCGAATGCAATCGCGCCACCTTCCGCTGGTCGGTGCCGACCTTCGGCGCCATCGAGCAAACCGTGCGGCCACTGCTGGAAAAGCTGCCGAAAGCCAAGCGCTGGTACACCATCACGCCGCAATATGTATTCGGCGACGGTTTGCTGAATGCGGCCAAGGCGATCTTCAAGGAAAAAGGCATAGAGCATGTCGGCAACAGCTATCACTCGCTGGCGGAAAAGGAATTCAGCGGCTACCTGACCAATGCCATCGCCAGCAAGCCGGACGTTTTGCTACTGCTGAATTTCGGTTCGCAATCCTCGGATGCGCTGCGCCAGGCGGTCAGCTTCGGCATGAAAAACAATATGACCATCCTGGTGGCCTGGGCCTCGGGCCTGGAGCAGTTCGAAGCCCTTGGCGCCGATATTTGCGACGGCGTGTATTTCGGCGCGCAGTACTGGCATGGCATCGATGCGCCATTCAACAAGGAATTCGTATCGATCGTCAACGCCGGCCTGAAGATGGATCCGAACTACAGCCTGGCCGGCTCCTACATCTGCACCAAGATCATGCTGGACGCCATGATCAAGGCTGGCAGCAGCGATCCGAAAGCAGTGATCGCGGCGATGGAAGGGATGAAGTACGAAGGCTTGACCGGTACCGAGGAGATCCGCAAGGGCGATCATCAGGTGATCAAGAATTACTACCTGCTCAAAGGCAAGCCGAAAGCGAAGATGCGCAACAAGAACGATTACGCCGACATCGTTTCCTTCGGCAAGTCCTTCCTGCCGCTCGACAAGACCATGTGCAAACTTGGCTGAAGACGGCCGGACCTGTTCGCGGCCCGGGTTCCCCTGGGTGCGCGGCAGGTCCGCCCGCTTACACATATAGAGACGTCATGAATATATATCTGCTGCAAATCGTCAACGGCATCGGTATCGGCATGCTGTATTTCCTGCTGGCGGTGGGCCTGAGCATCGTCTTCGGCCTGCTGCGTTTCGTCAACTTCGCGCACGGCGCCTTCTTCCTGCTCGGCGCCTACCTGTGCTTCCAGCTCGGCGAGCTAGGCATGAGTTTCTGGTGGACGCTGCTGGCGGCGCCGCTGACGGTAGGCGCATTCGCCTGGCTGGTGGAAAAATTCGTGCTGCGGCATATCTATCAGCTGCCGCATCATTTTCATATCCTGTTCACGGTCGGCCTGGCCTTGGTGTTGCAGGAAGCGGTGATTTCCTATTGGGGGCCGCTGGGCAATAATATTTCCCCGCCCGACCTGCTGCAAGGAGTGATCGTCGCCGGCGATTTCGTCTATCCCAAATACCGCTTGTTCGTGATCGCGTTTACTGCCGTCATGGCTTTGCTGCTGTGGTGGCTGCTGGAAGGCACCCGGCTTGGTTCGATTGTGCGCGCCGGCAGCGAATCGACCGAGATGGTCGGATTGCTGGGACTGAATATCGATCGCATCTTCAGCCTGGTGTTTGCGCTGGGCGCCGCCACCGCCGGCCTCGCCGGCGCCTTGGCGGGGCCGATACGCGGCGTTGAACCGTTCATGGGCGTGGAAGCTTTGGGGATCGCATTCGTGGTGGTGGTGATCGGCGGCCTTGGCAGTTTCTTCGGTGCGCTGGCCGGCGGCATCCTGGTGGGCGTGCTGCAAAGCCTGATGAGCACGATCTGGTCGGAAGGCGCGCACCTGATGATCTACATCGCCATGGCAGCGGTCATGCTGTTGCGCCCTAACGGCCTGTTCGGCCGTGCCAGCTAGGGAGAGCGCAATGAAGAATCTTGTCCATTTCCGCTTCACCCTGCTGGTGATCGCCGCAGTCCTCATCCTGCCGTTGAGCCTCGGGTCCGGCACACTGGCGACCGAAGTCTTGATTTTCGCGCTGGCAGCGCTAGGCTGCAACCTGCTGCTTGGCTATACCGGGCTGATGTCCTTCGGCCAAGGAATTTTCCTCGGTATCGGCAGTTATGCGGGCGGCCTGTCGCTGTTGCATTGGCATCTGCCGCTGCTACCGGCCCTGTTCTGCGCGATGCTGGCGGGGGCCTTGGTAGCGTTGCTGGTGGGCTGGTTTTCGATTCGCCAGCGCGGCAGTTATTTTGTCATGCTGACGCTGGCCTTTGCCCAGATGTTTTACTTCCTCGCTTATACGATGAAGGACATCACCGGCGGCGACAATGGCTTGCTGAATATACCGCGGCCGGACCTGGCCCTGTTCGGCCATCGGTTGATGGCGACTGGCTCGCCATGGCAATACTACGCCTTCGTCGCCGTGCTGTTCGTAGCCACATTCTGGCTGCTGCAGCGCGTCGTCGATTCCGTGTTTGGCCGCACCCTGCTGGCGATACGCGACAATGAAACGCGCGCGGCCGCTGTCGGCTATGACGTCACCCGCTTCAAGCTGGCGGCGTTCGTGATATCCGGCGCTGTCACCGGCCTGGCGGGCGGCTTGCACGCGATGATGACCGGCATTGCGCCCTTGTCCAACATCGAATATCACGCCAGCGAATCGATACTGATCATGACCGTCATCGGCGGCACCGGCAATCTTTTTGCCTCCGTGCTTGGCGCGGCGTTCTATGTCCTGATCGGCAATTGGCTATCCAGCCTGTGGCCGCGCTGGCTCATGCTGCTGGGCTTTCTCCTGATTGGCGTCAGTCTTTACATGCACAAGGGCTTGTACGGCCTGACGCAATCGCTGCTGCAAAAATTGCGGCGGCGCACTGTGGTCGAAGCTGCGCAAATCAATCGCAATCCGGCCAAGGAGGAACAATCATGAACTCGCCGATTCTCAAGGCAGTCAATGTGACCAAGCGCTACGGCAAATTCACTGCAGTTAATGGCGTCAGCTTGGACATCATGCCTGGCACCGTGCATTCGGTGATCGGGCCCAATGGCGCCGGCAAGACCACGCTGTTCCATACGCTCACCGGCAGTACGCCGATCAGCGCCGGCAGCATCCTGGTGCAAGGCGAGGAAGTATCGCATCTGCCTGGTTTCAAACGAGTGCACAAGGGATTGGCGCGTTCGTTCCAGGTGACCAGCTTGTTCCCCAACCTGAGCGTGCGCGAAAACCTGCGGCTGGCGGCACAAGGAACGCGGCCGGACCAGGCCTTCAATCCATGGCGGCGGACGGAAGCGCTGACCGCGGCCTGCGAGCTGGCCGAGGCCCTTCTGGTGCAATTGAATTTGCACACTGTCGCCGCCCGCATCACAGGCGAACTGTCGCACGGCCAGCAGCGCAGGCTGGAAGTCGGCATGGCGATGGCGGGCCGTCCGAAGGTGATTTTCCTGGATGAGCCGACTTCTGGCATGGGCATCGACGACATCGCTGAAATGAAACGCCTGATCCATGGTCTGCGAGCCAGCTATACCGTGCTGCTGATTGAACACAATATGGATATCGTGATGGACATTTCAGACCGCATTACGGTGATGCAGCAGGGACAGGTCCTGGCGGAAGGCAAACCCGATTCCATCCGCGGCGACGAACGCGTGCGCCGTGCTTACCTGGGCAGCATGATCACGGGAGGCCGCGCATGATATTGCAGCTCGAAGATATTCATAGCTACTACGGAAAAAGCCATATCCTGCAAGGCGTCTCGATCACCGTCGCAGAGGCCGAAGTGGTGACCCTGCTGGGCCGCAACGGCGCCGGCAAGACCACTACGCTGAAGAGCATTGTCGGTGTGCTGAAACCAGCGCGGGGCAAGGTCTGGTTTCAAGGCGCAGAACTGACTGGCCTGCCATCCTTCCGTATCGCCGCGCGCGGTTTGTGCCTGGTGCCGGAGCATCGCGGCATTTTCAAGCTACTGACGGTGGAAGAAAACCTGACCATGGCAGCGCACCGCGAATCGCCATGGCAACTGGCCGACATCTACCGGATCTTTCCACGCCTGAAAGAGAGGCGCAAGAACGGCGGCGGCCAGCTGTCCGGCGGCGAGCAGCAGATGCTGGCGATCGGACGGGCCTTAATGACCGCTCCCAAACTGCTGATGCTGGACGAGCCGGTGGAGGGACTGGCGCCGGTGATCGTCGACGAGATCGTGGCGCAGCTGAAGCTGATCAAAGCCAGTGGCATTGCGATTATCCTGGTCGAACAGAATCTGGAAGTCTGCACCCAGCTGGCGGACCGCCATTACATCGTTGAACAGGGAAGGATCGTGTATAGCGCCGGCAATGCGGAATTCCTGGCGGATGAGCAGGCCAAGGACCGCTATCTCGGCGTCAACCTGGCGCCAACGCCGGCTTGACGCCATCGACCATTTACGGAGCAAGCATGGACAACAAGAATATATCGGCAAGCGCAAGCCTGCGCATAGACGGCGACCGCCTGTGGCTGTCGCTGATGGAGCTTGGCGCCATAGGCGCTACGCCTAAAGGCGGCGTCTGCCGCCTGGCCCTGAGCGATCTCGACAGACAGGGCCGCGACCTGGTCGGCACCTGGGCCAGGAACATGGGCATGAGCGTCACGGTTGACCAGATCGGCAATATCTTCATGCGCAGGCCTGGCCGCAACAATGCGCTGCCGCCAGTGGTCACCGGTTCGCACATCGACACCCAGCCGACCGGCGGCAAGTTCGACGGCAACTACGGCGTGCTGGCTGGCCTGGAGGTGGTGCGGACACTGAACCAGCATGGGATTGAAACCGAGGCTCCGATTGAAGTTGCGGTCTGGACCAATGAAGAAGGATCGCGTTTCGTGCCGGTGATGATGGGCTCGGGCGTGTTTTGCGGCGCCTTCACCTTGGAGCACGCCTACGCAGCCACCGATACCGAGGGCAAGAACGTCAAGCAGGAACTGGAGCGGATAGGCTATGCCGGCCAGCAGCGCTGCGGGGATCACCCGATCGGCGCCTATTACGAAGCGCACATCGAGCAGGGTCCGGTGCTGGAGCATGCCGATACCATCATAGGCGTGGTGCCCGCGGTGCTGGGACAGGCCTGGTACGACTGCACCGTCACCGGTTTCGAATCGCATGCCGGGCCGACGCCGATGGAGAGCCGCAAGGATGCGCTGCAAGTGGCTACCTACATCATGCAGGAAGTGGTGGCTATCGCCGGGCGTCATGGTCCTTACGGACGCGGCACGGTCGGTTTCGTGCAAGTGACGCCGAACAGCCGCAACGTGATTCCCGGCGAGGTCAGGTTTTCTGTCGATATGCGCAATGTCAGCGACGCTACGCTGGATGCGATGACGACCGAGCTCGGGACCTATATCGGCAAGTTGCGCGCCACCAGCGGCCTGGACATCGTCTTGCAGCAGGTTTCTTATTTTCCGCCCTGCCCTTTCCATCCGGTTTGCATAACACAGGTGCGGGCCGCCGCCGCCCTGCTCGGCTATCCCACCATGGATGTGGTTTCCGGCGCCGGTCATGACGCAATCTATGCGGCGCGGGTGGCGCCGGCCGGCATGATCTTCGTTCCCTGCAAGGATGGCGTCAGCCACAATGAAATCGAAGATGCCAAGCCGGAACATCTGGAAGCCGGCGCCAACGTGCTGCTGCATGCGATGCTAGCCAGCGCCGTCGTGGCAAATTGAACCTTCAATTGGAAAGGGAGCAAGGCATGCTTTTGAAAATTGTGATCGCACGCATGAATCACGAAACCAATACCTTTTCGCCCATTGCAACGCCGCTGACCGCTTTTGCGCCGCAATGGGACGCCGCTGCCTACAACAGCCAGAAGGACGCACGCACCGCGATGGGCGGTTTCTTGGATATAGCCGCCGCGCTGGGCGCAACTGTCGTCACGCCGCTGGCCGCCATGGCGAATCCCAGCGCGACAGTGGCGGCGGCAGCCTATGACGCGATGTGTGGAGCGATCCTGGAGGCGGTCGCTAACGGCTGTGATGCCATCATGCTGGATCTGCACGGCGCCATGGTGGCGGAAAATGCAGCGGACGGCGAAGGCGAGCTGCTCGAAAGAATCCGCAAGATAGCGCCGTATACGCCGATCTGCGTGGCTCTAGACCTGCACGGCAATGTCACAAGAAAAATGGTGGCGAATGCCGACATCATCGTCAGTTTCAAGACTTATCCGCACATCGACATGTACGAAACCGGCGCACATGCCGGCCGTCTGCTGGCCGACATGCTGCAAGGGAAATGCCGTCCGCTGCTTGGCTGGTGTCAGTTGCCGCTGCTGTCGGCGACATTGACCAGCAACACCTCTTTACGTGCGATGCAACGCGCGGTGCAGGCCGCGCAAGCCGCCGAAACCGAGGCGGGCGTGCTGGCGGTGTCGGTGCTAGCCGGGTTCCCGCTGTCCGATTTTCGCGACGCAGGGATGTCGGTGGTGGTAGTGACGGATAACGATGCGGCGCTCGCTAACCGCGTGGCCGACCGCATCGCTCGCAGCATCTGGAACGAGCGTACCGATTTTGTCTATGACAGCAGACCGCTGCGGCAATCGCTGGCGCACGCCAGGGAATTGGCTGCAGCCGCGGGGCCGGGACCGGTGCTGCTGCTGGATCACAGCGATAACGTCATGTCGGGCGGCACTTGCAACACCATGGATGTGCTAGAAGCGGCGCTGGCGGAAGGCATGACTGATATCGGCGTGGGACCGATCAGCGATCCGCAGGCGGTGGCCGAGCTGATAGCCGTCGGCATCGGCGGGCAGGCGACGATCGCACTTGGCAACAATGTGTCGTTGTTGTCGCAAGGTATTGAGAAAACCCCGCTGCGATTGAGCGGCACGGTGCTGGCGATTAGCGACGGCCACTTCCATGTAACGGGGCCGATCTATACCGGCTCTTCCATGCAAATGGGAAAAAGCGTGTTGTTCGATATCGGCGCGGCGCAAATCGTGGTGGCAGAAGAGCGCGTGGAACCTTACGATCTCGGCGTCTTCACCAGTCTCGGCCTGGATCCGGCGCGCAAAACCTACCTGATCCTGAAGTCGCGTATGTATTGCCGCCCGGTGTTCGTCCCGATTAGCAAGGGTCTGGAAGAATGCGACTCCGATACCGGAGGGCCGACCAGCTCCAATTTCAATCTGTTCCCGATCCGTAACGTGCGCCGGCCGATTTATCCCCTGGACCAAGACACTCGCTGGTAAGCACGAGCAATTGGCTGATTTTATTGAAATCGTCGTCAATGGAGAAGATATGCCCTTCTTTTTTAAACAATCCAGTCATACGGTACAAACTCCAAAACCAGCCGGGAGCTCTTGTTTATTGAATCTGATGCGCGTCACGGCGGCCTTGATAGTGGTTTTATTTGCGGCACATGCACATGCAGATGGCGATCCGATCCTGGTTGGACAATCCGCCGTCCTCACAGGACCATTTACGCCGAATAGCTTGGCCTTTATCTCAGGCCAGACCCTTTTCTTTGACAAGTTCAATGCAGCTGGGGGCCTCAACGGCCGCCGTATCAAGGTCGTTACCTACGATGATGCTTATTTGGGCGACAAGGCCGCTGCAAACGCGGAACAGCTCATCAAGCAGGATCATGTCGTTTGCCTCTTCGGGACCATGGGAACCGCGATCGGCGCCGCCATGACGAAGGTCGCCATGGCGAACCACAGCTTTATCTTCGGCGGCTTGACGGGAGCGGAAGTTCTACGCGACACGAAACTCCCTGTCTACCATATACGAGCATCCTACGCCGATGAAGCGCGCCGTACGATGACGCATCTGCGGATTATCGGCCAGACCCGAGTTGCAGTCGTCAGTAGCGACGATGCCTATGGCAAAGGCATCGAGGAAGTTACATTGCGCGCGCTTACCGACGGTGGCAATCCCGCGGTAATTTCACTGCGCTTTGACCCGAAGCAAGATAATCTCCGCGATGTTGCCGAGCGCGTGACGAAAAGCAATGCCCAGGCTGTCTATGTAATTGCTGCCGGATTGCCTGCCATTAACGTCATCCGGGCCTTGTCAGTGCTGCCAAGCCATCCGCCCATTTATACAAACTCGGTAGGAAGTTCATTTCTTCTCTACAAGGAACTCGGTGATAAAAGCCGCGGCATTATTCTTTCCCAAGTCATGCCTCCGTTCTGGCAAACACGTCTGCGCATCACGAAAGAATACCAACAGGCGCTGCAAGGCGCAGGCCAACAAAACCAGGCTTCTTACATGGGCCTCGAAGGCTACATTACCGCAAAAGTTTTTACAGAAATGCTGCGGCGGGTATCAGGCTCAATTACGACGGAATCATTGCGCCATGCCATTGAGAATTCCGGACCTGTCGACGTAGGCGACTTCAGCATATCGTTCTCCCCCAGCAAAAAAAGCGGGTCTGATTTTGTCGACATCACATTTCTAAGCGATGGGGGAAAATTTGTTCAATAGTGGTATTTATTGTGCCGACTCACTGCATTGGAACCTGAGTACGCGTGGATCCTTGATGTCGTCACCGGACTGGCTTAAATTTCCCGTCTTTTCAAGGATGTTTACCGGTTGCTCACCGCAGATACGTTCCGCTGCTTTTTGGCAAGAGCTTGCGTCTGTCAGCAATCCGTGGCATTCAACTTCATAAATCGCCGCACCGTTCGCAATACCGATTGAATAGGCGTTGAATGTTGGCCCCCAGGCAGCAGAACAGCCAGTGAGCAATGTGGACAGGAACAATCCCGATACCATTACTTTTTTCATCGTCTTTACCTGTTTTTTTATTTGGACATACAGGCCGGATCCGCACTATCCACGTTCCCGGCCATGCTTTTACCACTGCATTGCAGCACCAACCCCAGCCGTATTACCGTTGGGGCTTAGGCCGACACCCGCGCGTACCTTGATATTTTCCGTAACGCGAGCAGTGCCGCCGATCGCCATCGCCGCATGACCCAAATAAGTCGCGGCGCCGATCCCAAGCGAGAAATTCCTTCCTTTATCCACATCGGGGATCATGGTCAATGCAGTTACCGCCGCAATCCCGGAATAAGCACGATCCGCAGTGTTATTGAGCGATTGCTGCAGCTGCCCTACTTGCTGATTGGTGTAATTGATCGCCTGTGTCACGCCAGCGTTGAGCTGACTCACGTTGACCGCATCTGTGCCGTTCACGCCAGAGGCGACATTAACGACGCGGCGCTCATTGCCGGCAGAACCGATAGATACAGTATTTGCCTCGTTCGCCACGGAATTGGCGCCTACCGCCACGGAATTGCTAGCTGTTGCCTGCGCCCCGGCGCCAACTGCGGTGGCATTGGCAGATGTTGCCTTGGCATTGCCCCCCAATGCGGTCGTACCGCTGGCGTTGGCTACCGCGCCTTGGCCTGCTGCCGTCGAGTTTTGGCCCGTGGCTACGGCATCTGTGCCGACCGCAAGTGAATTGCTGCCTGCCGCCCCCACTTCTCCAACAAACGCCTTTCCTTCACTGGATGCAATCGGAGACCTGACGGCTGCAATGGCAGTAGACGTTGATGTCGATAGCGAGCTGATATTGCTGCCGACTGTACTCAGGCCACTTGAGGTCGAGGTGGACAGCGACGTCACATTGCTGTTGGTGGTACTCAGGCCGGTCGAAGTAGACATCGACAAGGAAGCAATGCCTGTAGAGGTTGAAGTCGACAGCGACGCCACATTGCTGTTGGTGGTGCTCAGGCCGGTCGAAGTGGACGTAGACAAGGAGGCGATGCCGGTCGAGGTTGAAGTCGACAGTGACGTCACATTGCTGTTGGTCGTGCTCAGGCCGGTCGAAGTAGACGTCGACAAGGAAGCAATGCCTGTAGAGGTTGAAGTCGACAGCGACGCCACATTGCTGTTGGTGGTGCTCAGGCCAGTCGAAGTGGACGTAGACAAGGACGCGATGCCGGTCGAGGTTGAAGTCGACAGCGACGCTACATTGCTGTTGGTGGTGCTCAGGCCGGTCGAAGTGGACGTAGACAGGGAATCAATACCGCTAGTCATAGAACTCAAACCGGTCGACAATGAATTCAAGTTGCTGTTGGTAGTGCTCAATCCTGTTGAAGTCGAAGTCGACAGTGACTCGATGTTGCTGTTGGCCGTGCTCAGGCCGGTTGATGTTGAAGTCGACAGCGAACTCACGTTGCTGTTGGTCGTACTCAGGCCAGTCGAGGTCGAGGTCGACAGCGAGCTCACGTTGCTATTGGTTGTGCTCAGGCCGGTCGACGTAGAGGTCGACAGCGAATTCACGTTGCTATTGGTCGTACTCAGGCCAGTCGACGTTGAAGTCGACAGCGAGCTCACGTTGCTATTGGTTGTGCTCAGCCCGGTCGAGGTCGAAGTCGACAGCGAATTCACGTTGCTGTTGGTGGTGCTCAGACCGGTTGAGGTCGAAGTCGACAGCGAATTCACGTTGCTGTTGGTCGTACTCAGGCCAGTCGAGGTCGAGGTCGACAGCGAACTCACGTTGCTGTTGGTCGTACTCAGGCCGGTCGACGTAGAGGTCGACAGCGAACTCACGTTGCTATTGGTTGTACTCAGGCCGGTCGAAGTCGAGGTCGACAGCGAACTCACGTTGCTGTTGGTCGTACTCAGGCCGGTTGACGTAGAGGTCGACAGCGAACTCACGTTGCTGTTGGTCGTACTCAGGCCAGTCGAAGTCGAGGTCGACAGCGAACTCACGTTGCTGTTGGTCGTACTCAGGCCGGTCGACGTAGAGGTCGACAGCGAACTCACGTTGCTGTTGGTCGTGCTCAGACCGGTCGAAGTCGATGTCGACAGCGACGCTACATTGCTGTTGGTCGAACTCAAACCAGTCGAGAGCGAACTTATTCCGTTCAAAGTCGAGGTCGACAAAGAGTTCAACTGGCTGAGGTTGACCGCATCCGTGTTCTGCGTACCTGGTGCCACGTTGATAATCTGCCGTTCGCTGCCGACCGAACCCACCGACACTACATTGTTACGGGTGCCGTTGGTCGAGTTGGCCCCGATCGCCACCGAGTTCGAGCCGGCACTGACCGACGCATCATCCGAACCATCCAGCTTGCCGTCAGCTTTGAAGTAGTTGTTGACGCCGGATTTCTGCAGACCGGATACCGACGTTGAGAGCGAACTGACGTTGCTGTTGGTTGTACTCAGGCCCGTCGAGGTGGAAGTCGACAGCGAGCTCACATTGCTGTTGGTCGTGCTCAGACCGGTTGAGGTGGAAATCGACAGCGAGCTGACGTTGCTATTGGTCGTACTCAGACCGGTCGAGGTCGAGGTCGACAGCGAGCTCACATTGCTGTTGGTCGTACTCAAACCCGTTGAGGTGGAAGTCGACAGCGAGTTCACGTTGCTGTTGGTCGTACTCAAGCCTGTCGAAGTCGAGGTTGACAACGACGTAACACTGCTATTCGTTGTGCTCAGGCCGGTCGAAGTAGACGTCGACAAGGAAGCGATGCCGGTCGAGGTTGACGTCGACAACGATGCTACGTTGCTATTGGTCGTGCTTAAACCCGTTGAAGTCGAGGTCGAAAGTGATGCCACATTGCTGTTCGTCGTGCTCAGGCCAGTCGAAGTGGACGTCGACAAGGAAGCGATGCCGGTCGAGGTTGACGTCGACAGCGACGCCACATTGCTGTTGGTCGTGCTTAAACCTGTCGAAGTCGAGGTCGACAATGACCTGACACTACTATTCGTTGTGCTAAGGCCAGTCGAAGCAGACGTCGACAACGAAGTCACGTTACTGTTGGTTGTACTCAACCCGGTCGACAATGAAGCGGTAGCCGTGGAAAGCTGGCTGACATTGACGGCATCTGTCGGCGCACCGCCGGCTGCCAGGTTGGTCAACCTCCGCTCGTTGCCGCTCGATCCGACAGACACCTCTCCGGCTGGCGCAGCGCCGGAAATGGCCGCGCCCGCAAATGGCACATATGCCGCTGTCGCCTGCAACGCCGCCAGAGAAGCCGATGTCGTGCTCGACGAGCCGAGTGCGACGCCGCCGGCGTAAGCTGCATTGGCTCCGGAGCCTAAGGCAATAGCGTTCGATGCGGATGCCGTCGCAGTGTCGCCGAGCGCGAGCGCACCCGCAGCGGCGGCGTTGGAACTATTCCCCAGCGCAACGGCGCCCTGCCCGATCGCATTGTTCGCGTTGCCGATTGCCACGGCGCCGTTTGCAGCAGTCGAGCCATCCGCCTTGCCTGCCGCGGTGTTGTTGGCCCCCAAGGTGACTGCGCCGGTGCCGTTCGATGTATTGGGATCGCCGATAGCAACCGCACCGTCCCCTGTCGCTTTCTGCCCGCGGCCGATGGCCACCGCGCCGCCTGCGGCGGTACCGGAATTGGCGGTCGTGCTCGACGAACCAATCGCGACGTTTTGCCCCGTCGCACCGCTGGTCACGCCATCGCCCTGGGCGATGCCAAACGCACCATTGGCGGTCGCGCCACGGCCAACGGCAATGCCGGATGTGGCAATGGAAACAACAACGGACTGTCCACCGATCGCTATGGCATCGGTGGCGGCAGCAGAGGCGCCGCCGTTGGTATTCGTTCCCAGTGCAGTTGCACCCGTCCCAGCCGCGTTTGCCGTCCGACCAATGGCCGAGGAAAAATCGCCAATGGCGTTCGCGCCTGATCCAACAGCAACACTGCGGTTTCCATTAGCGACCGAATTTGTCCCCACCGCCAAGGCATTCGTCGCATTGGTACCGGTACTTGCCGCATAGCCGAACGCAGCTGAAGTAGCCCCAGTTGCGTTCGATAGCGTTCCGACCGCGATGGAACCAGATCCGGTAGCATTTGCGCTATTGCCGAATGCTGTGGAAGGCGCTTTACCGCCTGCGTCCCCAACGGCCGTAGCATTCGTCCCAAATGCCATATCATTGCCAAACGCCGCATTGGCATTATTGCCAAATGCCACTGCTCCTCCGCCAGTCGCTGTAGAGGTGTTTCCTATAGCGATTGTATTGGCACCATTGGCATTTGCCTTGGGACCAATTGCGACCGCTCCAGAACTGCTTGCTTTCGCATCATCAGTACCATCGTTAAGGCCAATAACCTTGAAGTAGCGGTTTGCAGCAGTAGACAAGGAAGTCAACTGTCCAAAATTGACGGCATCGGTATTCTGGGTACCGGCGGCGAGACCGCTTATCTTTCCAGCATTCAACCCAATGCCGGCGCCACTCTTTGTAATCGTTAAAGCATTGCCATTTGTACTATCTACACCATTAATGTATGTAAATCCTCCAACTGACAAGCCTTCCGGCTGCACAACAGTATTTGCGGTCTGTGTTTTTGCCCCTGAGCAGTTTGCGTTATTCGCTCCGTAGAGTTTTACCGAAGAGGTATTTGTTCCGTCCAATGCTTGACAGGCTCCGGGATCAACATTTCCGAATCCCGTATCGTTCACGATAAAATCGGCGTGCGCACCAGAAATGCCGAAAAATAAATTTCCTGCAAGTACGACTGCCATTCCCCCTGCCAGTTTTGTCGAGCCACTGCGTTTGCCGCATGCTTTCGCATTTTCTGAGACGACAACCCATGCATTGAGTGTTTCGCTATAAACAGTACGATAAATTTTATTCAAGATTAGCCCCTGTCGCGCAAACGCTTGCAATACCTGATCGGTTGCGCCTCAACGGTATTACTCAAAATTGCGTGATATGAATTATTAAAATTAACAAGTCGATATTTAATATTTATAAAATGATAACAACATGATTGGCATTATTAATAAGGTAAAATTGCCAAACTGATTTATTTGATCTTTATCAAGGATTCGATTTAGATATTAATCGCAGCCAATTTGCATTATTTCTTTGCGATATATCCAAGACAAAATTAGACGATATATTCCGGCATCCGTATTAACTCAGCATTCAATCCACCAGGAAAATTAATTCTACGAAGAATTTAAATCCCCATTATCCAACGATGTTATTACTGCCTTCCATCGATAAGGAAAACTGGCTTTCTCGGTTTTTTCGACTCACTTTTCGCCGCATTCTTGCCATGGCCTGAACATCGGATAAAGCGCCATATGCCGCAATTTTTTGAATTTCGGACGCCAATTCTGGAAAGTCATTCAAAGCAATGACCAAATCCCTCCAAATACCACTTTCATTCCAGCGTCTGAACCGTACGTAACACGTATTCCAGCTGCCATATTCAACCGGCAAATCAGACCAGCGCTTCAGGGTATTGACGCGCCACAATATGGCTTCAATAAAAAGACGATTATCTTTAGCTGTCTTTCCTCCGCTATATTTATTTCCTAATAGCAATGGAGCCAATTGCAGCCATTGATCGTCCCGAAGAAACATAACTATCCCTGTACGCATCACAATTTATTGGTAACTTGAATTGCTTCCCTCAGAGAAACTGAACAATTGATTTCAATTTCTATCAATTGAATTTCTGATATGCAGATGCTAAACGGATGTCATTTTTTTGAATTGACATTAAGGGACAAATAATTGGCAGATTTGACCACACGATTATTTGTTTAAAGAATTTCCCTGGATCCCTGCTCCATATGTGTGCAGAGGGAGCAATCCGGCTCCAGATCCCCTGTTACATAGATGGCAAGGGGGTTAGCAATTCGGCCATACGCGCGATAGAGCAGCATGGATCTGTCTTCACCGCAATGCCATTCATGGAATGAAAAATGCTTAAATTTCAAACCGAGACAAAACCGCCTAACGGTCAAAAGCAATCTCATCCGTAAGCGTGCATGACGCGTTGCCATGATGCTGTCGCTATCAAAATCGTGGGAGAGGGAGATGGGTAAGCAGACCTGGCTGTGTCCGCCACAATGCGACGACGACCGCATTGTTATTTTTCTTAATGCAATTTCCGTGAGATAGCAATTTGGATCGCACCGGCTTGACTAAACACCTTTGAAGCGCCGAATTACACTTTACAGCAGACATCGCGAGTGCCAAGCTCGATATGGAACTCGCGATTTAAACAGCAAAATACGTGAATGAACGAAGCCATCCAGTCACCGAGGCTCCTCGTTGAACTAGTTGGAAGTATTACACCTGGCATATGCATAAATTTCATCAATCGGAAGTTGTAAAGGGGTTCGTATCAAGCGGATTTGTGCGCTTGCTGTTTGAATATCTGAAGCAGCAAGATATAGACCCCGTTGTCCTCCTTGGCATCCCCGCCCCTGAGCCACTCGATCGCGGCCTGCAGCGCTATCCGATGCAACACTGGCGGGCGATGCTGCAACTTGCTTCCGATCGATTAAATGACCCTCTTCTGGGCCTGCGGCTGGGCGGCAATATCACGGCCGCTCATTTAGGAGTAATGGGATATGTCTTCTCATCCGGCCGATACTTGGCGAATGCACTGCTAAGATTTAAAGGATATAGCCGTTTGGTATATGAAGCAGGTCACCTTCATACTAGCGTTCAAGGCTTTGATTTTGTCCTTACGTGGGGAGAGGAATCTGGCCGTTGTGGAGCCCTTGCGGATGAATGTTCAATTGCAAGCTTCGTACAGTTTGTCAGGAATATTTCAAGCAAGCCGATTTCGGCCACGCAGATCTGTTTTATTAACAAGGCGCCGCCGGATATCCAGCCCTATATCGACTTTTTTGGTTGCCCCGTGCTATTTGAACAGCCAGTAACTTCTATACGAGGCGGGTTATGGCATTTGGCGACAAGATTACTTCAGCCTGACGAAATGCTGTTGCAGATGCTTGAACAGTTAGCCGACATGATGCTGGAAGAGCTGCCGCAAGCCAGTGATATCGAACAATCCGTCCGGCAGTCCATAGCTCGATTGATTCACGATGGTGAGCCTCAATTGGAACAAGTAGCTCAAGAGCTGAATATGACTCCACGCACTCTTCGGCGCCGCTTGGACGAAGAGGGATTAAATTATCGGTCATTGCTTGAAAATATACGTAAGCATCTAGCTGAACGTTATCTATTGGATCCTCGCCTGCGATTGAGCGAAATTGCGCAATTGCTTGGCTATTCCGAGCAAAGTACTTTCAACCGGGCGTTCCGGCGCTGGACCGGACAGACTCCTCATGAACGGCAGCAGCAACTTTTACGTGGCCATGGAAATTAAAGGTAAATTTACAACAGGATGTTAAATATTGTTATTTCTCATCCTTTCGGATTCAAAGAAATTACTATCCCTCCTGGTCGCCTCTCCATGGAGAATTAACGTGCAAGATAACGTCAAATTAACGATAAAACCTGCCCAAGAGCAAAGTTTTCTAATGGAAAGAAAAAATCGCGACCAACGTCTAGCCCTTGTGATTGAATCTGAACAACATTTGCTAGAAATCGGTGCACCTATCAACTACCACCGGTATGGAATTCTGATGCTGGAAAACCTGCCCAATGGTCGAGAAGAGAATGGAGAGGAAATAATGCCAAAATTCACTTATTCTCCTGAGAGTTTGCTTGCTTTCCTCAGCGCAACGTAGCGCTTGTTCGTATGCTTGCGAAGTTGACCCCATCTAGCTGATTCAACCTCCACTGCCACGCAAGGGCGACAACCCGGTCAGCCTCATGCCACTGTGGGCGGATTAAATTGACGGCCACGCGTGTTGAAAAGGTCGTGCGTAGCGCATTGGCTGGCGGCCCTGCCGTTGGCAAGGGAGTCTGAGGAATGAGCGGCTCGTTTATCATCGGTCTTGATTATGGTTCGGAATCGGCACGCGCGTGTTGATCGATGCGGTGTCGGGCGAGCAGGCGCTGGTACAAACTGACTGCTGCGCCAGCTCTGTTTGATCTACCGTGTTGGGTCACGCTAACCTATCCTGATAGCTACCGAAGTACTAATCATTCACGCCGCCAAGCAGCAAACTCATTTCCTGGAAACCATACGCGGCATCAAGGCGATCAAATTAATTCAGCGCCACGCCAGCTGGCTATCTCTGTTGGTGAGCCAGATCAATGCCGACCTGCGCACACAGAATGCGTTATTTTGCGTCAACCCGTTGCATACGATTTCCCGGCGCACCCCGCACAGCTTGGGGGCTTGGCGCTTTTACAAAATGCGTTAAAAGCAGTGCATTTAACGGGGCGGGCAGGTGTGGGGGAGACTGGTCGCAGAAGGTCTTCGCCGACAGCTTTTTTCCATGGCAAGGCAACAATGCCGGGGCGTTAAAAAAGCCGCGTAAGGCGGCCTGAGACGATGCAGTCGCTGCCGTAACAACATGGCAGCGGGGTAGGTATAGTTCGCACCTTGTTGACGCTGGCTTGGCGTGCAGCGAGAAGCGCGTGGGGCGGCTGATGAAGACTGCCGGCATCAAGGCCCGCCATAAGCGACGCCGTCATCCTGCCCAACTTCAACCTAGCGTGCATGCAATTGTCCCGAATCTGCTGGACCGGCAGTTTGAGGCAACGGCAACCAATCAGAAATGGGTTGCCGACCCTCTCGAAGTAAATTTCGCATAATTTTTCACGTTATATTCAGAAGGCCATGCGAGCACCTACCGAGAACACATTGTTGACCAGCCCGCCCTTGCCGAACTGCGCATCGTAATTGCCGTACCAGCTCCAGTTGCTGGCAAACACGCCGGAGATGCCGACCCCCGCCCAGCCGCTGTTGCGCGCCAGGCCTATGCCCTGCACCGAAAAACCGGCAGCCGGCGCGCCCACGAAAGCCGCGTTGAAATCCAGCTTGCCGTCGTTGAAACCATGCTGCCAGGCCGCATAAGCTTGCACACTGGCATGGCCGCCCAGCCAGTCGAAACCGGTATCGCCGCGCAAGCCAAGTACGCTCGCAGTCTGATGGTAGGTGCTGCTGCCGGCGGTGAGGCCGAAGGGGCTGCCGGTTTCGGTAAACGCGCCGCGCTTGAGGCGGTCGTAGCTGATGCCGGCAAACGGTGTCAACGTCGAGGTAGCCGACAGCTTGCGCATGTAGCCGGTTTCGGCATAGGCTGAAATCATGCTGTCGGTATGATTGGCCGACAGGCTGTCGACCTCGCTGCCGAGGATCACGCTGCGGTTGATCTTGCTGGTCACGCGGGCAATGCCGGCACGGCCGGAAACGTAGATGCCGTCATGGCTGAGCGCATAGCGGCCATACAGGGACAAGCCGGCATCCTGGCTGTTTGCAGCACCGCCGTTTCGGTCGAAGCTGGCTTTGCTTTCCGAGTAGGACAGCGCTGCGCCGACTATCGCCTTGTCATCCAGGTGCGTATCGAAACCGAACTGGCCGCCCCAGGTGGAAGTGTCGGCAGACGCATAACCCGACTCGCCCAGCTTGCCGCTGGCGCCGATCACGCTGGCCCACAAGCCCGCCTTGGCGCCGCCCGCAACCGGATTAGCCAACAGCGACAGGCGGTTCGACAGGTCGCGGTTGATTGCTTGCGACTGCTGGAAAGTCAGCGCCTGCGAAGAGGCATAGATCTGTCCCGACAGGCTATCCAGCACCTGGGCCGCGGCAGCGATATCCGCTGTGCGCTGCAGCGCCGCGGCGCTGTTCAGGAAGGCGCTGTCGCTGCTGCTAATGCCGCCGCCGGTGTTGCCGCTGGCGGCCATGGCGTCGGCCGCCTTGAGTCCGGTCTCGACGTTGGCGGCGCTGTTGTTGCGCGTAGGATCCGCGGCAAACGCTTGCGCTGCAACCGCCTTGACGTCGTTGCGTGCAATGCTCAAGTCAACTTCGTTGGCGGTATAAGCCAGCGTCGCGTTCAAGAAGGTACCCGGGTTGAAAGCCGTGCCGTCGTGTTCGAACGACACATCCTGGAACACGCCGGATACGCCGTTGGCAGCGGTCAACACCTTACCTTTGACGCCGACCTGCTGCGCCACGTAGCCGGACGGATCGCTGCTGCCGGCAGGCGTGGTCGCCACCAGGTGTGAATTGCCGAGCGTGGCGCTGCCGCCTATGGTCAAGGTCGTATTGAACTGGTTGGCCAGCACCGCACTGGCCGTGGCCGTATAGTTGCCGGCAATCGTCATGCCGCTGCCGGTATTGCTGAGACGGCCGTTGTTGGAGACGCTGCCGCCGATGCGGCCGCCGTCGCCGGACAGCACGCCGGCGCTGTCGATGGTGACTGCGGAAGCAACCGATCCGGTGACGTTCAGCGTGCCTTTCAGAATTTCATTGGCGCCGGCATAGGTGTTGTTGCCGGACAGGGTCAGCGTGCCGCTGCCGTCTTTCAGCAGGCCGGCATTGCCGCCGATATTGTTGGCGAAGGTTGAGCTGGCGGAGTCGAACTTGGCGACGAAGTTGCCGCCCAAGGTCAGCCGGGTATCGAACAAGCCAGGACCGTTGGCGGCTTTGCTGGCGTTCAGCAGACCCCAGCCGTAGGTGGCGGTGTCGCCCATGCTGGTGGCGGTCGACAAGATGGTTTGCCGGATCTGGTCGGCATTCATCCAGGGATAGGCTTGCTGCACCAGGGCAGCGGCGCCGGTTACCGCCGGCGCGGCGAACGAAGTGCCGTAGACCCGGCGGCCGGCGGCAGCCGAGATAAAATCGCCGGGCGCCGCCAGGCACCAGTTGGCGGCCTCGCCGCAGCGGTTGGAATAGCTGGAAATCACGCCTGGCGTGGTATCGCTGCTGCTGTATCCCTGGGCGCCGCCGGCAGCATTCACCGCCACCACTGCCAGCCAGCCTTTTTGCAGGTCGGGATACAGGGCCGGCAAACCGGCTGTCAAGCTGGGATGGGCGCTGCCATCGTTGCCTGCGGCCCAGATGAACAAACTGCCCTTGCTCACGAAAGGCTGATAGATATTGTAGAAAGTCGGGCCATTACCGCCGGGGGTCGCGATCGAGCCAAAGGCGTTCGACTGGTTGAAGAGGCGCGCCCCCTTGTTGAACAAGTCCTGGTAAACCGAGGCATTCAAGGTGACGTTTTCACCACCGGTGCCGACTGCGGCGCCCAGCATGTTGACTGCCGGCGCCACGCCATAGCTGCTGCCGCCCAGCGCTTCCGCCGCTTCGCTGCCGTGCGAATTACCGGCGCCGCCGCTGGCATAGACGTATTTGGTCAAGCGTCCGGCAAACTCCGGATCGGAGACATTGAAATCCGTGTCGACCACTGCTACCGTCACGCCGGCCCCGGTAATGCCGCGCGCGTGCGCTGCATTGGCGTTGCTCGGATCGCTGGAGCTCAGGGTCGGGATCGTTACGCTCGGCGCGGCTGTGACTGGCGCCGCGTTAGTGGGCACCGGCGGCTGGACGCCATCGGAGTTGCTGGAACCACCGCCACCGCCGCCGCAGGCTGCAAGCGTGCTCAAGACGGCTACGGAAACGACTGACAAAGGAAAACGGCTGACATGTTTGCGGCTATGTTTGCGATTCATGGATCTACTCGAGTGAATAACTTGCGGCAAACACAGTCTGAAAAACTTGTACTCCCAGTGTCTTACGCTAAATTACGTGGTGAAAAATTGCTTGCGAAGACGCCTTTGGCCCATCGCAGATAGAATGGCTGTCAATGAATGCAAAAAACCGCAAGAGCATATGGCAGTACCAACCGCTCCCGCCTATTCTTTTCTTTTTTCATCTGCCCTCTATGCAATGAGGTCAGATTTTAGAGATGAACGTCGCACAGAATAAGTAGAATTTGCGCTTCGTCTTGAAGATTGATGCCCAGTACAGTCGGCTCGGTCAATCTGAATAAAGCCGGATTAGTACATAAGATTTTCAATCTTTATTAACGTATTCGTCGTCTGGAAACAAATCCGAAATATCAAATAATGCCGGCTAGTTGCACTGTAAAAAACTTCACACAACGTCTCTTGTCGCAACATCAGCTATTAGCTTAGAGAGGTATTGATTTAATTCTCTAATTGCAATAGTGAGGAATGTCAGAATAAATTTCAATCAGGCAATCCTTAAAATAATGTAGGAATTTCCGCCAATATTTGGAGCTCTAGAACAGGGTTACTCACTCTTACGCGCTGTCCTGTGCGCAGGACAGCGACGGCCGCGAAGGGAGGAAACGGTCCCGTCTCGAGGGGACTCACGCATCAACGCAGCAGCTAACCTGGCCGTCGGTGTAGCGAGTTCGTCTGTGCACTCCATCTCAGGTAAGTAGTCGGCCCTGAACAATTATTCCGGCCTATTGCCCATAAACTAAAAAATACTCTTTCAAACTTTGTCGTCGTGATGCCGGCACCGCCGGAGATCGCATACGCGAAATTCAGACGGCACTTTTAGACGCTTTTTTTGAGTCGCAACAGATGGTAATCCCCGACCAAATGATCGCTCTAAAAATTGGGGGGATTACCGAGGGTCGGCTTTGGGATGGGCACAACTGCAAAGGAGCCGAGAGGCTGCTACTGGCCGGTTGCCGCCTGTCGCGTATCTATGGCATTTGATTCGCACCAACCAACGCTGATGCGAAACCAAGGGAAAAAAGTATAAAAAATAGAAAAAGAGAATATAAAGCACCAAGACCAACTCTGCTGTTTAATGACCACCGCACGGTTAATCGCTGTACTCCTATGAGCGCTATCAAGATTAATACTGCACAAACGGTTATTGAATAAATTGGTTTTGACCAATCAGTGTGGCGTGACGAATCTAGGTAAAAAAGCCAGCCGCAAATGGGAAATGCAAACATTAAAGCAATATTAAATACCGTCGAAAGGAGGCGTTTCATCAGAGAGTCCAGCAATAAAATTAGAACGTAGATTCTGAACAATACATAAGGGGCATAAGGAGTATTCAGCAAATATTTGAAGGGCAAGTCCTGTTGTTGGCCAATGTGTTTATTGCACAATATGTTGAGTCAGCATCAATTTGGCAGGCACATCCGACCGTCCGCAATTGGCCGAGGCTGTGTAAAAACGTAAATCTGACAAAAATCGTGGGTAGGCACACCCTTGCCGAGGTCGAAAAAATCGCACAGCGGGTGTTTTAAGAAGTCGATTTTTCTTCAATGAAATTTATTTTGCGTTTTTACACAGCCTCGGCCGGTTGCGGACCAAAGACGACTCTAATCCATCTGCTAATCGTTGTCAGGCCAAGTCTCAGCCGCTACATCTAAATCAGTCGCGGTGCACGTGAACGAGGACGAGATTCCGCCCCCAATATGGTTTTGCACCAGGTCGGTCCAGAAAGCACTCTCGATATGTGCCATTGGCTCTTTTGATGACTGCCCCAACTGCATAAAACTGGCTAACTGAGCGGCAGCAATGTCGCTCCGGCATCGCCGCAATCGCTGGAGGCGGCTGGAACACTGGCCAGTTGCCAATCATCAGTGCGGCCATAAAAGCTGCAGACTGCACTTTGAAGGCACGCTTTAAACGACGATTTCCGCCTGACTGTTGTTCCATGAGCAGTTGGAGTATACGTTAGCGTACCAGCCAATGCCGAACCAAAAAGCAAAAAAGCCCGCATTTACACGGGCTTTCAGGCATTTTCTACTTCTGAGTACTAGCGAGTGCTAGACATCGGATCACTCCCACTCGGTCATCAACAAGCCACCTAGACCCGCGTGGTTAAAGGGATTGGTGGTGATTGACTTGGGCTTTACCGTCGCTTTTACCGTCAAAAAACGCACATCCTTTGCTCACGCGGGAGATGGGGCAGTTTGCGGAGGCGGCAACGTCTTCAAAGCAATGATCAATCAGCTCCAAGGGTACAGAAAATAAGGGGCCCATGTGCGTTTGTTGGCCCTAATGAGGTCAAGACTCACGTGGCCAGTCCTCTGGGACTAGCTTGAGCCCGTCGCGCCATCGCTCCCGCATTGCATTCTGGAACCTGGGATCGTCACTGAAATCTGGATGGTCAGTGATGATCACTTGAAACTTGCCTTCGAGGCTGTCGACTATGTCGAATATCAATCCGAAGAGACGTTTGACCGCTTTGCGATCCGCGTCGATCTTCTCTTGTGTCACTCCGTCGCCTAGTACGGCGTCAGGAGAGAAATGTGCCTGCGATAGTTGATCGAGCAGCAAGAACGCCGGTACTGGCCGGTCACGGTTCGCGAACCACGTATGCAACGCGAGATGTGCGACGATGTGGTAACCCACATGATTCTCGCCGCTGCCGATCTCACGCATGGGCACCGGCCGCTCGGGCGTATCTGCGACAATCGTCAACCCACGAGGATCAAGGCGAAGCGGGGAATCCGAATATTCCAGATCAATTTGCTTGGCGTAATCCGAAAGGTACCGATTAACATTGGACAGACAGGACTCCATCTTTGCCTGGATAACGTCAGTGCTGACAGCCTCATCAAGCCGGGTCTCTTGCGCTCGTAATTCATTCAACCGCATCTGCTGCTCGCTGATGTCGGGCATCTGCGGAATATTTTCTACGTATAAACTGATTCGCCCGAGGACCATGGCACCCCGGGCCTCGATGTCAGTCGCCAGTTGCAAGCGCTGGTTGGCACGCTTGACTGCCGTGAGCAGAACACGGTTTTCATCGATACGGCGCCGCACGTCGGCGAGTTTGGTTTCGACGTCCTGAATTGCCGTCGTGATGCGAGGCGTTGCCGAATCCATTGCTCCGCTACGCTCACCAATGTAATTCTGTGCAGCGCGGAGGTCGCCGATGGATGGCACCTGCGAGGCTTCGGGCAAGCCCTGCAGACACAGCGGGCATGAGTGGCCTGGCGCTTCGTGCTCGAAAACGGTCACTGCATTGAGACGCGCCGTGTGCTCGCGGGCCTCGGCTGAGTAACCCTTGGAGCTACCCTCGAAGCTGCGTGCGCGCTCCAGGGTCGATTGCAGCATCCTCTGTTCTTCCACTAGCTCGCTACGCACGGTAGATAGGCGTCGAAACTCGGCATCCTCACCAACCCCCACCATGGCAGAAGGTATGGGTGTGCTCTGAATTGCACGCAGCACATTAATCTTCTCCTGCCATGCCGCGCTGTCGTCCAGTGCGGTCAAGCCAGCGGCCTTGGCCTCAGCCAGCAACGTATCAGCCCGACCGACGCCCTCGCCATGGATTGCGGCGGCTTCAGCTAGCCTGCGGTCGATTTGCCGTATCTCCGTGCGCACACGCTTTAGTTCTTGTTGTTGTGCCACGTAGTCGTCGGAGACCGCACCGAGGAAATAAGGCAGCGTGTCTTTGATCGCCTGCGCGATGAAACGGTCGCTCGACCCGTGGAACAAATGCCGTCGCTGCGCAATCTCGTTTTGAGATTGCAGGCAGAAGATGAGAGCGTGGCTGACGGTGGCTGCCAGCGGCACACGCGTCTGCCCCGATGGTGGCTCGTGCAGGTAGTCAGAAAGCCCAACCCAGGAGCCTAGCAGCGAGCGTAAACCTTCACGATTGGTGGTCTGGCGCAGCACGCTCGCTGATGGGATCGCCACTTCGATGTCGGTCTGTACATAGACCACTTCGTTGGATTTGCCATCGCCCCGCGGCAACTGCCGCGCGACGAAGGCTTGACCACGACGTGTCTGCAATAACAGGCCGAACCACGCGACATTGCGCCGAACCTTACCTTCTGGAACATCGATTTCCGAAGCACCAAAGCAATACTCGATGATGCCGAGGATGGCCGACTTGCCGGTGCGCGAGTCGCCGAGATAATATTGACGCGGCCCGGCTCGAACGGGACAACGCGTTGACGTCCATCATGGCTATAGGTCACGATAGCGCGAATTTGAATCATGCTTGTACTCCCAACAGCGCCAACACGGTCGGGGGCGCTCCCGCTTTGCACAGCCAACGGCCGACGAACACGGCAAGGCGCATACACTCCTTCACCTCGTCGCTTGATGCTTGGAGGTAGGCGTTAATCTTCTTCGTTTGGGCGTCGTTCGCGTCGATCCGACGACCATCAAGTGATAGCATTCCGTGCAGCGCGCCGAAGAGTACGGCTTCCCGCACGGTGTCCCTAAGTACAACTACACCCTTCGCAACGGCCGAACGCTCCAGCGGATTGTCGTGCACCCAGGTGGCGAGCGAACTGGCGATCGTGCGAGGGAGCTGATCTCGCGTCTGGCCACGCAGCACGAGACTCGCTCCCACGAATGCGAGTTCGACAGGCAAGCCGTTAGCGGGTACTCCGAGCGTTGTCGATTCGGTACGGTAGCCCCGCACAAGGTGCCAGACGACGATGGCGCAGAAGGCCGGATTGAGCAGGTTGCGCTGCTCGATGGTACGCTCCTGCCAAGCCGTCATGCCGTTTTCCCTTCAACGGGCGCGTCGAAGATGGCCTTGAGCCGGGTCTCGAATTCTGGGTGCCAACCGAGGCGACGGTCTTCTGCAAGCATGTGCAATGAACCGCGACATACCCAAGGGACGTTGACGCCAAATCGGATTGGGAGATGCGCATCCTCGGCCCACTTCAGGATTGCGCGTCCCGCCCGGGTCATCGCGGTCTCAGTAGCATTTGGGCCAAGTTCGTCGCAGACCTGTGCGTACTGCAGCTCCCACTCGGCATGCAGGCGCTTGTCGTACTTCTGCAGATCGGCATCGAATAGCAGGTCGTGGCGGGTCCATGCAGAACGCTGCCTGAAGGCCTGCAGGTAGCTGGTGATCGCGTTGCGGATGCGCAGTTGACTACCACCGACAAGTTCCACCTGCTTATAGAACGGACGAGTCGAGAACTCCGGCAACTGATCAAGCGCGACCATTAGCGCGTCGAGTTCTTCGTCAATGGGTAGCGAGTCGGGCTTGAGCGATTCCTGAATCTCCGAAATCTGGGCGTCGATCTCGGCGCGAGGGATGCCCCCGTCAGGATGAACCAGCTCGTTCAACACTCGTTTGAACCACCAGCCCTCCAGCATTTGCACCGAGAGATCCTGGTGGTGCAAAGAGACGTGGTACAGCTCGGCTTGCAACTGTTCGAGGATTGCGGCCGCATCGGGTTGGGTCGGCACGACGTAGATGCGCGACAGTAGATGTTCTCGCTCGGCTTCGCCCAGAGTCAGGTATGCGTCGAATGCACTCTTGAGGTCATTGTTGCTTGAGGTGACAGCGGCATGCTTAAGCCGCTTGGCAGCCTCGGCGATGTCGCGTTCAGGGCTGATTCCCATCGCGGCACACGCACTCCCCGGCGGTGCGTCTGCCGTAGCGATTAGGAAACGGGCCGTATCGAGAGGAACCTCGCCGCTGGCCAGGCCGACCATCCAGACGCGTAGCGTCTTCCATAGTTCGGGACTGAAATCGGTCAATGAGGCAGCGGCGTTAAGCGAATGCTTGGCCTGCAGGACGGCGGCGGGTTCGCCATCGACTTCGAAGCTCACATCGTCCAAGGTCTCGATGCTGACCGTGAAGTCGCTGACGCGGCTGCGGCGAATCGCCCACAACAGTGCGATTCGTACCTGGTAGAGGTAACCCACCATCGACGCACCAGCGCCGAAGGTCGACACGCTCGGTTGAGTCATTTTTTCCCGCCTTCCCCTCATTTATTATTGTGCGACATCATTTTGTGTGCGGTGTTCGAAACGAAGGACGAACAGGTCACTATGACACAAAGTCACCAAGGCCATTTATCCTCGTGCCTCAGCTGCATACATAATCATAAACATTATCACAAATCTTTTAATACCGTATCTGTCGCTAGCCATGCGTTAACGGTGGCGAAAAAAAGACAATGGAGCTATTTCGGGTTAACTCATTTATTCAAAAAGTGCGTGTTCCTTGGAGAAAATATCCGCTAGGAAATCGACAACCGTTCTAGTGGATAGGTCTCGACGATCCTGGCGACGCGTGGTCGGACGAAGAAGTACTAGGATTTCTGGACACTGTTCGGCCACTCATCACGACCGCGTCTCTCGTGACCATATCCTTGTCATTCGACTGCTCCGGCACGGCAGAGGACACGCGTTACCTTGCGTCTCTGGTTCTGCCCACGATACAAGCTTGGCGAACGACGGCATGATCGTCACGATTGCTTGCAGCGTCCTTAGCACTACGATTTTTCACCCATCTTAAGTGCCGGCCCCAATAATTTGGCGTGCAAGACGTAAAATTTCTTTAACATCATGATTTTGCAATTTATCCACTAACGCAATTTTTTTTCCGATTCCATTCAAAGAAGTTCCCATGACTATCCCTTTGTTCGTATCAGGGTCTATCCAAAAACGGTCGTGGAATTCGTCGGTCTTCACATCGCTAACTTCAACAGATGATTTGACAGATTTTAATGCGTCAAACACATTAGACTTTCCAACCATTCCCGAACCATTAGTAATAAACGTTACCTTTTCTAAGTTTTCTGAAATTTCAGCTACTATTCTTTTAAACAATTCCAAGGATGCAATGTCCGCAGCACATTTAAAAAAATAGGGGTCTATTATTAATAGGTTCCTCACTCCTTTTAGACTGCTCAGAAATTCCACCACGATATTTTCAATCTCATCGACATGAATGCCGGCGTGTAGCACTGCATCACACGCCAGCGAATAGTGAAACAAGGAGGAGATGCCATGTTTCACATAATATTCTCTTAGATAATCTCCTATATTGGTTGGATTCATCCTGCAAACCAAATACTCATTGTTTAATCCAGACCGATTCAACTCTTTAAAAAAAGTGTTTATATCTTTATTTTTATCGAAACTCTTTACAAAAAAGACTTCGGATTCCATTTTCACCTCCAATGAGATTTTTAGTCCGAATGGCTATTGCACTGGGGGCAAACGTTAGGCAATCCTTCGTCCCAATATTGCATGTCACCATTCGCACAAGGCACACCGCAAACGTCACAGGGGACTTCGATGTCTTCTGATTCTTCATTCCCACACAGAGGCATCTTGCACTTGTAGCCGGTTGCTGATTCATCGTCTGGCACCATCGTGTGTTCACCGCAAGCATCACACCGATATACGTTCCATTCCACAAACTGCCATTCTTTCGGCCGCAAGCCACGGAAAGCATCACTCTCCCCTCTTTTCATTTCGGCTTTCGCTTCCGTCCTGTGTTGCGTGTACTCGTCCGCCAGCATTTCAAACGTGTGGAATCGCTCTTTACCAATCTCATCTGCCAAGTCCATCAAAGAGAAAGTTTCGCAAAAATCGATGGCCGCCCGCACTATACGGCCAATACAAAGGCGCACCTCTTGTGCGGTCAACGTAAACTCGAAATGCTCAATATTGTTTCGCAGCTGCTTCAACCATGAGATGTCGTCGGCAAAATCATTGTCAACCAACTCGCCCCCGGTGATAGAGCACATTTCCAACCGGGCAAAGCCTAGAGCATCGTCCAGCGCAACAGTATGTGGATTAGGGTCACCCTTTACTAACGCATTGAAATCAAAACCGTCTGCCTTAAGCGTTTCATAGGCTTGACGTATATCGACCTTGTCAGTCTTAGCTTTTTTCTGTATTTCCCTAAAGCATTTTGTGTAGACAAGAAACGGGTCAATACTAATAAGATACTGCTTTAGCAGGAGTTCGATAAATTGCGCGGTGAAAAGGATAGAAAATTTAAGTGCGCGAACGTTACCATCCTGGCCCTGCTGAAATTTATCGAGGGCTTCGTTCAGGCTATCAATTGAATTTTCTCGGAGGGTAAAGGTAAGTTCGGTCATAAGATTTTATGCGTTGGTTATCTGATTAATACTTCTTCTTTTGGGTAGCACGACCAAGGCCACTTCAGGTATGGTCAGGCCGGAATGGTGTTGCGTAGTGTAACAATCGTGATAGTCTTCGCGCCACGCGTTAATGCGACATACAGCTCTTTAGGAGACATCGAATCGGCTTCCAAAATGATGGCGCGGTCGTACTCCAGGCCTTTGACAAGCAAAGTAGTTCCAATAAGCTTGTTATGCCGAATCGGCCGGCCTGAATGACGAAAGTCGCGCTGGTAACGCTGCGCGCTTTCCTGAAGACTTAATGCGGCGTTTTCCTCATGCACGCGCAGGATCTTCATGAATCTGTTCAGCAGGTCCCGCCGATACGTTGACGTCTCTGGATTGGATTGAATAGCGGCCAGCAGGCGCGCCAGATTCGGACTTGACGGGTCAGCCAGATAGCGATTGGCGAGTTCCAGTATGTCGGGATACTTTGTCGCCTTCGTAGCTCTCGCCTGCTCACCACGTTTGGTGGCGGCGCTGAAGATGCCATCTACGGCGTTACAGCATTTTTTGGCGAACTCGATGACCAGACAGAGCCTCTCGGAAACTGTCTTGGCAGCTTCCAGCTTCTTTATGAAACTGAACAGGTCTTTTCCTTCGACCTCTTCAATGCTGGAAAACCTGCCTCCGAGCGCCTGTGCCAATTTGTGCGTCTTATTCTTCGACTTTTGATCGCCAGAGTGGATAGCAATCACAGCATCGTCATTGTCTAAAAAAGAAAAGAAACAGTTGAGGCGCTTGGGGTTCGTGAAGTCAGTTAGATCGATCGCAACCCTGTTGACGCCCTTTGGCAACGGTGTGGCGATCGAAATCCTCTCGCCCGCACGAAGCCGCTTGCTGGCCTCATCGAGCCAACCTCCCAGTTCTGGAGCGCCAGCCGAGTGCCATCGCCAAGGCTTCTTCAGTTCGCCCAGCAACTGATAGTGAGGATAGATATCTCGCTCCCAATCGACCGGCTTGTCGGCAAAGTCAAAGATCGCCTGCATCGGATCACCTAAGAGTCGGCAAGACAGATGTTTTCCGATTGCCGCTACCAATGTATGTTGCTGAGATGAGCAATCCTGATACTCGTCCACGTAGACGCCGGAATATGAGCTTCTAACAAATCGCTCAACGAATGGCTTAGCTAGCAACGCAGTTCCCGCCTCATAAAGCTTCGCCCACTCTTTTCCGCTGGGGTACTCCTTATTCCACTTGGACGTATTGGGAAAGTAAAGGCACAACCGGAGCGTCCAGCTTGCAATGGTGTCGATCTGGTAGCGCGATGCTGGAACGGACAGCATCTGCATCTTCTTCTTGATCGCATTGACCCCGGCATAAGTGTGCGTCAGGATTAACTGCCGCTGTAATGAGGCTTTGACCGCCATAGCAATGAGATGCGTCTTGCCGTAGCCGGCCGGCGCGATCACATATCCCTTGCCAGAAAATGCCGCGAGCTTCGCTGGCAAATCATCATCCATGATCCGCCCAGACGCGAAGGCGACTCAGCTTGGTAGCCATCTCCCGCTGTTTGAATTCGGGGTCATCGAAAGCTGGTGCAATAAGTTCAAACCACGTTTGCGCATCGGAAATGGTCTTGAACCACGGTGATGCCTTGGCTTTCGCAGCATCGCCGATTGCCTTACGAAGGTCGCGCGAATCGACCCACTTCATAATATCCATGTCGAGCTCGACGTTCCATTTCGACCGGACGTTGGCATGCACATCAAGCCCAGAGTCCTGCGCCAACTTGACACTTGCCTGGACACTGGCCCAAGGTAGATCAAACATCGCGCGCTGCTCCAGAGCCAATTGATCGGACCAGATGAGTACCTCGATCCCCTTCGCCGTCAAGTCTTCCGCATCCTGCGGAGAGAACTGTGCCGGTGCATCACCATCGGCAACTGCACACACCTCGTAATGCAGCGCCTTGAATCCGGAGGCAAGGCTCTTAACCTTGCTGGCGCCATGCGCATCCAGCAATACCGCCCCGAGATAAGAAAACGGGGCCAAGCTGGACGCTGCCCAAAGGTTATCGAGGCCCCGCAGAAAACCCACCTCCGTTGCACCCTCGCAGACGATGACCTTCATAGAGAGGAACGCTTCCGCGCTGGACCGGACATGTCCTTGGATGTTGAGTCCCTCTAGTTCCTTACCCGTCGTTGCCACCACCTCCACGTTGCCGGCCGCCTTGTGCACGACGTGGAGCTGCTCCACCGTCAACTCTCTCAGCACAGAGGGCGAATGTGTCGTCAGGAAGTACTGCCCTGTCGCGTCGTCCTTAATGTGCTTGATCAGCCGCGCGATCCGATGGGGCTCCAACCCAAGTTCAAGTTCGTCGAACAGCGTAATGTGTTGCTCTTCGAGGTTTTCTTTCTGGATGCCACAGAGCAGCATTCGTCGAGACCCAAGTCCCAGTTGACGTAACGGCATGTCGCCGTCGTGCAACGTCAACCCGCCGACGCGAATACTGATCGAGCCGAGATCAAGATGAGCCTTGAAAGAGTCGTCTACGGGAATTCCGAGTTTCTTTGCCACGGCCTCCGATCGGGTTGCTGCCGCATCGAAATTCTTCAACGCAACGGCTCGCTGTCCATCAAGCGAGCTTCGTGCAGCACGTGTCGCATCAACGAGCGACTCGTTCAGATTGTCGGATTCTGTGATCCTGGCCAGCGCGGTGCCGGCGGCCCAAGTCAACTGCTTCTCGCTATAGGAACCGATAAGGCCAACGTTGACTTTGGCTCGATCAGCCGATCTGAAGTCAACGCCGTCGGGGTTTCTAGCCGTGACGATTTTCCACTTCGGCTCTAGGTCTTTGGCCACGCTGAGGCGAACGCTGAGCACTACTTCATCGTGATCCTCAGGTTCGTCGTGAAGCGTGGAAGTGATCCTATCCCAGCCTCGCAAATGCGCACCGTACCTCTGTTCGGAACAGAATTCGTCGAGTAGATCACCAATGATGATCTCGATTTGAATCCGGCCATCTGTCTTACAAAGGTGGAAGTCAGAGTCGTTGAATGCAAGGTTCCACTGAGGATTGAAAACACATCGGATGGCCTCAAGGACCGTCGACTTGGCAGAGTCTCCCTTCCCTATCAGACAAAATATTTTCTGATCAGGTAAATTCCATTCCAACTGCTTGATGCCCCTGAAGTTCTGGATACTGATTTTTCTTATTTTCATGTGTCTCCCTCATTGAAAGAAGCTCCGCGAGATGGGCCTTCGCGACATAAATATTTTTAGTCAAAATTCTACTCGAATGGATTGACCGTCTACTTCATGATTGGAACGGATAACAAATCTAAATTACTCGGTTCGTGAAAGTGCAGCAATCCTCCCAACATCGGCCCACCCCAGCGACAGAAAATATCTGCATAGTCAATTTCGGACACTCGATAGGACGAAGCCGATTCCAGCACGAATGTCAAAAATGAGAGGAGGAGTAGCCCATCGTTTGCCCGAGTGGTGAAATAGTCGTGACAGTATGACGGGTCCAACTCAATGTCGCGACGGATTTCCTCATTTTGCACATCCCAACTTTTCGCAAGAACTTCATCGACGGTTTCTCCACGGTGAAGCGCGAACGAACGAGCAATATCGTGTCGCGCAGTCAGGACAGAAAATTCTGAGTCCAGCACAAACACACCATCCGGTTGAGTACGTGCCCCCGCGTAGCGGGTGAGGATTCGGTTTGGACCACCCCAGCCATCGAAATCGGCATCGCGATCAAGTCGGTAGGCAAACAAATAGCGAAACGGGCGATAGGAACTATCGATATCTCCATTCTCAACAATCGAATCAAACTCGGCGATCTTGTCGATCGCGGATTTCAGAGTACGATCGTCAAGTGTCGACTTAACTTCAATGACGCCGATCACTGCCTCCAGGGGTACCAGGCGCCGCGGATCATCGCTGCCGTCCAGTGTCCAGCTTGGGCAATTTAGTGCGTCATAGACAATCACGTCGAACTCCTGTGATGTAGCGTTACCGGCAAAAAACACATGCCCGCGCGTGACACCCCATTTAGGCGGAAGACGCTCCTTGAGGAACTGGCGTACTTGCTGCTCGCGCGGCCCACCCTTATGATCAGGACGAGTGCTAGCTGCGCTTGCCTTAAACGTAGCCCACATGCTGTCGGCCGCAGCAGCAAGCAAGGTTCGAACATCTACGGCTGATTTCGTCATTCCCCTGTCCCCAAAATTATTCAAAATAAAGAGCTTTATCCAGCAAATAGATCGTTCTGAATCACAGACATCTCACAGCATGTGACGGCGCGGCACGACTTGGTTCAAGCCAAATGCAGTAATTTCATCGGAGCGCTTCTGTAACTCGCGCATCGACCTATCGACGTCAGGATGAATTTTCTCCGGGTTGCGCTGCATATCTCGAAAGAATCTCATCACAGTCCCTGCGATCACATCGGCAGCCTGAATGCCTACCGACTCATGCGATGCCGCGAATTCAAGCGATGCCTGCTCATGAAACATATAGTCGGCAGCGGGTGTGAATGCCTCAAAGCCTGAATCCTTAATACCCTCCGCAGTGCGTTTGGCCTCACGCAGGATTTCTTCGACCTCCAATTGCTGGTCGTGCACAAGACGCACGCCTGCTAGCTTTCGCCTACGGAACAGGTTGATCCTTGCGTAGATATTCGTGAACGACGAAAGATTGGGAAGCATCCATACCTGTTTGCTGTGCCTGTTCAAATCGGGCGAAGGAAGAAACCTCAGGTAAGCCGTTGGGTCAGCCTTCCGCATCTCGCCGTATTCCGTTGCGGCTTCAATGACCATGCGGTGCACGCCGTCACGTATATCCTGATTCTTGGGCATCGTGGACTCTCCCGCAGAAAACAGCATCAGACTTCCGAACAAGCTCATCAGCGAATGATCGGACGGAGAGAGGCAAGCCTCGACAAACCGGTTCAGGACGTGCTCAGAGACCTCGTCGTACAGGAAGTCGACGGCAACGTTCTTCAGAAAATGAAGCTGCGAACCGTCAGGAAAACCCATCACGGGCGGCAACAACTGGTGGTCTACCAAGTTCATGCAAATGAAGTAGCGCTTGTCGACAACCTCGATGAAAAGCGGGAGCCCCGCGTCGAGCACTTCAGAGAGCAACTCGGCAACGAAGGCTGATTGGCTTTGGAGCGACTTCGATTTCAGTTCACCTGCCGGTATCCTATGCCTGAGCCGCATCGCCTCGATCTGCTGCACAAGCGGCGCTTCATCTTCGATGCCTAACGCCGCCAAGACAAAAAACGGCTGATCCAGAAAATCGTAGGCCACGCCTGATTTGACGAGATCGCCGCTGTGTCCGCTCTCATCGAAGAAAAACGAAAGAGTCATGGCCGGCTCTCTTCGACGACATACGAGCGTGTTGCCTTCGCCATTTTGTGCGCGGGCCAAAAACTGGACGATACAATGCTTCCGAACAATTCAAGGGCCATATGGATCTCCATTCGCCCCGTTGAGGGACAGACACTCAGCATGCATCTCGGCTTTGCTCTGCAAAGCCGCATCAATGGACATCTCACAGGCCCCTAACAGGACAGCAATTTTTTCCATCACAGCTTTCAAGTTCCGTAGATCAACCTCGGCCAGGCCACTGAGTGTCGGCAATCGGGCTCCTGTCTTATCTGGAATGCCGTGGGGATATCTAAAACCCATAGACTCTGGATCAACAGCACACAATTCGTCGATCAAACTTCCCGTCTGATCCAAGGCGACCGTTGATTGACAGGGCGCATGCTCCTCCAAGAGAGGGCGCAAGATGGCCCAGAATGTTCCCAGGCGATGGCCCACCAACCCAGCCTGCTTGTCCGAGGGATTCTTCTCCAACAACAACCACAGCGAGCGGATCAGACTCTTGACCATCAATTCGATATGCTGGCGGTACAAAAAGACGATGGGATAGACCAGAAAGTCCAGATGTCGACCCGTCCCTGCCGCTTGATCCACCAGCATGTCCGCAGCATCCTTGTAGCCTGTTGCATAGACCGACCACTTGTCGCCATACAAGCGGTGGTTAAGCTGCGCGCTGTCAACCCAGGAACCACTTTTGAAAAGTTTGTCACCGGATACAGGGAATGAGACACCATCGATCGAATCAAAGAGGTCGTCCAATTGCGGTTCTTCATCATCGCTGGGAATTGTCACGGCTTGACCTTATGTCTGTCGAACAAACGTTCAAAAAAATCGATCACCACTTTCTTGGACTGCGGTCCTACAACATAGCGATCATTGCTCTTGTCCGCATCGGGAAACTCGGCGCCGCCAAACCGGTATAGCTCATAACCTTGGAGTCGCAACCGCCTATCTTCCTCGACCATCATGGCGTAATGAGCGGGAGACGCTCTACCCCCCTCCGCGTAGTGCTGCTGCCCATCAACCTCAATCACGATACGAACACGGCTATCCAATAACATCAAGAAATCCATGCGTTGTCGTGCCAGCACGCTGTCTTTTCCCAGTTGCATGCGCTCGGCCTGCGTGAAAGGATCGTAGTGAAGATAGACCTGTGGGATTAAGGCAGGTAAACGATCTCCAAGTTTCGGGCCAAACACTTCGTGGTAGGTACGAAAGATCGCGTATTCCCCTGGAGAATGCGAAAGCTCCACCGATCGCTTCAGGCGCTCCCCCAAAGATTGACGCGCGGATTTCAACTCCGCCAGCCCTTGGCGCTCTTGCCACCATTCGGCCATATCTACCCACGCCAGGCCACTCACCGGCAACGGACGGTCAAACACCAGACACATGTCTGCATGCTTAGTAATTTCGATGTCATTGCTGACCGCATCGCGCAGTATCAATTCCGGCTTTGGTCCTACGGACGCGAAGATCAGATTCTTGACCGCGCCTGCAACACCATTTCCTATGCGCTGAACGGCGTAGATCGGATGCGTGGATTGCTCACCGACCACTACGGCCTGAAATCCATCGGGCCGTAGAACGGCATTCAAGTGGATTACTAGCTCGACCTGCTCATCGCCTCGTCGAACAACCGGGTGAAGCAATTTTTCCAGTAGCGCGAAAAACTTGGTCTGGCTGCATGTCAGTGCACCACATCGAATCAGTACTTCTTCGTTGGAGTCGTCGGGATTGCGTACATAATGTTGGACGACGTCTTTGGAGAGGGCGGGTAAGAAATTGAGATGGTGATCGACGCCATCGTAGGTCAGGTACTCGTACGAAATGATATTGAGCCCTTCGAAAAGGTCAACGTCATTGAATAACGAATCAAGACGATTTAGAACCTTCAGTGCGTCTCGCCGAGTAATTTCTGTGATGCGGTGCTCCGCGTGTACGGTCAGTTCGCTCACAGCCTCAGCCAAACTGGGGACGTCGAATTCCTTTAGAACAGCAATTGCGATGACCAGCAACGCAGGCTGGTCACGCTCCATCAATCGGCTCTTGACATAGACCTTGCGGCTTCGAAAGGCTTCGTCGGTATCGCCCTCCTCCACACGCTCCTGAATTCCTACCCTGACGCAGACGGCAGGAACGTCGTATGACTTCGCACTTTCTTTAATGCCTTCGGCAATGCGGTCTCGCAAGGTATCAAGCGCAATTCGTGGGGCTGGCGCTCCCATTAACGCCTCGACACCGGAGACGAAAAAAAACGCTGCATACCCGACATCGCTACACAGCGATGCATTAGGCGCGAGGGCGAAATCGACTTGATGGTCATGACGAACCCGTTTCGTTAGCAATGTCGCTTGGAGATTGCACGGCCATGATGACCGCACGATTCCCCTTCAATACAGCATCCACCAAAGTGTTGAGGTAATCGGTCGTCGCTGCATGCGCGCCGATGTACCCCGACTGTATAAGATCCAGAAAGGCTCCTTGACGCAGATACCGACCACCCAATGACTCATAGCTAATCCGGATGGCATTGCGCGGTCCTTTGCAAACAGGATCAGCAAGCAACTGTTCGTAGTGATCGATTGGCGTGACAATACCGCCGCTACTTAGCGCACCGTCACGCTTAACAAATTTGAGATAGAACACTTGCGGGTTGAGGCGGTATTCAAGTGGGCCAGGTGCATGCTGTTTGGCGAACATCTTCATCCGCGCTACCTCTTTCGTCATGCTGGCTTCTGGCCGGTACAACCAATCGGAAGGCTGTCCATCCCGGCGGTTCGGTTCCAGCATCTTGTACTGAACCATAACGATGTTCTTTTTGGTCAGATTCAGGTAAATCAAATCCACACCGAAGACGTGTTCCAGGTCACGTCGGTTAGCCGTAAACACTTCAAGCCTTTCCTGCCCCTTCTTGAATACGGCGCGGCCTGTGAGATCACTAGACGTAAGTGTGTAGCCAGGAACCGAGCGAGCGTCTTTCTCTATTGCAGAGTCTTCGATCAGCGGCATCCGCTGCTGAACCGTGAGGAATAGATCATTGTTGGCTGACGCCCGTGGATTCTCGATCACCGCGTCCTCAAGCAGCGGCACTCGCGCCAGCGCCGTCGCCTTCCCTTCGAATAGTTCAACGTGTTCAGCTCGATCGCTCGCGCCCAAGCCGAAGGCCTTCAACGCCGTCTGTACAGCATCCTCCTGCACAGCGGAAAAATTCGTATAGCGCTGTGGCGCATGAAGTGATTCGATAACTGCTCGCATCGGACCTTCATTGCCAGCAATACCAGCCAGACAGCTGATTAGCGCGCTACTAAGTTTGGGCGATAGCACAATGACTGGCGCCGCCAGTTCTAGCTTTTTCCGCAGCTGGTCAGCATGAGAGCTGGTACCGAGGAGTTTCAAGAGAGCCTGCTCCGTACCCGGCTCGATGCGTACTGCGCGCTTGATTTTGATACGAGTGTCGAGTGTGGTAACTGCACTGCGTGAGCTTACGATCCCGATATAAGCATGCTTGTAGGCATCCTCCTCTCGCACCCAGCTCGAAGCTGTCTCGAAGATTAGACACACTGTTGGCGTCTTAATGCCTGATAAAAGTTCGTGCGGCCGAGCCAGAGTAAATTCATTGAAGCCAAGCCGCGACTCCCTAAGCTGGGTGCTGTCGGCTTCGTCCAACCGCAGCAGAACGCAAGGTTTCGATTCGACATGTAGCCGCAATGTTGTTAGCCAAGACGATACGATGGTCTTGGCCATTTCATTGATCTCCGGTCAGTACGGATGAGTCGGGCAGCTTCAATAGCCTGCTGCAGGTGGTGACATCTACAGCAGGCTGCATATCCAGACGAATGTGAAAATCATCAGGCTGCGGCCGCATGAACTCAATGTCGCGGGTCAGATGCACATGGCGAATCGCATCGACGACAGAGGATTTTTTGACATCATTTTCACCGCCAAGCGCGGTCATGCCCTCATGAAACGACACACAGAAAATCTGTTCTTCAGCCCCGAACTGGCGAAAATTCTTGATCTGGATTTCTGAAAGGTACATCGCCTGTTCCGGTTAAGTGAGGATAGATGCCTACACGGTTGCGCCTAGGAAAATCGCGTCCTGAGACGGTTTTGTATTTGCCTTTTGCTGAATGATTCGGCATCGTTCCAGCAGAACCTCAAAAGGCTCAGCGTCATCCAGGAACAAACCGTCATCGACCATGTGCTGATAGTCGGAAGCAAGCGTGACCAGCGCACCGTCATCTGGTACAAGCTGCAGGGCACCAGAAACTGCAGCGTGGTAATCGATCAGTTCTCCATGCGAGGATTTCTCCGCGAAGAAAATACTCTTGTGATCGGCAACTGCTTTGCCGAGCGCCGTGTCCGCGATGGCTGCGTCAACGAATCCGGCCTTATCAAGCCGAGCCACGTCATGCCAATGACGGGCGAAGCGTTCGCCGCCACGGAAAGTACCTTGAGCGCAGAAGACATGAATCGCCGTGGCCTTTTCCCAGAAGGTACGCTCGGCGCGCATCACCTGCGGCGTGGCAGTGGGAAACACAAGCATCGGCAGGTACGTAGCCGCATCACACTGGATGAGACGTGGTTCGCTGGGTTCGCCGGTAGAACGAGCACCAAACTCCAGCATGACGGCCGGGGCAACATAGCCCGTACCAGCGGATAACGGAATGTAATCGATAAAGACCTTGTCATCTTCGGCGCGTACCAATGCGGGCAGAGACTGCTGCTCAAGGTCCTGCTTGAGCCTCGGCACGATTTCGCTGGCAACCCATTCTGCCAAGCGCGCCCGAATTTCTTTGCTCCACTTCTTTTCTTGGCTCTTGCTAACTGGCAGGGGAACATCGGCGTCTCCAACCAGATCGCCTGCGATCGCGCGGATGTCGTAGGTCAAATCGACATCTTCCGAAAACCGGCGGATGACACCGTAGGCCTTAGACAGAGATGTGCCACCCTTAAAAACCAGATGATCTGCATGCGGACCATCGAACAGGTGCCGCAACGACCAGACGACCCAGATATCTTTTTCAAGCAGATGAGGCAGACGGCCGGAACTGCTGGCAGCCGCGTTGAGCGCCTCCAGACGCTCAGCAGTGGAGAGTTCGAAAAACTCAGCCATGCGCCAGCAAAGCGCTTACTTCTTGCGCCATCCAGGTCGGCAGGCGCGCACGCGCCGATGCGACTTCTTCGAGTTCGGACGGTTGCAGTTTGGACCGAAGCTTGCGCAGTGCTTCGCCAGCCTTCTCAGGCCCCAGCCAAGCGAGCGCTCGCACTACTTCTCCCGCTGGACGACCAGGAAAGATCAGTTGCCAGATTGGCGCGTGCCGGAATTCGACCGTTTGCGCGCCAACCCTCAGACGTCGATTGCGCCCGGATGTCAGATAGATAGCCTTCATCGGCACTTGGGTAGTGAGACCAAGCGCATTGGCCGCAGCTGCCCCGTGGAGCACGATCGTTTCCCCACGCTGGACAGCCAGTCCCTCTACCATTTTGCTGGTGGACGGCGCATGCGTCCCGAAACGGCTCTCCACGGGTAAAACGTAAATACCTCGCCCAGCCCGCAACAAGGCACCGCGCTTCACCAGGCGAGAGAGCACTTGATCAACAGCAGCCCTGCCACCCAAATGCAGAAGCTCCTTCGCGACCAAAGGGGTGCCTTCCGGCAATCCGGCTGCGTATTCCAGTACTTGTTTGGCAATGGTTTGCATATGAAACGCCCTATTTGTCAGAATTATGCAAAAACTTCTGACACTTGTCAAGTTGACTGATAAATGACTTGTCACCCTCCTTTAGGCGCCGGGAACAGCGTGGAAGTATAGGCACGCTCTTCCGCCCAAGCATCAACCATATTCGCCCATTCCTGCAGCATGTGGCGCCGCTGTTCGGCATACTCGGCTTTGTTGTAGATCGAGCGCGAAGAACGCCCCTCATCGTGAGCCAAGCACTTCTCAATCCAGTCACGGTTGAAGCCCGCTTCATTCAAGAGTGTCGAGCCAGTGCGACGTAGATCGTGAACAGTAAACGACTCCAACGGTACGCCCGCTGTCTTGGCTCGTTCTACAACAATCTGCGTGACCCTGTTCAGAGTTGCACGTGACATGCATCGATCAGCATCGTAACGCGACGGCAGCACGAACTTAGATCCTGCGGCACAAGTATGCAGTGCCATGAAGATGTCTAGCGCTTGTCGCGACAGATAGACCACATGAGGCTTACGCCCCTTCATACGCTGTTTTGGAATCGTCCAGATCGCATTCTCGAAATCAATCTCGTCCCAAGTCGCCTCTATCAGTTCACTCTTACGCACCAGCGTCAACAAGATCATGCGCAACGCCAGCCGGATGGTCGGATAGGTAGCTACAGACTCCAATTGCTTGGACATCAGGTGAATCTCCTGCGGTGACAAGGCTCGGTCCTTCGCCACGAAAGTCGCAATGGAAGCTGCATCTACGCTGTCGGCCGGGTTTGCTACTTTCTCTCCATGCAAATTCGCGTAACCATAGATCTGCTTCACGATGTCGCGAATTTGAACGGCAGTTGCTGGAGCACCGCGCGCTTTCACGCGCATACAAAGCGCCCGCAGATCTTCACCATGAATTTCGCAGAGAAGACGCTTTTTAAAATTGGGCAGGATGTCGCGATCCAGTACGCTCTTTCGCATCGATCGCGTCGACTCTGCCATGGTGGCTCCATAAAGCCACCGGGTCGCATGATCGCTGAAAGTCTGCGTTTCGGGTCCACGAGCCTTCTCCCGCTGCTTCTGTAGTGCTGGTGAAGTTCCCTCACCCAGCAGCCGTCTAGCATTTCGCAGCCGTTCCCGGGCTTCGGCAAGTGAGATGCCGCCGAAGCCATAGCGACCGATGGTCAGCGTCTCACGCCGGCCATTGATCCGGTAGTCGTATCGGAAGGAAATAGTGCCTTTCGGCGAGATGGCGGCGTACATGCCATCTCGATCTGCGGCTTTGTAAGGGGTCGCGCGAGGTTTAAGGTTGCGCAAGGCAAAGTCTGTGAGCATGGGATTGGTCTCCTGATTGAGACGGCCGATTGCCGTCACCTATCACGACACCTACATATCCCTGCGAGCCCGCATGGAGCTTAGCTAATGCGCATAGATATTACCGTCACAGACGGTATTGCTGTGGAAGCACGAAAAAGGTCCAATGGAAAGGCCTCATGCACCCCGTCAGTTTTACCGTCAGATTCACCACCTTGGAAGTGGCATTAGAACGAAAACTAATTCTTAATACCTTTAAAATCAACAACTTAGAGAAACCACATTCTCGTTAACTATTTTTGAGTAATTTTTTAAGTTATTGATTTATATGGGAAAAATACTTCCCTTATTCCCACTCGATAGTCGCAGGCGGCTTGCCCGAAATATCGTACACCACCCGATTGATCCCGCGCACTTCATTGATGATGCGGTTCGACACCCGTCCCAGCAACTCATGCGGCAGATGTGCCCAATGCGCAGTCATGAAATCCTGGGTCTGCACTGCGCGCAAGGCCACCACGTATTCGTAGGTGCGGCCATCGCCCATCACGCCGACTGATTTCACCGGCAGGAACACCGCAAACGCCTGGCTGGTCTTGTCGTACCAGCTTTCGTCCTGGTCGTCCTTGGTGTTGCGCAGTTCTTCGATGAAGATGGCGTCGGCGCGGCGCAGCAGGTCGGCGAATTCCTTTTTTACTTCTCCCAGGATGCGCACACCGAGGCCCGGGCCTGGGAACGGATGGCGGTATACCATCGCGTGCGGCAAGCCGAGGGCGACACCAAGCTTGCGCACTTCGTCCTTGAACAGCTCGCGCAGCGGCTCCAGCAATTTCAGGTTCAGGGTTTCCGGCAGGCCGCCAACGTTGTGGTGGCTCTTGATGGTGTGCGCGGCGTTCTTGCCCTTGCCGGCGCTTTCGATGACATCCGGGTAGATCGTGCCCTGCGCCAGCCATTTGGCGTTCTGCAGCTTGGCGGATTCGACCTGGAACACTTCGACGAATTCGCGGCCGATGATCTTGCGCTTGGCTTCCGGATCGGTGACGCCGGCCAGGTGCCCCATGAACTGGGCGGTGGCGTCGACATGGATCACCTTGACGCCGAGGTTCTGGGCGAACATCTCCATCACCATCTTGCCTTCGTCCAGGCGCAGCAGGCCGTGGTCGACGAAGACGCAGGTCAGCTGGTCGCCGATGGCGCGGTGGATCAAGGCTGCAGCAACGCTGCTGTCGACGCCGCCGGACAGGCCCAGGATCACTTCGTCGCTGCCGACCTGCTGGCGGATCGACTCAACCGCTTCGGCGATGTAGTCGGGCATGTTCCAGTCCGGCTTGCAGCCGCAGATATCGATCACGAAGCGGCTCAGGATGGCTTCACCCTTGACCGTATGCGTGACTTCCGGATGGAACTGCACCGCGTAGAAACGGCGCTCGTCGTCGGCCATGCCGGCGATCGGGCAGTTCGGCGTCGATGCCATCAGCTTGAAACCAGGCGGCATGTGATCGACCTTGTCGCCGTGGCTCATCCAGACTTTCAGCATGGAATGCGATTCGGGCGTCACAAAATCGCTGATGCCTTCCAGCAGCGCACTGTGGCCGCGGGCGCGCACTTCGGCGTAGCCGAACTCGCGTACCTTGCCCATCTCGACCTTGCCGCCCAGCTGCTCGGCCATGGTTTGCATGCCGTAGCAGATGCCGAATACCGGCACGCCCAGCTCGAACACCGCTTGCGGCGCGCGCGGGGTGTCGCCGTCGGTGACGCTGTTCGGGCCGCCCGACAGGATGATGCCGGAGGCGCCGTAGTTGCGGACGAATTCATCCGACACATCGTAGGGAAACACTTCAGAAAACACGCCAGCATCGCGCACGCGCCGTGCGATCAGTTGGGTAACCTGGGAGCCGAAATCGAGGATGAGGATTTTTGAGTGCATGGTGGCTGATTTAGCAAAAAATGAGAATCTTTAAAGTGCACGCGCCACCGGCGGTATCCCCGCAGGTGGCGCGTTCCTGGACTAGATCACTGAACAACCCAGCTATCAATCAGTCCGATAGTTAGGCGCTTCCTTGGTAATCTGGACGTCATGGACATGCGACTCGCGCATGCCGGCTGAAGTGATTTCCACGAATTCAGCTTTTTCGCGCAGTTCGTCGATCGTCGCACAGCCACAGTAGCCCATGGAAGAACGCACGCCGCCGATCAGCTGGTACAAGATGGTCAGCACGCTACCCTTGTAAGGCACCCGGCCTTCAATACCTTCCGGCACGAACTTGTCAGCCTTGTTGGCCGAATCCTGGAAGTAGCGGTCGGCGGAACCGTCCGACATCGCGCCCAGGCTGCCCATGCCGCGGTACGACTTGTAGCTGCGGCCCTGGAACAAGATCACTTCGCCCGGCGCTTCTTCGGTGCCGGCGAACATGCTGCCCATCATCACGGTCGAGGCGCCGGCGGCCAGCGCCTTGGCGATGTCGCCCGAAAAGCGGATGCCGCCGTCGGCGATGCATGGAATGCCTGTGCCCTTGAGCGCTTGCGCGACATTGGCGATGGCGGAAATCTGCGGCACGCCGACGCCGGCCACGATCCGCGTGGTGCAGATCGAGCCAGGGCCGATGCCGACCTTGACGCCGTCGGCGCCGTGGTCAGCCAGCGCCTTGGCAGCGGCTGCGGTAGCGATATTGCCGCCAATGACTTCCACCTGCGGGAAATTCTGCTTGACCCATTTGACACGATCCAGCACACCCTTGGAGTGGCCGTGCGCGGTATCGACCACGATGACGTCGACGCCGGCTTTCACCAGCAGCTCGATGCGTTCTTCGTTATCGGCGCCGACGCCGACCGCGGCGCCTACGCGCAGCTTGCCCTGGCTGTCCTTGGAGGCCAGCGGGTGCGAGGTCGATTTCTGGATATCCTTGACGGTGATCAGGCCGCGCAGCTCGAAAGCGTCGTTAACCACCATTACGCGTTCCAGACGGTGCTTGTTCATCAGGCGCTTGGCTTCCGACAGGTCGGCGCCGTCCTTGACGTAGACCAGCTTCTCGCGCGGCGTCATCTTGGCGCTGACTTCGGCGTCCAGCTCCTCTTCAAAACGCAGGTCGCGGTTGGTGATGATGCCGACCAGGCGGTTGCCGTCGACCACCGGGAAACCGCTGATGCCGTGCTGTTCCGACAAGGCGATCACTTCACGGATGCGCATGTTGGGCGGAATCGTGATCGGGTCACGCACCACGCCGGATTCGAAACGCTTGACCTTGGAGACTTCGCGCGCCTGTTCCTGCGCGGTCAGGTTCTTGTGGATGATGCCGATACCGCCCTCTTGCGCCATGGCGATCGCCAGCCGCGCTTCAGTCACGGTGTCCATCGCAGCCGACAGCAACGGAATGTTGATATCGATATTGCGGGTCAGGCGTGTTTTAAGGGTGGTGTCTTTGGGGAGGACGTCCGAATAAGCGGGGACCAACAGCACGTCATCGAACGTGAGTGCTTTCTGAAGTAGACGCATAGTTTTTCCTATAGGCGCAAAAGCGAATTATACAGAAAACCGGACAACTCGCCTAACGTTGCGCAATTTTAGCCACAACAGGGAAAATATTTCCACAAAGCACTACCGATCAATTGACACGACTAGTGAAACATGGCGAAATCTGCGCTCAATCTACTTCTACCGCCCCAAGGAACAGCAATGAATGCAATCCGCCTGAAACATGTCTTTTCCGCCACCGCGGCAACGGTCTTGCTCAGCCTGGCGACTTCCGCCCTGGCGCAATTCGTGTGGCTGGATGAAAAAGGCGTGAAACAGTATTCAGACATGCCGCCGCCCTCCTCGGTGCCGAACAAGCGCATCCTGAAAACGCCGAGCCAAAGCCTGCCGCGCGGCGCCGCCGAAGAAGAACCGGGAGCCGCCGCCGACGCTGCCGCCGACAGCAAGCCGGAAGCAAAAGCACCGCCGACCGTCGCTGAGCAAAACGCCGCATTCCAGAAACGCAAGACCGAACTGGCAGAGAAGAACAAGAAAGCCGAGCAGGAAGCCAAGCTGGCCTCCAGCAAGGCTGAAAATTGCGCCCGTGCCCGCGCCAACCAGCGCACCCTGGATTCCGGCGCAAGGGTTGCCCAGACCGACGCCAACGGCCAGCGCTCATTCATGAGCGACCAGCAGCGAGCGCAGCAAAATGCACAGAACCGGGAAACCTTGAACGATTGCCAATAAGGCAGCAAACCCCGACAGCCCGCCTTCAGCGGGCTTTTTTATCGGCCCGCTTGCGGCGCGACTCCATCGGATCGGCGATCAGCGGACGGTAGATTTCAACCCGGTCCTGGTCGCGCAGCACGGTATCGAGCGTCTTCAGCTTGCCGTAGATGCCGACGCGCCAGCAGCTGAGGTCGATTTCGCGTATTTCTTCCAGCAGGCCGCTGCGCTTGATGCCTTCGTGCAGCAGCGTCCCGGCTGGCACCGACAGCTGCTTCAGGGCCTGCACGCCGGGGCTGGCGTAGCAGACCTGTATCTGTATTTCGCCGGCGGCCGCCTCAGTCATGGCGGCCGTACACCGCATCGGCGCGTTTGCAGAAGGAATCGACAAAACTGTTGGCGATCATGCTGAATACCGGCCCGATCAGCTTTTCCAGGATGCGGTTGGAGAATTCGTAGTGCAGGTCGAATTCGATCTTGCAGGCGTCGGCCCGCAGCGCCTTGAAGTTCCAGTTGCCGTCGAGCTGCTTGAAAGGCCCCTCCACCAGCCGCATCTGCATGTTGGTGGGCGGCGTGTTGGTGTTTTCCGTAGTAAACGATTGCTTGATGCCGTGGTAATGTATATTCAGCGTCGCCACCAGCTTGCCGGCATCGCGTTCACGCACATCCACCCCGCCGCACCACGGCAGGAATTGCGGGTAGTCTTCGACCCGGTCGACCAGCGCAAACATCTGTTCAGCGCTATATCCCAAAAGAACCGTTTTATGCACTACTGCCATTGAATATCAACCGTTTGATAGAATCACAACTTGAAATTTTAACCGACCTGCGCGATTTTCCTAATACATGAGCATTATTGACAACAAAAAAGTCTTCCACGACTACTTCATCGAAGAGCGTTTCGAGGCCGGCATGGAGCTGCATGGCTGGGAAGTGAAGTCCATCCGCGCCGGACGCGCCAACCTGAAAGAAGCCTACGTCATCGTCCGCAACGGCGAAATTTACCTGTTCGGCGCCCATATCAGCGCCCTGCTCAGCGCCTCCAGCCACGTCCATCCGGAAGCGGTGCGCACCCGCAAGCTGCTGCTGCACGCCGAGGAAATCAAGAAACTGATCGTCAAGGTCGAACGCTCCGGTTACACGCTGGTGCCGATCAACCTGCACTACCTGCGCGGCCGCATCAAATGCGAAATCGGCCTGGCCAAGGGAAAAAAACAGCATGACAAGCGCGACACCGAGCGGCAACGCGACGGCGAACGGGAAGTCCAGGCTGCGATGAAACAGCACCGGCGTTGAAGCGACGCCAATAAGCGACACCAACAAAAAGGGCGGGCCGGCGAAACATGCATTTCGCCGGCCCGCCCTTTTTTCTGTCGCCGATTAAGACTTGGTCTGGGATTTGACCACTTGCAGCGCCGTAGCAATCAAGCCGCTGATATCGCCCAGATTGGCCGGCACGATGATCGAATTATTGGTCTTCGCCAATTGCCCGAAGGCCGCCACATATTGCTCAGCCACTTTCAGGTTGACGGCATCCGAACCGCCTGGCGACTGGATCGCAGCCGCAGTCTTGCGGATAGCCTCGGCGCTGGCTTCGGCAATCGACAAGATCGCCGCGGCCTGACCCTGGGCACGGTTGATGGACGCCTGCTTCTCGCCTTCGGATTTGGCGATCGACGCTTCGCGTTCACCGGTCGCGATATTGATCTGCTCCTGCTTGCGGCCCTCAGAAGCGGCGATCAGCGCCCGCTTCTCGCGTTCGGCGGTAATCTGCGCCTGCATCGCATGCAGGATTTCCTTCGGCGGCGTCAGGTCCTTGATTTCATAACGCAGCACCTTGACACCCCAGTTGGCGGCCGATTCGTCAATCGCGTTAACGATCGTGGTGTTGATGTGATCGCGCTCTTCGAAAGTCTTGTCCAGTTCCATCTTGCCGATCACCGAACGCAAGGTGGTCTGCGCCAGTTGCGTGATCGCGGCAATGTAGTTGGACGAACCGTAAGAAGCGCGCATCGGGTCGGTAATCTGGAAATACAGGATGCCGTCCACCTGCAACTGGGTGTTGTCGCGGGTGATGCAAACCTGCGGCGGCACATCCAGCGGGATTTCCTTCAGGATGTGCTTGTAGGCGACGCGGTCGATGAACGGCACCACGATGCTCAGCCCCGGCCCCAGAGTTGCATGGTACTTGCCCAGGCGTTCTACCACCCACGCATGCTGCTGCGGTACCACTTTGATCGTTTTGGCGATAAAGATAATGACTATCACCAGCAGGACTAACGAGACGCTTCCGAACATGATTTTTTTCCTTATGAATTGAAACAGAGTCATTCGCCACGCAACGGCGAAAGCCGAGGCCGATCAGTGCTGGCCCGGGCTGTTGCCGACAATTAGCCGGCTGCCGCGTATTTCCTGAATGAAAAACAGCCCCCCATCCGCATTTGCCGTCGGCGCCAGTTCGACATCCCACATCGCGCCGCGATACTTGACGCGCGCCGTATAACCGGCCGCCCCGGCATCCTGCTGCCATTGTTCGACCGTGATCGATTGCCCGATGTCGAGATTGACATTCGGGTCGCGCTCAGCCTGGACCTTGGTGCGGCGGCCGAATTTGCTCCGCCGCAAAAGGTAAGTGGCAACCAGGGCCACCACGGCGGCAACCAGCAACTGCCATTCCACGCCCCACCCGATCAGCGCGGCGACGCCGCCCACGGCAAGGCCAATCGCCACCATCAGCAAATACAAGGTCGTAGTGAACAGTTCCATCACCACCAGCAAACCAGCCGCCAACATCCACATCACCCATCCGGCCATATGACCCTCTCCGTTATGTAGAACACACAGTGTAATCCATCTGACAACTGAAGTTACAATAACTCACACCAGATTTCGTTGGCGCCGCCAAAGATGATGGCTCTCCAATCCGGTGCTATGCTCCCTTTTCCACGAATTGCCCTCGGCCAAAGCCGCTCTCAACCCGCCACACATGAATACGATTCAACTTATCCAGCAAGCATACAAGGATTTCCAGAACGGAAATGCCGGCCATGCCGAACGCTCGCTCAAGGACATCCTGAAGAACCAGCCGCAGAACTTCGACGCCCTGCATATCCTCGGCGTCATCTGCGCCGCCACCGGCCAGCGCAACGAAGCGGCGCAGCTGTTCGGGCAAGCGCTGGCGCTGGACGGCAAGAATGTCTCGCTGCACTACAAGCTGGCCCGGGTACAGTTTGAATCAGGCCAGTTCGAAGCCGCACTGCGCGCTTATGAAAAAATCATCGCCTTGGGATATGTCAAGCCCGAGATCCTGCTGGCCAAGGCCGTGACCCTGCTCAGCCTGCAGCGCCGCCAGGAAGCGCTGGACTGCATCGAACAGACGCTGTCCGCATGGCCCGACTACGCCGACGGCTGGGCCCACAAGGGCGCCCTGCTGTATCAGTTGCAGCAGCATGAAGAAGCGCTGGTTCATTTCGACCGCGCGCTGGCGCTGCAGCCGGCCATGGCCGACAGCTGGTATAAAAAAAGCCTGGCGCTGGACAAGCTGGAGCGTTATGCCGACGCCCTTGCCAGCCTCGACCGCGCCCTCGCACTGGCGCCGAAAACCGCTGCCTACTGGCTCGACCGCGCGGTCATCCTGCACAAGCTGGAACGCTATGCCGAATCCCTGAGCGACAATGAAACCGGCCTGGCGCTGGCGCCCGGCAACGCCGAAGCATGGGGCGACCACGGCCTGACCCTGAGCCGCATGAACGGCCACCAGCAAGCGCTCGACAGCTACCAGCGCGCCATCGGCCTGCAGGCCGGCTACGCGGATGCGCTGTCGAATCAGTCGCTGTCGCAACTGGTGCTGGGGCAGTTCGAGGCCGGCTGGCAGAGCTATGAATACCGATGGAAAAAAGGCAATGCGGATTTTCCGCGCCATACCGGAATTCCCCTGTGGCTGGGCCAGCAAGCCATCGGCGGCAAGCGCATCTTGTTATGGTCGGAACAGGGCTTGGGCGACACTATCCAGTTTTGCCGCTACGCCGTCCTGGTCGCGGCTCTAGGGGCCGAGGTAGTGCTGGAGGTCGATCCTGCGCTGAAAGCAATCGCCCAGACAATGGGGGATTTCCAGGTGATCGCCATCGGTGAAGTGTTCGCGCCGGTCGACTGCCAGACGCCGTTGATGAGCCTGCCGCTGGTGTTCAAGACCGAGCTGGCGACCATCCCGGCCCCGCCCTCTTATTTCACAGCCGATGCGAGGAAAAAAGAAAGCTGGAGAAAACGCCAGGATTTCGCCGGCGGCAAACTGAAAATCGGCCTGGTCGGCTCAGGCAACGCAGGCAATACCAACGATCACAGGCGCTCCATGCCGCTGCAGGAATTCGCACCGCTGCTGCAACTGGATGGCGTGGATTTTTTCCTGGTGCAGAAAGACATCAGGGCTTCGGATCACGCCTATGTGCAGCAAACGCCAAGACTGCAGCTGGTCGCCCACGACATTGGCGGTTTCGACGACACGGCAGCGATCATTGCCAATCTCGACCTGGTCATCAGCGTCGACACCTCCGTCGCCCATCTGAGCGGCGCCTTGGGAGTGCCGGTCTGGATCCTGCTGCCTTGGGTGCCGGACTGGCGCTGGCTGCTGGATCGCGAGGATAGCCCGTGGTATCCGAGTGCAAGGTTGTTCCGGCAAAAACAGGCCGGTGACTGGCAAAGTCCGATACTGCGCGTAGCCGAATCCTTACATGTCTTGCTAGACAACCAGGCTAGCATCTGACCCTGAAAATAAAAACGCGAGCCCAGGGCTCGCGTTTCTTATGACCAGGACGAATCATCGTCCCGTGTATCAACTTTATTGCGCGGCTGCCAGCTTCTGCCAGGTATCAATCACCGAATCCGGATTCAGCGAAATCGATTCAATCCCCTGCTTCATCAGCCACTCGGCAAAATCAGGATGGTCCGATGGGCCTTGGCCGCAGATGCCGACGTACTTGCCTTTGGCCAGGCACGTCGCAATGACCTTCTCCAGCAAGGCCAGGATAGCCGGATCGCGCTCGTCGAAATCGGCCGCCAGCAATTCCATGCCGGAATCGCGGTCCAGGCCCAGGGTCAGCTGGGTCAGGTCGTTGGAGCCGATCGAGAAACCGTCGAAGTAATCCAGGAACTGGTCGGCCAGGATGGCGTTCGACGGCACTTCGCACATCATGATGACGCGCAAGTCGTTTTCACCGCGCACCAGGCCGTTCTTGCCCAGCAGGCCGATGACCTTCTCAGCCTGGCCGAGGGTACGGACGAAGGGCACCATGATCTCGACGTTGGTCAGGCCCATGTCGTTACGCACGCGTTTCATCGCCTGGCATTCCATTTCGAATGCTTCGGCAAAATCGGCCGCCAGGTAACGGGCAGCGCCGCGGAAACCGAGCATCGGGTTTTCTTCATCCGGCTCGTAGCGCGAACCGCCGATCAGTTTCTTGTACTCGTTCGACTTGAAGTCGGACAGGCGCACGATGACTTTTTTCGGCCAGAACGCTGCGGCGATGGTGGCGATCCCTTCCGCCAGCTTGTCGACGTAGAAAGCCTTGGGCGAAGCATGGCCGCGCGCTACGGATTCCACCGCCTTCTTCAGGTCGGCGTCAATGTTCGGGTATTCCAGGATCGCACGCGGATGCACGCCGATGTTGTTGTTGATGATGAATTCCAGCCGCGCCAGGCCAACGCCGCCGTTCGGGATCGACTGGAAGTCGAACGCCAGCTGCGGATTGCCGACGTTCATCATGATCTTCAACGGCAGCTCAGGCAGTGCGCCGCGCGCCACTTCCGTGACTTCGGTTTCCAGCAGGCCGTCGTAGATCTTGCCTTCGTCGCCTTCGGCGCAGGAAACGGTAACCAATGTGCCGTCTTTCAGCACATCGGTGGCGTCGCCGCAGCCGACTACCGCCGGCACGCCTAGTTCGCGCGCAATGATCGCGGCGTGGCAAGTACGTCCGCCACGGTTGGTGACGATCGCCGAAGCACGCTTCATCACCGGTTCCCAGTTAGGATCGGTCATGTCGGCCACCAGTACGTCGCCCGGCTGCACCCGCTCCATTTCGGAAGCGTCATGGATCACACGCACGCGGCCGGCGCCGATCTTCTGGCCGATGGCGCGGCCGTGGGTCAGCACGTTGCCGATGCCCTTGAGTTTGAAACGCTGCTGGGCGTCGGTCGATTTTTCCTGCGACTTCACGGTTTCCGGACGCGCCTGCAAGATGTACAGCTTGCCGTCGCGGCCGTCCTTGCCCCATTCGATATCCATCGGACGCTCGTAGTGCTTCTCGATGATGGTGGCGTATTTGGCCAGCTCGACGATTTCGCTGTCGTTCAGCGAATAGCGGTTGCGCAACTCGATAGGCACGTCAACGGTCTTGACCGACAGGCCGGCCTTGGCTTCGCCGGTGAATTCCATCTTGATCAGCTTGGAGCCGATGTTGCGGCGGATGATAGGCAGCTTGCCCTGTTCCAGCATCGGCTTATGCACGTAGAATTCGTCGGGATTGACCGCGCCCTGCACCACGGTTTCGCCCAGGCCGTAGCTGGAAGTGATGAAGACCACATCCTTGAAGCCCGATTCGGTATCCAGGGTGAACATGACGCCGGCAGCGCCGACATCGGAACGGACCATGCGCTGGACGCCGGCCGACAACGCCACTTCGGCGTGGGTAAAACCCTTGTGCACGCGGTAAGAGATGGCGCGGTCGTTATACAGCGAGGCGAACACGTGCTTCATCGCTTCCAGCACATTTTCAATGCCGACCACGTTGAGGAAGGTTTCCTGCTGGCCTGCAAACGACGCATCCGGCAAGTCTTCCGCAGTGGCGGAAGAACGCACGGCGAACGACATCTCGCTGGCGGAATCAGCCACCAGGCGCTTGTAGAAATCGGTGATTTCCTGCTCCAGGCGTGGCTGGAAAGGTGTCTCCACGATCCATTGACGGATCTCGGCGCCGGCTTGCGCCAGGGCCCGCACGTCCTCGATGTTGAGGGTCGCCAGGCGTTCGGCTATGCGATCGGCCAGGGCTGGACCGCCATCCGTGCTGTGCGACAGGAAATCGCGGAAGGCTTGCGCCGTGGTGGCAAAACCGCCCGGCACCCGTACTCCGGCGCCGGCCAGCTGGCTGATCATTTCACCCAGCGATGCGTTCTTGCCGCCGACGGAATCGACATCCGTCATCCGCAGATTTTCAAAGGAGATGACGTAAGCCGCCCCCTGGGTAGCACCCATCTGTATTGCATTGGACATAACAACCTCTAGTTTGATGATAAGAAATCTTCACAATTGCCTTCGCCGCCCTTGGCTTTTTGTTATTCTTCGTCAGGTAGCTTAAATATTCGGTTGGCTGCCATTTTATGCCAATTTAGCGTTCACAGGCGCACATGGCAGTATGCAACGGCCTGTAAGCTAGAGTCGGTACTCGGTTAAAAGTTTCGGCGGCGCTGCGGCGCTTGCGCGGTCCTTGGGCAGCGCCTGGCTTTTTATTTTTTACTTTATTTTCGACAACATTATGCTAGATGCCGCTCCCGCCCCGCTGGTCCCAGCCAATCGCACCGTATTCTTCGTTTCCGACGGCACCGGCATCACCGCCGAGACCTTCGGCCACTCGGTGCTGACCCAGTTCGAGCTGCGCTTCAAGCAAGTGCGCCTGCCGTTCATCGACACCCTGGACAAAGCCTACGACGCCACCCGCAAGATCAACGAGGCATGCGTGGCGGACGGCAAGCTGCCGATCGTGTTTTCGACGCTGGTCAAGGCCGACCTGTCGAAAGTGATCCAGCAGGCCAAGGCCATGCACATGGACCTGTTCCAGACTTTTGTAGAACCGCTGGAAAGGGAACTGGGCGTCAAGTCCACCCATACCATCGGCCGCACCCACAACACGGCCAATACCGACGAATACAAGAACCGTATCGAAGCCATCAATTTCTCGCTGGCGCATGACGACGGCCAGTCGCACAAGAACCTGGCCGACGCCGATGTGATCCTGGTCGGCGTCTCGCGTTCCGGCAAGACCCCGACCAGCCTCTACCTGGCGATGCAGTTCGGCGTCAAGGCCGCCAACTACCCCCTGATTCCGGAAGATTTCGAACGCGACAAACTGCCGAGCGGGCTGCTACCGTTCAAGCAAAAGATTTTCGGCCTGACCATTGCCGCCGACCGCCTGTCGGAAATCCGCAACGAACGCCGCCCTGGCAGCAAATATGCGGCGCTGGCGAACTGCCGTTATGAAGTGAACGAAGCGGAAAAGATCATGCGGCGCGAAGGGATACGCTGGATGTCGTCGACCACCAAGTCGATCGAAGAAATCGCGGCGACGATTCTGCAGGATATCAAGCCGGATATACGGACATTCTAGCGATCCGACAGGGCCGATTGCAGGCCTTGGTAGGGTGGGCACCTGTGCCCACGCGGGGCATCGATTATCCGAGGAGAAAATTCAGCGTGGGCAAAAAATCTGTCGGCGCTATGTTATGGCTGGTGCAGCATCTTGCAGCCATAGCTCCGCCGGCATCGCTACCGGCAAAACCACACCATCGGCGATTGCGTTTTTGACGAAGCAAGTATCTACAACATCGCCGCTCTTCTGGTCCGCCAACAATTCCTTTGCCGGGGGTTGCAGCAGGTCAGCCAACACCAAACTACCAAGTCCCTCTTCAGCTGCCAGCAAGGCAAGCGCCTCCCCTCCTGCTGTAGAAGTAGCGATATGCAACACAAACAGCGCTGAACTGTCGCCACCGGTAGCCGCGGTGAATACATGCGCGCCATCGCTCAACGGCGCATGCTCTCCCGGCCGGAACGTCCAGTTGCCGTTTTCATCGGCAATGGCCGCGCCTAGATACAGTTCGCCATCGTATAGCCGCACCAGCGCATCCGGCTCGCCACGACCGTTGAACACAGGGCGATTGTCGTCCGTCACGGCGCCGCTGGAGATGTCTCCTGCCTGGCCGACAAGGCTGTCGATCACCGGCACCGGCGCCGCAGGGACATTCGCCACATGCAGCACAAACGGTTCAGAGGCCACGCCGGCGCCGACCAGGGTGAATACATGCTCCCCCGGGCTAAGCCGGTCGAAGTGATCGGTGTAACTCCAGCGGCCGTCCAGGCCCACCGGCAGGCTACCGACCAGCGCCCCGTTGTCGTAGAGTTCAAGCAGCGTGCCGGGCTCGCCGCTGCCATGGAAGGCCGGGCGCGCATCGTCGGTCGTGTCGCCGCTGGCCAGCTGTGCCGTTGCGCCGATGTTGTCCAGCACTTGATCGATCATCGGCCTGGCTGAGTCCGGAGCGCCTATCGTCAGCGCGAACGGTGCCGACGTCACACCCGCGCTGGCCACAGTGAACACGTGCTCGCCTTGCGTCAACGGTTCGATCACATTAAACCGCCATTGGCCGTCCTGGCCTGCCGTGGCCTGCCCAAGATAGATGCCATTGTCGAAGATCATCAGCTGGGCCAACGGCGCGCCCTGGCCGCTGAGCACCGGCGTTACATCATCCGTAGCGCCGCCGTTGGCGACGACTCCGGTTCTGCCGAAATCGTCAAGCGCCAGCGCGATCACAGGCGGCGGCAAGCCGGGAAGCTCCGGATCCGGGAGAGGTTCGGACAGCGTCTGGTCGGTAATATCGGGTAATGCCGCGTTCTCTACCAGCTCGACTGCTGTAGGCGAGCCGGGCGGAGCCATTGTGGCTCCCAGCCGCCGGCCTGGTCGACATAAGCCGAACTCATCAGCGTGCCATTGTCCAGGATTTGGGCAGCAACATTAGACGGTAATGGAGGGGGATGGTCGATAGCAGCCAGCCGGCTCACCGGGGCTACCTCAAGTTCGGCATCCCTATGAACACTGTCAGCCGGCACTGACGCGGATCTGGCAGCCACGCCGTCAACCGCAGCGAACATGTCATTGGCCGGACTTTGCGCATCGGACCTTACTGCATCGGCCATGGAAACTGCGGGGCCAAATTCATCCAGCTCGATCCATGCGCCAGACTTCTTTTTATTGGAACTCATTAAATCTCATTGCTCCCTAGGCTAAGATCAAGAGAAAATATACTCGACAAAAATGGGAAAACGATAACAACAATCCATTTTATTGCACTTATTGCAATTGAAATAGATAAAGGAGCATGACCCCGTCAGAATAGGAAAAATCAGTCAGGCAAACGGGAAAAACTTGCTCAGGGCCTACCTGCCGATGGATAGATGACCTGAACAATCCCGACGGTCCCATTGCAGGACGGCCGGGGTTGCTACCAGCTTACGCTACAGCTTGTGCAGCTTCCTGCTGCCATAGCTCCGTCGGCGTCACTGCCGGCAAAGCGGCGCTGACGCCGCCAGTAGTTTCGACGAACTGCGAGCCTGCCTGCGCACTGTCGCCGAACCCGGCGCTCGACAGGTCAAGCGCATGCACGGTGTCGCTGAACGGCGAGATTTGCGCCTCGCCAGCAAACAACTCGGCGGCCGATTGCAGCAGATCGGACAGCGACAAGCCAGAAACATCCGCGCCATCGCTTGTTTCCACAGCCTGCCCGCCCATGGCGGCAGTCGCAGCACCCACCACATGTAGCACAAACGGATCGGAGAACACCAGGCCATCGGTGGATGCGGTAATCGAATGGTCTCCTGGATGCAGCACAACGCTCTGGTTTGCATCCAGCAGCTCGAAGGTCCAGCTGCCGTCAGCTCGCACCGCCGTCTCGCCGATGTACTTGCCGTCGTCAAAGAACGCAATTCTGCTGGCATCAGCGTCCGCATGGCCATGGAATACCGGCTGGACATCGTCGGTGCTGTCGCCATTGCCGATCACGCCAGTTACGCCGACATCGTCAATTGCCGATTCGATCACAGGCCTTGGCGCTTCCGGCGCATTTTCTACCGTCAAGCGGAACGGCTCGGACGTCCCGCTAGCGTCAGTGCTACCTACCGAGAACTCATGCTCGCCTGAAGCAAGCGGACGGTCGACATTCAAGACCCAGCTGCCATCCGCCTCCACCCTGCCAGATCCAGCAAAGACGCCATGATCAAAAAGATAAACATCGGTATTGGGTTCGCCATGACCGTGGAACGATGGCCGCGCATCGTCGGTAGTAGCGCCATTGATGAGAGCCTCCACGGTGCCAACGTTGTCGATGACCGTATCGATCGCCAGCTTGGCCGCATCCGGCGCAGTGATGTTCAGCACGAATGCATCGGAGCTAACGCCCGCCTCCACCACTGTGAAAGCGTGCTCACCCGACGCCAGCGCGTTCTTCACATCGAAGCTCCAGCTGCCATTGCCGTCAGCATAAGCATAGCCGACGCGGGTGCTGCCGTCGTAGACAGACAGTAAGCCGAATGGCTGCGCGCCATGGCCTTGCAGGAACGGTGCGGCGTCGTCGGTATTGCCGCCGTTGGCGACATAACCAATGGTGCCAAAATCGTCAAACGCCGAGTCGATCACCGGCTTGTGCGAGTCCGGCGCTGTGATGTTCAGCACGAATGCATCGGAGCTAACGCCTGCCTCCACCACCGTGAAGCTGTGCTCGCCCGACGTCAGCGCCTGCTTCGCATCGAAGCTCCAGTTGCCGTTGCCGTCAGCATACGCATAGCCGACGCGGGTGCTGCCGTCGTAGACGGACAGTAAGCCGAATGGCTGCGCGCCATGGCCTTGCAGCAGCGGTGTCGCGTCGTCAGTATTGCTACCATTGGCGACAATGCCAACGCTGCCGAAATCGTCAAACGCCGAGTCGATCACCGGCTTGTGCAAGTTCGCCGCTGTGATGTTCAGCACGAATGCATCGGAGCTAACGCCTGCCTCCACCACCGTGAAGCTGTGCTCACCCGATGCCAGCGCGTTCTTCACATCGAAGCTCCAGCTGCCATTACCGTCAGCATAAGCATAGCCGACGCGGGTGCTGCCGTCGTAGACGGACAATAAGCCGAATGGCTGCGCGCCGTGGCCTTGCAAGAACGGTGTGGCGTCGTCGGTATTGCCGCCGTTGGCGACATAAGCAGGGGCGCCGACGTCGTCAAACGCCGAATCGATCACCGGCTTAAGGACCGTCTCAGTATCACCCACTGTCAACACAAATGGTTCAGAGGCAATGCCTAAGACGCTTACCTTGAACTCGTGCTCGCCCGACGACAGAGAGTTATTGTCTCTAACGCTGTATTCCCAAGAACCATTCGCGTCAACCAATGTATATTCAACCAGCGCGCCATCGATATAAATCCCCACCGATGTGTTAGGTTCACCATGACCGCGCAGCATCGGATTACGGTCGTCGGTCGTGTCGCCATTGGCAATTTCTCCGGTCACACCCGCATTGTCGAATACCGCATCAATTGTCGGCCTGGATGAAGCGGGAATATCCACATTCAATGTGAACGGTTCCGACACCACACCACCCTCAGTGACCGCAGTAAACACATGCTCGCCCGCCGCAAGCGTCTGGTCAGGAGTGATCCTGGCGCTCCACTCGCCAAGCGGGCCAACCCGCGACAAGGCTACCAGTTCGCCTTTTTGATCGTGGATCTCGATGATTGTGCCTGGCTCGCCGCCATGTCCCTGAATAATAGGGCGCACGTCGTCGATGGTGGCGCCGCTCCCCACATTGCCGGTTTCGGTACCGGCCGCGTCACGGATACTGTCAATCGAGGGGAGCGCAATCTCTTGAAGAACAGCAACTGGCGCAACATTCGAGACGCCTTGGAGATCGGACTTGGCCGCCTCTGTCAGAAACGCTGCATTGCCTATGTCATCGGACAAACCGGGCACACCAAAATTTCTATTATTGGAATCCATAAAACCTCACCGTCTATCAAATTGAATCAAGGAAACAAATACCAACAGCGAAGTAAGCACAGATAACCTGGCTACTTGGCCTTCGATATAGTCGCTTCAATCGGCGAATAATTACAAAAACAATAATAGATTCTGAAATAAAAAATCCGACATTTAATTACATGAAAATAGCCGGAAATATAACAACCAACAGTATTTAAAATACAGAATTGGAATGTGATTTTTACTGGCGACGTGACAGCCTTATCGCAAGCACAGCGGACGTAATGAATTATTGACGGATAACGCCTGTGGTTCTACAGAGGAGGAGGAATAGCGAGTACTTGCAGATCTAGCTGGTTTGCCGCAGCTGTTCAAAAAAACATACCGCCGCTGCAGCAGCCACATTCAGCGATTCCATCTGGCCGCGATGTGGAATCACGACTTGTTGGCCGGCCAGCTGCAACAGGTCTTCCGCAACGCCCTGCCCTTCGTGGCCGAACAGCCACGCCAGCGGCGCGCTGAGATCGGCCTGGTAGATGCTTTGGGTAGCATAGGAGCTGGTGGCGAACACCGGCACCTGCGTCGCCTTCATTAGCGCCGCCAGGTCGACGCCTTCAAAGATATCCAGTATGAAATGAGCGCCCATCCCTGCCCGCAAGACTTTCGGCGACCATGCGGACGCACTGCCTTCCGAACAATAGATCTGCTTGATGCCGGCGGCGGCGGCGCTGCGCAGGATGGAGCCGAGGTTGCCGGGATCCTGCAGGTTGTCGAGCAGCACGGCGGACTGGGCTAGCGCAGCCGGCAGCGCGGTTTTCGGCGTTTCAATCACGAACAGCAGGCCGACGCCGTGCTCGACCTGGCTCAGTGCCTGATACTGGCCGTCCGGCAGCACCACGCACTGCACCGCCGCTGCCTGGCATTGCCGGATCACTGCCGCAGCCTCGGCATGCGACAGCGCGGTTTCGCTGGCGACGCACAGTTCCGGTCTACCGCCGTGCTGCAGATACGATTCGGTCAGGTGGACCCCGTCCAGCAAGGTGCGGCCAGCCTTGCGCCGCGCCTGGGCGCTGGTCGCCAGCTGCTTGAGTTCCTTGTATAAAGGATTGGCGGACGAGGTGATGCTTTTCATTATGCTGCTCCGATCGCCAGCAAGGCCCGCACCGGCGCATAGGATTTGCGGTGCACCGGCGAGACGCCATGCAGGCGCAGGCGCTCCATGTGCAGCGCAGTCGGATAACCCTTGTGCTGATCGAATGCGTAATGCGGATACTGTTCGTGCAGAAGCTGCAGCGCGGCGTCGCGCGCAGTCTTGGCGAGGATCGACGCAGCCGAAATGGCTTGCACCTTGTCGTCGCCTTTGACAATTGCCTCGGAGCGGATGCTGAGCTGCGGGCAGCGATTGCCATCGATCAGCGCCAGCGTCGGCAGGATCGACAATCCTTCGACCGCGCGCCGCATCGCCAGCATGGTTGCCTGCAAAATGTTCAGCGTGTCGATTTCGGCTTCGGAACATTCGGCGATGGCCCAGGCCAGCGCATTGGCCTTGATCTGTCCGGCCAGCAGCTCGCGCCGTTCGGCAGTCAGCTTCTTGGAATCGCGCAAGCCGGCAATCGGACGCGCCGGGTCGAGTATCACGGCGGCGGCAAACACCGGGCCGGCCAGGGGGCCGCGGCCGGCCTCATCGACGCCGCAGATGGTTTCGCCGTCGTAGGTAAAAAGAGAGAAATTTGGATCGGATGAGGTCACGGCAATAATTTCACGGCAATAAGTACAAAATAAGTGCGCCGGATCAGGCCGGCGATGCGCGTCGAGGCTGCCGACGGTTCTGCTCAATCACTTGCAATACAGCTTGCGCGCTTTCGTTGGCGGTGTCACGCAGCAAAGCGTGATGCATGTCGGTAAAGCGTTGCCGCAGCATTGCCTGGCGCACCGGATCTTCCAGCTGCGCCCAGAGCGCATCGGCCAGCGCCTGCGGCGTGGCATTATGCTGCAGCAGCTCCGGCACCAGGAATTCACGCGCCAGGATATTCGGCAGGCCTATCCACGGCTGGTAGCTCATGTGGCGCAGGATTTCCCAGGTGGCGCGCATCATCTTGTAGGCGATCACCATGGGCTTCTTGTAGAGAGCCACTTCCAGCGATGCGGTGCCGGAAGCGACCAGCACCGCATCGGCCGCCGCCATCGCCGTGTGCGACTGTCCGTCCAGCAGCTGGATAGGCAGGTCCTGCAAGCCGGCCTGGCTGACCAGTTCGCGGAAAAACCGGCTTTGTTTCTCGCCCGCCATGGGCGCGATGAAACGCATGCCGGGATCGCGCTGCGCCAGTATCCTGGCGGCTTGCACAAAAGCTATCGTATTGTGCTTCAGCTCGCCCATGCGGCTGCCGGGCATGATCGCAACCACCCTGCCGCCGGCGGGCAAGCCGAGCGCGCTGCGTGCCGCGGCCACATCCGGCACCATGGGAATCACCTGCGCCAGCGGATGGCCGACGTAGGTCACCGGGATGCCGGCTTTACGATAAATTTCTTCTTCGAACGGGAAGATGACCAGCATGTGCGAAGCCGCGCGCGCGATCTTCTTGATGCGGCCGCCGCGCCAGGCCCAGATCGAAGGGCCGATGAAATGCACTGTGGGAATGCCGGCCTGGCGCAGCTGCGTTTCCAGGCCAAAGTTGAAATCGGGAGCGTCGACGCCGATGAACACTTCCGGCTTGTCCGCCAGCAGGCGATCGCGCAGTGTTATCTGGATGCCCTTCAGCTCGCGGTAATGAGCCAACACTTCGAACAGGCCGTTGACCGACAGTTTTTCCATCGGCCAGTCGCTGACAAATCCATATTCCGCCATCCTGGCGCCGCCGATGCCGTGCATACGGGCCTGCGGCAGGTGCGGCCGCAGCCCGGACAGCAGGCGGCTGGCCAGCAGGTCGCCGGAGGCTTCGCCGGCGACCATCGCAATCGTCACATTGGAATTGGCGTCCGCCATCTCAGCGGATGATGCCGCGCGTAGAACCGGCGATGAAATCACGCATCAGCTTCAGGTCCGCGGCGGATGCAGGTAATTTTTGCTCTTCCTGCGCCAGGGCCGTCATGGCGTCTTCCAGCGCCAGGCCGGAACGGTAAATGATGCGGTAGGCGCGCTTGATCGTCATGATCTGCTCGCTACTGAAACCGCGGCGGCGTAAACCTTCGCTGTTGATGCCAGCGGGTTCGGCGCGGTTGCCGGCGGCGGTCACGAACGGCGGGATGTCCTGGCTGACGGCAGCGGTGAACGCTGTCATCGCGTGAGCGCCGATACGGCAAAACTGGTGCACGGTGGTAAAGCCGCCGAGCAGCACCCAGTCGCCTATATGGACGTGGCCGGCCAACGTCGCGTTATTGGCGATCGTGGTATTGCTGCCGATCTGGCAATCGTGCGCCACGTGGACGTAAGCCATGACCCAGTTGTCGTCGCCGATGCGGGTGACGCCGCCATCCTGCACGGTGCCCAGGTTGAGGGTGACGAACTCGCGGATGGTGTTGCGGTCGCCGATCTCCAGCCGGGTCGGTTCGCCAGCGTATTTCTTGTCTTGCGGCACAGCGCCTATCGAGCCGAACTGGAAAATCGAATTGTCGCGTCCGATAGTGGTATGGCCTTCGATCACGGCATGCGGCCCGATCTTGCTGCCGGCGCCGATAGCTACATTGGGGCCGATCACCGTATAGGCGCCGACTTCCACGGAACTGTCGAGGGCCGCCTTGGGATCGATGACGGCCGTAGGGTGAATGCGCGTCATGGGATCACTCTGACGGGCTGGCATCCACCACCACAGTCGCAGCAGCGCCGGGGCTGACCGCGGTGCGCATGGTGCACATGAATTCGGCTTCTACCGCCAGCTCGCCGTCGACGCTGGCGACCGCCTTGTATTTCCAGATGCCGCGCACCACGCGCACGATCTCGACTTCCAGCTTGATCTGGTCGCCGGGCTCGACCGGGCGGCGGAAACGGGCCTTGTCGATGCCGAGGAAATACACCACGGTATTTTCGTCCGGCTTGCGGCCTTCGGTCAGGAACGACAGCAGCGCGGCGGTCTGCGCCAGGGCTTCTATGGTCAGGACGCCAGGCATCACCGGCTTGTTGGGGAAATGGCCGTTGAAGAATTCTTCATTGATCGTGACATTCTTGATCGCCGTGATCGACTTGCCGCTTTCCCAATTCAATACGCGGTCAACCAGCAGCAGCGGATAACGGTGCGGCAGGTAGGTCTTGATCTGGTTGATGTCTAGCGTTTGGTTTGGACTATTCATTATCTTTTTCAGTAAGCTGTTGCGGTAACTGTTTGGTGAGCTGTTTAATGGATTTTTCCAGAGCCCGGATTTTCTCACGCATTGTATTCAGGTTGCGCACCAAAGCAGCAGATTTTTCCCAGTCGCCGTGTTTGGCAATCGGGTAAAAACCGGTGTATTGGCCTGGCTCGGAAATCGAGCGCAGTGCCAGCGTACCCGCTGATACATGCACGTGATCGACGATGGTAATGTGGCCATGGATCATCGCCGCCCCGCCGATAGAGCAATATTTGCCGATCCTGGCGCTGCCGGCAATTCCGGCGCAGGCTGCAATCGCAGTATGCGCGCCGATATGGCAGTTATGGGCGATCTGGATCTGGTTGTCCAGCTTGACCCCTTCTTCAATCACCGTATCGGCCAGGGCGCCACGGTCAATGGTGGTGTTAGCGCCGATTTCGACGTCGTCGCCGATCAGCACCCGCCCGGTCTGTGGAATCTTGACCCAGGCCCCGCCATCGTTGGCAAAACCGAAGCCGTCGGCGCCGATTACGACGCCTGAATGGATGATTGCGCGCTGGCCGACCTGGCAAGCGTCATAAATCGTGACGTTGGGATACAGATAACTTCCCTCGCCTATCGCGACGCCGCGCCCGATCACGCATCCGGCCCCGACCTGGACCTTGTCGCCGATCGAAGCGCCGGCGCCGATTACCGCATTGGCGCCGATATAGGCGGTCGCCGCAATCTGGGCAGTAGGGTCGACAGTAGCCGCAGGGTGGATTCCCGGAATGACGGGGATTGCGTTACTGGCAGCAAAAAACTGCGCCGCCCGCGCAAAATATGCATAAGGATTGGCGGCGACAATCCGTGCGCCATGGTAATCGGCGCCGACCACGGCATCGTCCGCCGCGGACAGGATAATGGCCGCCGCCTGCGTTTGCGCTGCCTGGGGCCGAAACTTGGGATTGGACAAGAAGGTAATCTGCGATGCGCTGGCGTCGCTCAGCGGCGCAATGCCGGTTACCTGGGTATCCGCATCACCGATCAGTTGGCCACCCAAGCTTTCGACCAGTTCTTTTAGCCGAATGCTCATAGTGGCCTTAACAGAATGAATTTACTTATTGAGGATTTTCAATACTTTATCGGTGATGTCGATGCGCGGGCTGACATACACCCCGCCCTCCTGGAACACCATATCGTATTTCTCGGCTTCGGCAATCTGCTTGATCGCCTTGGTCGAGCGCTCCAGCACGATCGCCAGCTCTTCGTTGCGGCGCTGGTTCAGGTCTTCGCGGAACTCACGCTGCTTGCGCTGGAAATCCTTGTCGAGGTCGCTCAACTCGCGCTGGCGCTTGATCCGCTCGGTTTCCGAAATCACGGCCGAATCCTTGTCCAGCTTGTCTGCCATGCCTTTCAGGCGGGTCGCCTGATCTTGCAGATCCTTGTCGCGCTTGGAAAATTCGGCTTCGATCTTGGATTGGGCAGCCTTGGCCGGGGTCGCCTCGCGCAAGATGCGCTCGCTGCTGACGAAGGCGATTTTCGAACCTTCATCTGCGCGCGCCGGGGCCGCCGACAATAAGCATACCGCCAGCAATCCGGCAGTTGGCAATGATGTAAAGGTTTTAATTAGAGATTTCAACACTATTCTCCGCAATTCAAATGATGCAACTTGTGCATTATGCCACTCTTGCAAGAATCTGCAATTGTGCACCATTCCGATAATTTAGAACCCGGTGCCCAGCTGGAACTGGAAGGATTGCTGCTTGTCGGTAGGTTTCGCATTCAGCGGCTTGCCGTAGCTGATTTTCAGCGGACCGATAGGCGATACCCAGCTCAAGCCGATGCCGGTAGAGTAACGCAACTCGCTCAACTGCATCGGCGCCTTGTCGGCATACACCTGGCCGCCGTCGAGGAAGGTGAACCAGCGCAGGGTGCGGTCGCTGCCCGAACCCGGGAACGGGAACTGCGCTTCCAGGTTGCCGAACACCCGCGAGGCGCCGCCCATCGAATCGCCGTACTGGTCGACGTTGGTGCCGACGCCCAGGGTCGAGCCTTCAAAACCGCGCACGGTGCCGATACCGCCGGCATAGTAGTTCTTGAACACTGGGAACGGCTTGCCGCCGATGCCGCGGCCATAATCGATTTCGCCGTTCATGGCCAAGGTCACGGCATTGCTGAACAAAGGCTGGAAGTACTGGTGCTGGTAGCTTGCGCGGTAGTAGCGCAAGGTGCCTACTGCGGAAATTTCAAGGCTGGCGCGCTGGTAGCGGCCTTTGGTCGGCACCAGGGCACTGTCGCGGCTGTCGCGCTGCCATGCGGCCGTCAGCGGGAAGCTGTTGGTGGTTGCCGTCGCCGGGTTCTGCAGCACGTTATAACCGAGGCCGCTGTCGACCAGCTTGCCGCTGCCGAAGTCGGAGACATACTGCTGGTACAGCAGCGGGCTGGAGGCGTCGGCCGAGACGCTGGTGTTTTCCACGCCGATGCCGAAGAACACGGTATCCAGTTCCGAGAACGGCACACCGAACTTGATATCGCTACCGATGGTCCGCACCTTGTAGTCGCCGGTGGTGTACTGCGACGGACGCACGGTACGGTAGTACACGTCGTAGGTGCGGCTGATGCCGTCATCGGTAAAATAAGGATTGGTCTGGGACAGCGCAATCACCCGCGAGTAGCTGCTGGTGTTGACGTCGAGCCCGATGGTGTTGCCGCTGCCGAAGGCATTCTGCTGCTGGATCGAACCGGACAAACTCAATTTGTCCTGCTGCGAAAAGCCGGCGCCGACCTGGATGTTGCCGGTCGGTTTTTCAGTGACCGCCATGTTGATGTCGACCTGGTCGGAAGTGTTCGGCACTTCCGGCGTTTCGATGCCGACGTCCTTGAAGTAGCCCAGGCGGTCAACCCGGTCGCGCGACAGCTTGATCTTCGAACCGTCGTACCAGGAATCCTCGAACTGGCGGAATTCGCGGCGCACCACTTCGTCGCGCGTCTTGGTGTTGCCGGCAACGTTGATATGGCGCACGTAGACGCGCTTGCCAGGGTCGACCATGATGGTAAACGCGACTTCTTTCTTGTCGCGGTTCAGCTCCGGATTGGCGTTGACGTTGGCGAACGCATAACCGAAATTGCCCAGCCGCTCCGACATCTTCTTGGTGCTGTTGTTGAGCTTTTCGCCGTTGAATACTTCGCCTTTTTTCAGCTCCATCAAGGCCCGCAGTTCGTCCTCGCGGCCAAACATCTCGCCTTCCATCTTGATATCGGAAACCGTGTATTTTTGACCTTCGTTGATATTGATGGTGATGTAGATGTCTTTCTTGTCCGGCGTGATCGAGACCTGGGTCGACTCCACCTGCATCTCGATATAACCGCGGTTCAGGTAATACGAACGCAGGGTTTCGATATCACCCGACAATTTCTCTTTTGCATACTGGTCAGCCTTGGTGTACCAGGTAAACCAGCCTGGCGAACGCAGCTTGATCTGGTCGCGCAGCTTGCTGTCGGAAAATTCCTTGTTGCCGACGAAACGGATTTCCTTGATGCGCGAGACTTCGCCTTCATCCACCGCAAACGTCACATTGACCCGGTTGCGCTCGATCGGCGTCACGGTAGTCGTCACCTTCATGCCGTACAGGCCGCGCGACAGGTATTGCTTCTTCAGCTCCTGCTCGGCGCGGTCGACCTGGGCCTTGTCGAAAATGCGCGATTCGCCAACGCCGATTTCCTTCAGGGCCTTGGTCAACTGGTCTTTATCGAATTCCTTGATGCCGGAAAAATCGACGCCGGCAATCGATGGCCGCTCTTCCACCATGACCACCAGCACATCGCCTTCGGACTCAACCCGGACATCCTTGAAGAAACCGGTCGCGTACAGCGCCTTGATCGCTGCCGTGCCTTTTTCATCGGTAAAGGTTTCGCCGACGCGTACCGGCAGGTAGCTGAAAACGGTGCCGGCCTCGGTACGTTGAATACCTTCAATGCGGATATCCTTGACCACAAACGGTTGCACCGCCAGCGCTTGGCCTGAACACACGGCAAAGGCGGCAGCAGCAATCAAACGACGGGGAAGAATCGACAAAGGGAAGTGCTCAGAATGTAATTTCATTAGCGATCGTTTTTTATCAATGTCCTTGCCTGCCACGATTGTCAGACAAGAGAGAGAACTTAAAATATGAGCCGAACGATGTCGTTAAACATGGCGACCATCATCAACGTCATCAGAATACCAATGCCCGCGCGCTGTGCAATTGCACCAACTCGCTCGGGAATGGGACGTCCAGTCAAAACTTCCAGCGAATAATACAGCAAATGGCCACCGTCTAGCACCGGAATGGGCAGCAAATTCATGACGCCCAGGCTGATGCTGATGAAGGCAATAAAGCTCAGGTAGCTGAATGCGCCGATGCGCGCAGTCTGGCCTGCATAGTCGGCAATGGTGATGGGACCGGTGATATTTTTCCAGGAAACCTCGCCAGTTACCATTTTACCCAGCATCTTGAGGGTCAAGATACTGCTGTCCCAGGTGCGCCTGGCGCCCTTGGCCAGCGCTTCCAGCGGCGGGCTGCTGGCCAGGATCATTTCCGGCATGCCAGACATGACCACTTTTATCAGGCCGATCTGCCCTTCCTTGCCGGCTTCCGCCTGCGGCGTCACGCTCACAGTGAAACTATTGCCGTTACGCAAACCTGTCAGGCTCAGCGGCTTGCCCGGGGAAGCCTTGATCTTGTCGACGAAAGTGCCGCTGTCGCCCACTGGCTCGCCGTCGATGCTGGTGATCAGGTCGCCTTCATGCAAGCCGGCCAGCATCCCGGGACCGCCTGGCATGACCGTGCCCAGGATAGGCTTGGCGCGCGCCATCTTGATGCCTAACTTGCCAAGATAATCGCCTTCCAGGTCCTTGGTGCTCAGCCCGTCTATAGGAAGGTTGACCGTATCCAACAGGTTACCCCGGTTATCCCCACCCGGGCCCGGATTCGACCGGCGCACGTCGAGCCTGATCGGCGTCTTGTCGATCACCCCTTGCAGCACTTTCCAGCGCAGCTCGGACCAGGTCTGGATCGCTTCGCCGTTGACCGCGGTAATCAGTTCATTGCCGCGCAAGCCCGCCTGGTAGGCAGCAGTCTGCTCGGCGACGGTGCGCACCCGCGGCGTCGGCTCCATCTCGCCGTGCATGTAGAGGCCGGCAAATAACAAAATGGCAAGAGCAAAATTAGCCAGGGGGCCAGCCGCCACGATCGCCATGCGCCGCCATACCGACTGGCCGGTGAATTCGCGCTTCAGTTCCTGCGCCGACAAGCCGCTGACGTCTTGCTCGCGCGCATCGAGCATCTTGACGTAGCCGCCCAGGGGGAGGATGGAAATCGCCCATTCGGTCTGGTCGGGGCCGAACTTGCGCGAGAAAACAATCTTGCCCATCCCTACCGAAAAACGCAGCACCTTGACCCCGCACAAGCGCGCGACCACATAATGGCCAAGCTCGTGGATGATGACCAGGGAGCCAAGGGCGACAACAAATGCGAGGATGGTTTGCAGGAAGGCCATTTGTACGATTTATGCGTTCAGGAAACTGTGAACCGTCTGGCGCGCTAGAAGATCCTGCTCAAGCAACAAATCGATATCGCTTACTGCGCACAGCGGCAACTTATCCATGGTGCGCGCTATCAGTTGATCAATCATGCGAAACCCGATTTTTCCATCTAGGAAAGCTTGGACAGCCACTTCATTCGCGGCGTTCAATAATGCAGCAGCCGAACCGCCGGCCTGCAATGCATCATACGCGAGTTTAAGGCAGGGAAAACGTTGCAGGTCGGGGCGGGTAAATTGTAACTGCCCCACTACGGTCAGGTCCAGCGGGCTGACGCCGGACGCGATCCGTTCCGGATAGGCCAGCGCATAGGCGATCGGCGTGCGCATGTCGGGATTGCCCAGCTGCGCCAGCACCGAACCGTCGATGTAAGACACCATGGAGTGGATCACGCTTTGCGGATGGATCACCACCTCGATCTGGCTGGCGGCGGCGCCGAACAGCCAGTGCGCCTCGATCACCTCCAGGCCCTTGTTCATCATGGTCGCGGAGTCGACCGAAATCTTGCGTCCCATGACCCAGTTCGGGTGGGCTACTGCCTCTTCCGGGGTAACCGACTCCAGCGTCTCTACCGCCCGGTGCAGGAACGGGCCGCCGGACGCGGTCAACAGGATTTTTTCTACGCCAAGCGCAGCCGGCTGGCGCTGATAGCCATGCGGCAGGCATTGGAAAACTGCATTGTGTTCGCTGTCGATCGGCAATAGCACGGCGCCGCTCTGCTTCACCGCATCGATGAACAGCTGGCCGGACATGACCAGCGCTTCCTTGTTCGCCAGCAGGATCTTCTTGCCGGCCCTGGCCGCGGCCAGGCTAGGCGCCAGCCCGGCAGCGCCGACGATGGCAGCCATCACCGTGTCGCAAGCCTCGGCGCTGGCCACCTGGCATAGCGCAGCATCGCCAAACAGCACTTCGATCGCGGGCGCTTTGTCTTGCAGCAAGGCGCTCAGCTGCTGCGCCGCCGCCGCGCTGCCGACCACGGCCAGCTGCGGCTTGAAGCGCAGGCATTGCTCCGCCAGCTGTTCGACCCGGCTGTGGGCGGTCAGGGCATAGACCGAATAACGTTCAGGATGGCGCGACAGCACATCCAGCGTCGACATGCCGATCGAACCGGTGGAGCCGAGAATAGTAATATTTTGCATACGACCTAAAACCAGAAACTCAATAAGGCAGCCAGCGGCAATACCGGGATCAGCGCATCGACCCGGTCCAGCACGCCGCCATGGCCAGGCAGCAGGTTGCTGCTGTCCTTGATGCCGGCGCGGCGCTTGAGCAGCGACTCGAACAGATCGCCGACCACGCTGGCGGCTACCAGCACCGTCGCCGCCACCAGCAATCCGGCCCAGCCCCAGCTTGCCAGCAGGCGTGCCGGGAAGGTCTCGGCCAGCGCCGGCGCCAGGCTAAAACCGAACATCATGGCCAGCACCAGGAACCAGCCGCCAAGCGCCCCTTCCCAGGACTTGCCGGGAGAAATCGATGGCGCAAGCTTATGGCGGCCGAATGCCTTGCCGGAAAAATAAGCCCCGATATCCGCCACCCAGACGATCACCAGGACCGACAGCAGATATAAAGGAGAGTGATGGAACAGCACCACGATCGCCAGGAAACAGCCGAAAATGGCAATCGCGTAGGTGCCGGCGACCATGCGGTTGGCGAAGCTGGCCAGCGGCGGCAAGCCAAAACCGAGCGCCGGCACGAACCGCAAACCCCAGATTGCCACGCACAGCATGAACAGCAGACGGATATCGGGACCGCTGCCGTAGTACATGATGGCGGCAAACAGGATCAGCGCCGCCAAGCCCCAGGCCAGGGCTGCTTTAGGAGCAGCGCCGAAGATCCTGGCGCTTTCCCAGATGGCGGCGGCAAAAAAAAGCGTCGAAACGACGGCGAATGCGGGGAAATAATTGAAATACAAGATCGGCAGCAGGACTGCCAATAACAGCAAGGCCGTGATGACACGCGTTCTCAGCATCAGGAAGCCTGTTCCAGCAATTGCGCGCTGGTGCGTCCGAAACGGCGCTCTCGCTGCTGATAGGAGGCAATCGCCTGGTCCAGCTCGCCGGCGCCGAAATCCGGCCAGTAGGTATCGGTGAAATAGAGTTCGCTGTAGGCCAGCTGCCACAGCAGGAAATTCGAAATGCGCTGCTCGCCGCCGGTGCGGATGAACAGGTCCGGCTCGGGCGCATAGGCCATCGCCAGGTGCTGCGCCAGCTCTTCCTCGGAAAACACCGAGGGATCCTGCCCTGAATCCGAGCCGCGCGCGGCCAGCATCTTCTGCACCGCCTGCATCACATCCCAGCGGCCGCCGTAGTTGGCGCAGACGGTCACGGTCAAGGTAGTGTTGCCGGCCGTCTTGCGCTCGGCGTTATCGATCATCTGTTGCAGCTTGGCGTCGAAACGGCTCAGGTCGCCGACCACTTTCAGGCGAATGCCGTTGGCGTGCATCTTGCTGACCTCGCGTTCCAGCGCCACCACGAACAAACGCATCAGCAAGGACACTTCGTCGGCCGGACGGCGCCAGTTTTCCGAGCTGAAGGCAAACAGCGTCAGGTATTCGACGCCGCGCGCAACGCAGGCTTCGACCACCGTCCGCACTGCTTCGACGCCCTTGCCATGGCCGGCGAAACGCGGCAAAAAACGCTTGGTCGCCCAGCGGCCGTTGCCGTCCATGATAATGGCAACGTGCCGCGGCACCGTCGGAATTGCTGGTAGCGTTTGCGTGGAACTTGTATGGGCCATAAGTAATGAAATAAACAACAGAGAAATACGAAAAGACCGGCAGATAAGCACTGTACCCCGGAGATACAGTACTTGCCCTGTTTTACACCGTCAGTATCTCTTTTTCTTTATCGATCACTTGCTTGTCGATTTCAGCCACGAACTTGTCGGTCAGCTTCTGGATCTCGTCCTGTGCGCGGCGTTCGTCGTCTTCCGAACATTCCTTGTCCTTGACCAGCTTCTTCAAGCCTTCGTTGGCGTCGCGGCGGATATTGCGGATTGCAATTTTCGCATCTTCCGCTTCGCCCTTGACCAGCTTCACCATTTCCTTGCGGCGCTCTTCCGTCAGCGGCGGCGTCGGCACCCGGATCATTTCGCCCTGGGTGGCAGGATTCAGGCCCAGGTCGGATTCGCGGATGGCCTTCTCGACCACCGCGACCATTTTCTTTTCGAACGGCTGCACGCCGATGGTGCGGGCATCGATCAGGGTCACGTTGGCAACCTGGCTCAGGTTGGTCGGGCTACCGTAGTATTCCACCATGATGTGGTCGAGAATGCCGGTGTGGGCGCGGCCGGTGCGTACCTTCGCCAGGTCGGCACGCAAAGTCTCAAGCGACTTTTGCATTCTTTGGTCGGTATTCTTTTTGACGTCAGCAATACTCATGCTGTTCTCCTCTTCGAAAGCGGGTGATTTTTTAAATTAAGTAATACTTATTGATGCCAGCGATTTGCGCCAGCAATTTGTGCAAACGATTTGCACAAATATTACAAATTGGGCAAATAATTTAAACGTGTACCAAAGTGCCTTCATCTTCACCCAGGATGACACGCTTCAGCGCGCCCGGCTTGATGATGGAAAACACCTTGATCGGCAGCTTCTGGTCGCGGCACAGGGCGAACGCGGTAGCATCCATGACTTGCAGGTGCTTGGTGATCGCTTCGTCGAAAGTGATGTGGGAATAGCGGGTTGCTGTCGGGTCCTTGTTCGGATCCGCGCTGTAGACGCCGTCAACCTTGGTCGCTTTCAGGACGATTTCGGCCCGATTTCCGAACCGCGCAGCGCAGCCGCGGTATCGGTGGTGAAAAACGGATTGCCGGTACCTGCTGCAAAAATGACAATCTTGTCTTCTTCCAGGTATTGCAGCGCCTTGGGCCGCACGTACGGTTCCACTACCTGTTCGATGCTGATGGCCGACATCACGCGCGCCGTGATGCCTACCTGGCGCATGGCGTCCGCCAGCGCCAGCGAGTTCATCACCGTGGCCAGCATCCCCATATAGTCAGCGGTAGCACGGTCCATGCCTTGGGCGCCTGGCGCCACGCCGCGGAAAATATTGCCGCCGCCGATCACGATCGCCAGTTCAACGCCCAACTTGGCCACTTCGGCAACATCAGCCACCATGCGCTCAATCGTTGCACGATTGATGCCGTAGGCGTCGTCGCCCATCAGGGCCTCACCGGAGAGTTTCAGGAGAACACGCTTATAAGCTGGTTTTGTCATGGTCTGGGCCCCTTATGGCTTTCCGATTGAAATATATATTGGTCGATGCCTTGTGTAGTGCTGAAGGACTGCAGCGCCATTGTCAGGCCAAACCGCAGCAAAATCCACTACCGGCGCTATTTAGCATGCACAGCGAGAATACGCGGCGCCGGTTCCTGCGGCTTTTCCCTACCCTTGGATACGAGGCAGCAATTCAGCAAGGCATCCCTTAGTCCTTGGCTTGGGAAGAAAATTCCTCAGAGCCAAAAAAACGGGCCTTTCGGCCCGTATTCTTGCTTACGCCTGCTTGGCCGCAGCAACTGTCGCTGCAACTTCTGCAGCAAAGTCATCCTGTTTCTTCTCGATGCCTTCGCCGACCACAAACATGGTGAACGATTTAACGCTGGTGTTGGCTGCCTTCAGCATCTGTTCAACGGTTTGCTTGTCGTTCTTGACGAAAGTCTGGTTCAGCAGGGAAACTTCCTTCAGGAATTTCTGCACCGAACCTTCGATCATCTTGGCAGCGATATCTGCAGGCTTGCCGGATTCGGCCGCCTTCAGGGTTGCTACCGAACGCTCTTTTTCGATCAGGTCGGCAGGTACTTGCTCGGACGACAGCGAAACAGGCTTCATAGCAGCGATGTGCATGGCCACGTCTTTACCGACTTGTTCGTCAGCGCCGTCGAATTCGACCATCACGCCGATGCGTGTGCCGTGCAGGTAGGAAACCAGCTTGGCGGCAGTGTCGAAACGCGTGAAACGGCGGATCGACATGTTTTCGCCGATACGGCCGATCAGGGCCGCGCGGGTCTCTTCAACGGTGCTGCCGTCGAGAGGCAGCGCCGACAGGGCAGCCACGTCAGCAGGATTTTTTTCCGCAACCAGCTTGGCGCAGGCATTCGCCAGGGCCAGGAAGTCGTCGTTCTTGGTGACGAAGTCGGTTTCGCAGTTGACTTCAACCAGGGCGCCGACGCCGCCGGCGATGTAAGCCGCGACCACGCCTTCGGCGGTCACGCGGGAAGCGGCCTTGGAAGCCTTGCCGCCCAGTTTCACGCGCAGGATTTCTTCTGCCTTGTCCATGTCGCCGCCGGCTTCGGTCAGCGCCTTCTTGCATTCCATCATTGGCGCATCAGTCTTTGCGCGCAGTTCGCCTACCAGTGCTGCTGTAATTGCTGCCATACTATTCTCCTAACAAGTGGCGCCGTGCCGGTGATCCACAGCTATCCAGCGCCATCATTCAAAATAAATTCGGGTAAAACAGGTGCAAGTGATACAAAAAAAGGGGCAACCACGCCCCCTTTTTTCTTCTGAGTATGAAACCTCAGATGCAGGGCTTAAGCCTGGTCGTTAACTTCGACGAATTCGTCGCCAGCTGCGCCCTTGATGGCTTCAACTACGTCGTTCACTGCATTGGCGCGGCCTTCCAGGATGGCATCGGCAACACCGCGAGCGTACAAAGCGATTGCCTTGGACGAGTCGTCGTTGCCAGGAATGACATAAGTCACGCCGTCTGGCGAGTGGTTGGTATCAACCACGCCGATTACCGGGATACCCAGCTTGGCGGCTTCAGTGATGGCGCCCTTGTGGTAGCCGACGTCGATCACGAAAATTGCGTCAGGAATGCCGCCCATGTCCTTGATGCCGCCGATAGCTTTTTGCAGCTTGATCAGCTCGCGCTGGAACATCAGGCCTTCTTTTTTGCTCAGCTTCTCGACCGAACCGTCTTCGATCGATGCTTCCATTTCCTTCAGGCGCTTGATCGATGTCTTGATGGTCTTGAAGTTGGTCAGCATGCCGCCCAGCCAACGCTGGTCAACGAAAGGCGAACCCGAACGCGCCGCTTCAGCAGCTACGATTTCGCGTGCTTGACGCTTGGTGCCGACAAACAGGATGTTGCCGCGGTTGGACGACAGTTGGCGGATGTACTTCATCGCCTCCTGGTACATGCCCAGGGTCTTTTCCAGGTTGACGATATGAATCTTGTTGCGGTGACCGAAGATGAACGGCGCCATCTTTGGGTTCCAGAAACGGGTTTGGTGACCGAAGTGGACACCGGCTTCCAGCATTTCACGCATTGTTACGGACATAATTTTCTCCAGGGTTTGGTCTGGAACCCACTCAGTCACCGCCTTTGTCGAGAGACAAACACAGCACCCTTTTCGAGTGAATTCGCGTTTTGACACATAAAATAAACTACACAAACATCGATATAGCCCAATAGCAATTCGAGCTAACCCAAGATTGTAACCCAAAACCCCAGGTTTCTTCAAGCGCTGCGAGGCATATCTTTAAGCGCATCCGGCTGGCCTCGTTTATAATCGCTCATTGACTCGATACTGACTGAATCCAGGCGTTTTTTGCGCCTTTTGCTAAAGAATTCACCGAATTTTCTCGATTTTTCCTAATCTTATGACCTCCATCTCCATTAAAACCGCTGAGGATATCGCCGGCATGCGCGTCGCTGGCAAGCTTGCCTCGGAGGTGCTCGACTACATCACGCCTTTTGTCAAAGCCGGCGTCACCACCGGCGAGCTGGACCGCCTGTGCCATGAATACATGACAAATGTACAAGATACCATCCCTGCCCCGCTGAATTACTGCCCGCCTGGCTATACGCCGTATCCGAAGGCCATCTGCACCTCGGTCAACGACGTCATCTGCCACGGCATTCCGGGCGACAAGGTGCTGAAAAGCGGCGACGTGGTGAATCTCGACATTACCGTCATCAAGAATGGCTACCATGGCGACACCAGCCGCATGTTTTATGTCGGCGAACCGTCGATCATGGCCAAGCGCCTGGGCGACATCACCTATGAGTGCATGTGGCTGGGCATCGCCAAGATCAAACCCGGCGCGCACCTGGGCGATATCGGCCATGTGATCCAGCAGCACGCCGAAAAAGCCGGCTACAGCGTAGTCCGCGAATTCTGCGGCCACGGCATCGGCAAGGTCTTCCACGAAGAGCCGCAGGTATTGCACTACGGCCGCCCCGGCACGCTGGAACGGCTGGAAGCCGGCATGATCTTCACGGTCGAGCCGATGATCAACGCCGGCCGCCGCGACATCCGCGAAATGGGCGACGGCTGGACCATCAAGACCAAGGATCGCAGCCTGTCCGCACAATGGGAACACACCGTGCTGGTCACCGAAACCGGCTACGAAGTGCTGACCGTATCCGAGGGTACGCCGCCTCCGCCTGCATTCATCCAACAAGCGGCCGCTGCCGCTTAGTTGAGCTGTATCTCGACCCGCGCCTACATGACGACCCTTGCCGCCACACTCAAACAACAGCTTAGAAGCGAGCGGCAAACCATCATCTCTGCCTTCCTGGCGGACGGTAAACCCGGCGAACTGCTGACGGCGCTGCGGCGCAGTGTCGACATCGCCCTGACGCAAGCCTGGAAAATGCTGGAACTGCCGTCCAGCGCAGCACTGGTGGCGGTCGGCGGTTACGGCCGCGGCGAGCTGTTCCCGCATTCCGACGTTGATGTCCTGATCCTGCTGGAAGCCAGTCCGGACGCCGAATTGAAATCCCGGCTGGAACAGCTGGTGCAGCTGTTCTGGGATATCGGCCTGGAAATCGGCCACAGCATCCGCACGGTTGACGAGTGCCTGAGCGAATCCGCCGCCGACATCACAGTCCAGACCAGCCTGCTGGAAGCGCGGCTGGTGAGCGGCAGCCATCCGCTGTTCGTGCAATTGCAGGAACGCTGCAATGGCGCCATGGACGCCTGCGCCTTTTTCCAGGGGAAAATCCTGGAAATGCGCCAGCGCCACGTCAAATACGAAGATACGCCGTACAGCCTGGAACCGAACTGCAAGGAGAGCCCGGGCGGCTTGCGCGACCTGCAAGTGATCCTGTGGGTGGCGAAGGCAGCCGGGCTCGGCGAATCCTGGCCCAAACTGGCCCAGCGCGGCCTGATCACGGCCGCCGAAGCGCGCCAGCTGTCGCGCCAGGAGCGCGCTTTCAAGGATATCCGGATCCGCCTGCACATCTACACTAACCGCCGCGAAGACCGGCTGGTATTCGATGTCCAGACGCCGATTGCCGAAGCGCTCGGCTTCCAGACCACGGAAACCCGGCGCGCCAGCGAATACCTGATGCAGCGTTATTACTGGGCCGCCAAGGCGGTGACCCAGCTCAACACCATCCTGCTGCAGAACATCGAAGTGCAACTGTTCCCGCAGCCGATGGTGCCGCAACGTATCAACGACCGCTTCAACCATCTGAACCGCCTGATCGATATCGCCCACGACGACCTGTTCAAGACCACGCCGTCAGCCATGCTGGAGCTGTTCCTGCTGCTGGCCCAGCACAGCGAACTGAAGGACATGACCGCACGCACCCGGCGCGCCTTGTGGCACGCCCGCGTCAAGATCGACAACAGCTTCCGCCGCGATCCGCATAACCGCTCGCTGTTCATCCAGATCATCCAGGCGCCGCAAGGCATCACCCACGCGCTGCGCGGCATGAACCAGACCAGCATCCTGGGCCGCTATCTGCCGAACTTCCGGCGCATCGTCGGCCAGATGCAGCACGACCTGTTCCATGTCTACACCGTTGACCAGCACATCCTGATGGTGGTGCGCAATGTGCGCCGCTTCACGATGAGCGAACATGCCCATGAATATCCGTTCTGCAGCCAGCTGATCGCCAATTTCCCGCGTTCCTGGCTGCTGTACGTCGCCGCCCTGTTCCACGACATCGCCAAGGGCCGCGGCGGCGACCACTCCAAGCTGGGCATGACCGACGCCCTGCACTTCTGCCAGCAGCACGGCTTGCCGGCGGCGGACACCGCGCTGGTGGTGTTCCTGGTTGAGCATCACCTGACCATGTCGCAAGTGGCGCAAAAACAGGACCTGTCGGATCCCGAAGTGATCCTCAATTTTGCCAATACGGTCAAGGACGAACGGCACCTGACCGCGCTCTACCTGCTGACCGTGGCCGACATACGCGGCACCAGTCCCAAGGTATGGAATGCCTGGAAAGGCAAGTTGCTGGAAGATCTGTACCGCATGACCTTGCGTGTGCTCGGCGGTGAAACGCCGTCGGCTGACCGCGAGCTGAAAAACCGCCAGGAAGAAGCGCTGAAAACCCTGCGCCTGTACGGCCTGGCGGAAGACGCCCACGAAACCCTGTGGCGCCAGCTCGACGTCGCCTATTTCCTGCGCCACGACTCGTCCGACATCGCCTGGCAAACCCGTTCCTTCTACAACCAGACTGATAGCCCGAGCCCGATCGTCAAATGCCGCCTGGCGCCGATCGGCGAAGGTCTGCAGGTGGCGGTCTACACCAAGGACCGGAACGATCTGTTCATCCGCATCTGCAGCTATTTCGACAGCAAGAATTTCAGCATCCTGGACGCCAAGATCCAGACTACCCGGCACGGCTACGCGCTCGACTCTTTCCTGATCAGCGCGCCGCTATTTGCCAAGCACTATCGCGACATCATCAACCTGATCGAGCATGAACTGACGCTGTTGCTGCAAACCGACAGTCCCCTGCCGGCGCCGTCCAAGGGACGACTGTCGCGCCTGTCGCGCACCTTCCCGGTAACACCGACGGTCGACCTGCGTCCCGACGAGCGCGGCCAGTACTACCTGCTGTCGATCACCGCCAACGACCGCACCGGCCTGCTGTTCTCCGTCGCCAGCGTGCTGGCCAAGCACAAGATCAATCTGCACACCGCCAAGATCATGACGCTCGGCGAACGGGTCGAAGACGTGTTCCTGGTCGACGGCAATGCGCTCAACCATGCACGCCTGCAGATCCAGCTGGAAACCGACCTGCTGGATGCGCTGCATATCTGATGTATTTTATCTTCCTTATTGTTTGCACCTCATGACCGAACCATTACGCCTTTCCAAACGCATGTCAGAACTCGGGCTATGCTCGCGCCGCGAAGCCGATGAGTGGATCGCCCGCGGCTGGGTCCGGGTCGACGGCGTCGTCGTATCGGAACTCGGCAGCAAAGTCCTGCCCGGCCAGCGCATCAGCGTCGAGCGCCAGGCCGCGGCCGAACAATCGAAACGCGTCACCATCCTGATCAACAAGCCGGTCGGCTACGTCAGCGGCCAGGCCGAAGACGGCTACCAGCCGGCGGTAGCGCTGATCAAGGAAGCCAACCGCTGGAGCGAAGACCGCTCTCCGACCCTGTTCCATCCAACCCAGCTGCGCAGCCTGGTGCCCGCCGGCCGCCTCGACATCGACTCGGTCGGCCTGCTGGTGCTGACCCAGGACGGCCGTATCGCCAAGCACCTGATCGGCGAAGAAACCAGCGTCGACAAGGAATACCTGGTGCGGGTGCGCTACACCAAGGGCGACAAGCTGCCCGACGCCGAACTGCGCCGCCTCAACCACGGCCTGACGCTGGACGGCAAGAAGCTCAAGCCGGCCATCGTCAAATGGCAGAATGACGACCAGTTGAGCTTCACTTTACGCGAAGGGAAAAAGCGCCAGATCCGCCGCATGTGCGACATGGTCGGCCTCAAGGTGCTGGGATTGAAACGGGTGCGGATTGGCGGTGTGAAGCTGGGGAATTTGCCGGAAGGCCAATGGCGCTACCTGGGTGCGGACGAGCAGTTCTAAGGGAATGCGGCCCGCCAAGGCCGCTGCCGATTACAAGAAACGATCCAGTATCTTGCGGCTGGCCTTGTCCAACGCCTGGGTATCGCGGATCAGGAACTGTACGCCGTGGCTGTCCGCAATCAGCAGGCTGGTCGCCACGATACGCCGGATATCTTCCTCGCCCTTGAGCGTGAAAGAAGCATCGCCGCGATTGGTCTCGACGTACCAGGTGCTGGGTGCGGTGAAACTGGAAACCCGCTGGATGCGGCGGATTTCCGGCATGAATTCGCGGCTCGCCAGTTCTTTTTCAACCATCGTCCGGGTTTCGCCGGGCAAATCGCTCAGGCGCGAAATCCAGGCCAGCTCCTGGCCGTCGCCGTTTACCAGTGAAATGCCGTCGTCCGGCGCGCCGATGGGAAAAGCGCGCACCGGCACCACGCCTTCATGCACTTCGCCGCCGGCGGCGGTGTACACCAGGCGGCCGAAGGCGTTGCGGCTGAGTTTGAAATCGTGGATTGTCATGCAGCCCTCTCGTCACTGTCTTCGCTATCTTCATCGACCAGGGTCGGCTCGGTATCGGCATTGCGCAGCTGCGCCTGGTACAGGCGGTAGTAAGCGCCCTCGCGCAGCATCAGTTCGTCATGGCTGCCGACTTCGACAATCTGGCCGCGGTCCAGCACCACCAGTCGGTCCGCCTTGCGCAAGGTCGACAAGCGGTGCGCAATCGCAATCGTGGTGCGGCCTTGCACCAGGTTGTCGAGCGCTTTCTGGATTTCTTTTTCGGTAGTGGTGTCGACCGAGGAAGTAGCCTCATCCATGATCAGGATGCGCGGATCGATCAGCAAGGCGCGTGCGATCGAAATACGCTGGCGCTCGCCGCCGGACAGCGCCTGGCCGCGTTCTCCGACCAGCGAATCATAGCCTTGCGGCAGGCGCAGGATGAACTCATGGGCATGGGCGGCGCGCGCGGCGGCGACGATTTCTTCGCGCGTGGCTTCCGGTTTGCCGTAGCAGATATTCTCTGCAATGGTGCCGAAGAACAGGAACGGCTCTTGCAGCACCAGGCCGATATTGCGGCGGTATTCCGAGATCGGCATGGAACGGATATCGACGCCATCGATCCGTATCGATCCTTCCGACACATCGTAGAAACGGCAGATCAGGTTAACCAGCGTGCTCTTGCCGGAGCCGCTATGGCCCACCAGGCCGATCATCTCGCCCGGCGCAATGGTCAGGTTAACGTCGCGCATCACCGCCCGGTTGCCGTAGCGGAAACCGATGTTGCGCAACTCGATGGCGCCTTTCACATGCTCCAGGTGCACCGGGTTGGCCGGTTCCGGCACGCTCGATACGTGATCCAGGATTTCGAAAATGCGCTTGGCGCCGACTGCGGCTTTTTGCGTCACCGAGACGATACGGCTCATCGAATCGAGGCGGGTATAGAAGCGGCTGATGTAAGCCAGGAACGAGGCCAGCACACCGACCGTGATTTCGTTTTTCGAGACCTGCCAGATGCCGAACACCCAGACCACCAGCAATCCGACTTCGGTCAGCAAGGTGACCGTCGGCGAGAACAGCGACCAGATCTTGTTGACGCGGTCGTTGACCAGCAGGTTGTGCTGGTTGGCGTCACGGAAACGCGTGGCTTCGCGCTTTTCCTGGGCAAACGCCTTGACCACGCGGATCCCCGGGATGGTGTCGGCAAGGACGTTGGTCACTTCGGCCCAGATGCGGTCGATCTTTTCAAAGCCGTGCTTCAGCCGGTCGCGCACCAGGTGGATCATCCAGGCGATGAACGGCAGCGGCACCAGGGTCACCAGCGCCAGCCAGGGATTGATCGAGAACAGGATCACCGCGGTCATGACGATCATCAGCACGTCGATCGCGAAATCCAGCAGGTGCAGGGACAGGAACACGCAGATACGGTCGCTTTCGGAACCGATGCGCGCCATCAGGTCGCCGGTGCGCTTGCCGCCGAAATATTCCTGCGACAGGCGCAGCAGGTGTTCATAGGTAGTAGTGCGCAGGTTGGCGCCGATACGCTCGCTGACCAGCGCCAGGATATAGGTGCGGGCCCAGCCCAGGCTCCATGCCACCAGGGCGGAAGCCAGCAATCCGGACAGGTAGAGCTTGACCAGGTCGTAATTGATCGGCTTGCCGTTCTGATAAGGAATCAGCACGTTATCCATCAAGGGGCCCATCAGGTAAGGCGGCACCAGGGTAGCGGCAGTCGAGATCAGCATCAGGATGAAGCCCAGCAGCAGCATGCCCTTGTAGGGCGTGGCGAAACGCGCCAGCCGGAACAGAGCCCAGGTCGAGGATGGCGCTTCGCCTTTTTCCGGACAGATCAGGCATTCATCGCTACCCGGCGGCAACGGCGCCTGGCACTGCGGGCAAAGCGCCTGCTCCTGGCGCGCTGCTGAACGCCCGGCCAGGTAATCGTCGCGCTGCTGCTCGAAAACCTTGATCAGGCGCAGCGCTTCCAGGTTGAGGCCGAGCGTGTAGCGCCAGCAGGCCAGTTGCCGCTGCTCGTCGAACAGCTCCAGGCTGCCGACGCCGGCATGGTCATGGTGGCTCAGGCTCAGACCCGGCCGGTAAGCCCATTCGCGCCAGCTGCTGTCCTGTTCCATCTTGGCCAGCACGCGGCGATTGGTAAGCAGCACCGTGCCGCGCGCGAAATGCAGCGAAGCGTTAAGATCGACCTGCAGCGACGCCAATACCTCTTCGGCCGGGGCCAGCAGTGTTGTCACTTCGGCACGCAAATCGGCAGACAGGATATGGGATAAATAATTACTGGAGGTAGGCACAGGGGATAAGGGGTTGCTTTTCATCTAAACGGCATGGTGTGTCCGCAGGCACGGACCGGATTGAATTTTGTGTGAAATCGCCTCAAATGGCGCACATCGTCTGCCGCAAGTATTATATCCTATCGTGTTTTTCAGAAACGTTACATTTCGTTACCATAACCCTATCATTTTGCTATTTTAAGTGAGCTTCTGTAAACCGATTCACGTATTAGCGCGTTACAGATAGTTGCAGGGTGTTGAACCGACATAAAACAAGAAAAATTTTCAGCACTCACGTAGCCCTATTGCAGCCCTATTGCAGCCCTATCGCACAGCCTCATTGCTCACTCATGAAAAACATTGAAATTCTCCGCATCATGTCGCTACGCGGTCCAAATATCTGGACCTACCGCTCAACCCTTGAGGCGTGGATCGACATTGGCGAACTGGAAGATTTCCCTTCAAATACCTTGCCCGGGTTCAACCAGCGCCTGACCAGCTGGCTGCCTACCCTGATCGAACATCGCTGCAGCTACGGCGAACGCGGCGGTTTTGTCCAGCGCCTGCAAGACGGCACCTGGCCCGGCCACATCCTCGAACACGTCACCCTGGAACTGCAAAACCTGGCCGGCATGCCCGGCGGTTTCGGCAAGGCGCGCAGCACTTCGGTGCGCGGCGTCTACAAGGTTGCGGTGCGCGCGCGCCACGAACAGGTCACCCGCGCCGCCCTGCACGCTGCACGCGACCTGGTCATGGCTGCGATTGAAGACAAGCCGTTCGACGTCCCCGCCACTATCACCGAACTGCGCAGCATGGTCGATTCGCGCTGCCTGGGGCCAAGCACGGCCTGCATCGTGGAAGCAGCAGACGAACGACGTATCCCCTCATTCCGCCTGACCGAAGGCAACCTGGTGCAACTCGGCCACGGCATCCGCCAGCGCCGCATCTGGACCGCGGAAACCGACCAGACCAGCGCCATCGCCGAAAGCATCTCCAGCGACAAGGACCTGACCAAGAGCCTGCTGCAGGCTTGCGGCGTGCCGGTGCCAGAAGGACAACTGGTGGAAAGCGCCGCTGAGGCCTGGGAAGCGGCGGAAGACATCGGCTTGCCGGTGGTGGTCAAGCCTTCCGATGCGAACCATGGCCGCGGCGTCTTCATCGACCTCAATACCCAGGCCGAGATCGAAACCGCCTACACGCTGGCGCTGCAAGAAGGCAGCAGCGTGATCGTCGAGCGTTTCATCCGCGGCAACGAACACCGGCTGCTGATCGTCGGCGGCCGCCTGGCGGCAGCTGCGCGCGGCGAGCCGCTGTCCATCAGCGGCGACGGCAAGTCGACCATCCGCCAGCTGATCGACAGCCAGATCAATTCCGACCCGCGCCGCGGCGAACTGGAAGAATGTCCGCTCAGCCTGGTGCTGCTGGACGATGAACCGGTGGTGCGGGTAGAGCTGGAACGGCAAGGCTTCAACGGCGAATCGATCCCACCCGCAGGCAAACAAGTGCTGATCCAGCGCAACGGCAACGTTTCCATCGACGTTACCGACCTGGTCCACCCCAGCGTCGCCGCCGCGGCCTCGCTCGCCGCACGCGTGGTGGGCCTGGATATCGCCGGCGTCGACCTGGTGGCCGAAGACATTTCCCGGCCGCTGGAAGAACAGCGCGGCGCGATTGTCGAAGTCAATGCCGGCCCCGGCCTGCTGATGCACCTGAAACCGGCCGAAGGCCGGCCGCGCCCGGTTGGCCGCGCCATCATCGAACACTTGTTTGCCGCTGCCAACAATGGCCGCATCCCTATCGTCGGCGTCACCGGCACCCACGGCAAGACCACGGTCTCGCGCCTGATAGCCTGGCAGTTGCACCTGAGCGGCAACCATGTCGGCTTGGCTTGCGGCGACGGCCTGTATTTCGCCCAGCGCCAAGTCGAAAAGGGCGACCGCGCCAATTGGGAATCGGCGCAACGGGTGCTGATCAATCGTGCGGTCGAAGCAGCGGTGTTCGAAAACAGCCACGACACTATCCTGTCGGAAGGCCTGGTCTACGACCGCTGCCAGGTCGGCGTCGTCACCAATATCGCCGCCGGCGACAGTTCGCCGCAGTACTACATCAGCGATGCCGAGGAAATGGTCAAGGTCACCCGCACCCAGGTCGATGTCGTGCTGCCTAGCGGCGTCGCCGTGCTGAATGCCGCCGATCCGCTGGTAGCGGGCATGGCGTCGCTGTGCGATGGTGAAGTGATCTTCTTTGGCCTCTCCCCTACCCTGCCGGTGATCGCCGAACAGCTGGAGCAAGACAAGCGTGCGGTGTTTGTCCGCAACGACCAGATCATGCTGGCGGTCGGCAAGAATGAAATGCTGCTGGCCGACATCGCCACCGTGCCGCTGATTGCCCGCAGCAAGGACAGCTTCCAGGTGGAAAACGTGCTGGCGGCAGTAGCAGCGGCATGGGCGCTGGACATCTCTCACGATCTGATCCGTGCAGGGATAGAGACCTTCGAAATGGCTTAAAAAGCTAAGCAGGACGGCTGCTGCCGATCCTGCTTTTTTATTGGTAATTATTGGTAATATTAGGAAAACCTGTTGATGGACGTATCACGTATCCGAGTACTTCGCGGCCCCAATCTGTGGAGTCGACATACCGCTATCGAAGCCATTGTGTCTTGTCCCGATGTCGAGCGCGCCATTGCGGGCATCGCCGGTTTCGAAGCCAGGCTGCGTGAACGCTTTCCAAAAATCGGCTTTTTGGAGGCCGGCAGCAAGAACGAAGTGGTGTCGATGGCGCATGCGCTGGAGATAGCAGCGCTCGGACTGCAGTCGGAATCCGGTTGCCCGGTCACCTTCAGCCGCACGGTGCCGACGCTGGAAGGCGGCGTCTACCAGGTCATCGTTGAATATACCGAAGAAGAAGTCGGCCGGCTGGCGTTCCAGCTGGCGCAGCAACTGTGCCAGGCAGCGCTGGACGACCAGCCGTTCGACCTGGCCGGCGCACTGGCCAGCTTGCAGGAACTGGATGAAGACGTCCGTCTCGGGCCTAGCACCGGTTCCATCGTGCAGGCCGCAGTCATGCGCGGGATTCCATTCCGGCGCCTGACCAGCGGCAGCATGGTGCAGTTCGGCTGGGGCAGCCGCCAGCGCCGCATCCAGGCCGCCGAAACCAACCATACCAGCGCCATCGCGGAATCGATCGCGCAGGACAAGGACCTGACCAAGAAGCTGCTGAACGCCGCCGGCGTTCCGGTGCCTATGGGCCGGGTGGTGTCCAGCGCGGAAGAAGCCTGGGCCGCGACCCAGGAAATCGCAGGCCCGGTGGTGCTCAAGCCGCGCGACGGCAACCAGGGCAAAGGCGTGGCGGTCAATATCACCGCTCGCGAGCAAGTCATGGCTGCGTTCGAAGTGGCGGCCAAGATCTGCTCGGAAGTGATTGTCGAACGCTACCTGCCGGGGCATGACTTCCGCCTGCTGGTGGTTGGCAACCAGCTGATCGCCGCTGCCCGCCGCGATCCGCCGCAAGTCATCGGCGACGGTGTGCGCACCATCAGCCAGCTGGTAGACCAGGTCAACAGCGACCCGCTGCGCGGCGATGGCCATGCCACTTCGCTGACCAAGATCCGCTTTGATGCGATCGCCCTGGCCACCCTGGCGAAACAGAATTACGCCGCGGATTCGATTCCGCAGCAAGGCGTGCGCGTAGTCCTGCGCAACAACGCCAACCTGAGCACCGGCGGCACCGCCACCGACGTCACCGAAGACGTCCATCCGGAGCTGGCGGCGCGCGCCGTCGCCGCGGCGCAAATGGTGGGACTCGATATCTGCGGCGTCGACGTGGTCTGCAACAATGTCCACCAGCCGCTGGAAGAACAGGAAGGCGGCGTAGTCGAAGTCAACGCCGCGCCTGGCTTGCGCATGCACATCAGCCCTTCCTACGGCAAGGGCCGTGCGGTCGGCGCCGCCATCATGTCGACCATGTTCGCCAGCGGCGACAACGGCCGCATCCCGCTGGTAGCGGTGGCCGGCACCAACGGCAAGACCACTACCGTGCGCCTGATCGCCCACCTGCTGGGGCGCAAGGGACTGCGCGTCGGCATGACCAATTCCGACGGCGTCTACATCGAACAGCAACGCATCGATACCGGTGACTGCAGCGGTCCGCGCAGCGCCCGCAATGTCCTGATGCATCCCGACGTCGACGCCGCCGTGTTTGAAACCGCGCGCGGCGGCATCTTGCGCGAGGGCCTTGGCTTCGATCGCTGCGATGTCGCCGTGGTCACCAACATCGGCATGGGCGACCACCTCGGGCTGAGTTATATCAGCACGGTGGAAGACCTGAGCGTGGTAAAACGCGTGATCGTGGAAAACGTCGCGCCCGGCGGCCACGCCGTCCTCAACGCGGCCGACCCGATGGTCGCCAGCATGGCCAAATCCTGCACCGGCTCGGTCACCTTTTTCGCCCACGATTTCCATCACCCGCTGATGACTACCCATCGTGCGCAAGGCCACCGGGTGGTGTACCAGGACGGCAACGCCATCGTCGCCGCCAAGGGCAAGCAGGAACATCGGATTTTGCTGCAAGACATTCCGCTGACGCGCAACGGCGCCATCGGCTTCCAGATCGAAAACGCCATGGCGTCGATTGCCGCAGCCTGGGCGCTGGACCTGGACTGGGAAGTGATCCGCGCCGGCCTCAGCACCTTCGTCAACGATGCCGCCACGGCGCCAGGCCGCTTCAATGTATTCGATTACCGCGGCGCGACCCTGATCGCCGACTACGGCCACAACCCGGATGCGATCCAGGCGCTGGTCAAGGCCATCGACAGCATGCCAGCCAAACGCCGCTCGGTCGTCATCAGCGGCGCCGGCGACCGGCGCGATATCGATATCCGCCACCAGACCGAAATCCTGGGCGATGCTTTCGACCAGGTGATCCTGTACCAGGACCAGTGCCAGCGCGGCCGCGCCGACGGCGAGGTGCTCGGTCTGTTGCGCGAAGGTTTGCAAAACGCCCGCCGCACCACGTCGACCGAGGAAATCAACGGCGAATTCGTCGCCATCGATACCGCCTTGTCGCACCTGGCGCCGGGAGATCTTTGCCTGATCCTGGTCGACCAGGTCGAAGAAGCGCTGGCGCATATCGCCAAGCGTATCGCGGAAGTTTAAATTAAAACCGCTATCAAGCCGGCTTATGTCCGGTCAATGCAGAGCCCGCATTCAAAGGCAAGCGCCGGGTGACCGGAATCGAGGCCAACGAAAACAGGCCGATGACAATGAAGGCCGGCCAGAAATCCCCCGCCACGATGGTCGAATGCCCTTGCAAACGGCTCGACAGATGCACCGCCAGGCCGCCTATGGTCACTCCCAAACCCAAGGAAATCTGCTGCACCACGCTGGCCAGGCTGGTGGCCCGGCTGACGTCGGCGCTATCGAGGTCGGCGTAAGCCATGGTGTTGAGGCAGGTGAATTGCATGGAAGGGAAAAACCCGCCCAGCAGCACCACCGCCATCATCACCAGGTAGGGCGTGGTCGGCGTGAACAGGCCGTACGAGGCCAGCGCCAGCCCGGCCAGCACTGCATTCCAGATCAGCACTGAACGGAAGCCGTAACGGCGCAGGACCGAGGTGCCGATGGCTTTCATGAAAATCGCACCGAAAGCAGAGGCGCAAGTAATGGTGCCGGCGTGGAAGGCATTCATGCCAAACCCCACCTGCAGCGCCAGCGGCAGCAGGAACGGCACGGCGCCCAGCCCGATGCGGAACAGCGAGCCGCCAATGACGCTGGCGCGGAACGTCGGGATCCGCAGCAGGCGCAAGTCCAGCAGCGGAAACGGTTCGCGCCTTGCATGCAGCAAATACACATACAAGGTCAGGCCGCCCAGCACGCACATGGCGAACGCCCACTGCGGCGCCAGCAATTCGCCGTCGATCAGAGACAGGCCAAGCATCAGCAAGGTGCTGCCGATAGCCGACAGCACAAAACCCTTCATGTCGAGCGGCTGCAGATCGTCGGAACGGTAATTTTCGATATAGCGGCTGGCCAGGTACATGCCGAGGATGCTGATCGGCACATTGATCAGGAAAATCCAGCGCCAGTGGAAATAAGTCGTGATGAAACCGCCCAGCGGCGGCCCGATCACCGGTCCCAGCTGGGACGGAATGGTCAGGTAGCTGATGGCTTTCACCAGATCAGTACGCGGCACCGAACGGAAAATGACAATACGCCCCACCGGCACCATCATGGCGCCGCCTATGCCCTGCAAGAAGCGCGCTGCGACAAACGCCGCCAGCGAGCTCGAGGCTGCGCACATCAGCGAGCCGCCCAGGAACACCAGGATGGCGGCACGGAACACGGTGCGTGCGCCGAAACGGTCGGCGACCCAGCCGCTGATCGGGATGAACACGCCGAGGCCGACCACATACGAGGTCAACGCCAGTTTCAGGGTAAGGGGATCTTGGCCGAGGTCGCGCGCCAGTACCGGCAGCGAGGTGGCAATCACCGTCGCGTCCATGTTTTCCATGAACAGCGCGCAGGCAACAATGAGCGGAATGAGAAGAGTACGTGGCACTGCCGATAACCGTAGGGTAAACAAAAAGACAGATGCAAGCAGTTTGCATCTGTCTGCCCGATAGTTTACACCTATTCCTGGAATTTGGCAGGATGTACGATGACTGCTTTCTTTTCAGGACAACTTCCGTTGCCCCGGATCGCCCCCCTCCTACCTTCAGAACGGCCCGTTGGACTCCCGCAATTTGTCCGGCAAACCATCATGCGGACCCAGCGGCTGTTTCGGCACATCCAGCCAAAGCTGTTCGCCGATCTCGGCATTGCGCTGCGCGTGCAAGGCGTAATAAACCTGGTTGTCGGCGCGGAAGCGGTCGCCCACCACCAGCAAGCGCACATCGGTTGCGGTATTGTTGATGAAGGTATGCGCGAGGCCGGTGCCGGGTGCAAAGCCGACGCCGTCTCCCGGCGCCAGCCGGTGCAAATGACCGTCCAGCCAGACATCCGGCGCGCCTTCGATGACGTAGACGAATTCTTCCTCGGTCTTCTCGGCATGCGGCCAGGAAGTGCGGCGGCCAGGCTGCAGCAGTTCATGATGGATGCCGAGGCGGTTCAGGCCGAAGACGCGGCCGAACGGCGAACCGATCGACATCAGCTCGGCGCTGCCGGGATAGCTGGAATCGTCCGCGCCCTGGATCTCTTGCCAGTGTTTGATGCATTCCGGTCTGGTCATTGTCTTCTCCGTTTTTTCTCGTTCATTGGCCTTTACTGGGACAGCAGGATCCGGTAGCCAACTGCGGTTTCGGTCAGCAGGTGCTTGGGCTGTGCCGGATCGTCTTCCAGCTTCTGCCGCAAGTGTCCCATATAAATCCGCAGGTAGTGGCCGCTCTCCGAATGCGACGGCCCCCACACTTCTTTCAGCAGCTGCGGATTGGTCACCACCCGGCCGGCATTGGCCACCAGCACCGACAGCAGGCGATACTCGGTCGGCGTCAGGTGCACCTGCTGTTGCGCCTTGGTGACCAGCCGCGCCTGCAGGTCCAGCGTGACGTCGCCGAAGCGGATCAAGCCATCGTCGCCGGCCAGCGGCTGGTGCTGCCGCCGCAGCGTGGCGCGCACCCGCGCCAGCAGTTCGCCGACGCCGAACGGCTTGCTCAGGTAATCGTCGGCGCCGGCATCGAGCGCCTTGATCTTGTCGGTTTCATTGACCCGCGCCGACAGCACGATGATCGGCACACGCGACCATTTCCTGACATCCAGGATGAAATCGATGCCATCGCCATCCGGCAGGCCGAGATCGAGGATCACCAGGTTCGGCTTGCGGGTGCCGCAATCGATCAGGCCGCGCTGCATGGTGGCCGCTTCGAAAATCTGCCAGCCCTCATCCTCGAGGGCGGCGCGTACAAAACGCCGGATCTGAGGTTCGTCTTCGACCAGCAGTGCTATGGGTGTAGGTTGTATCGTCATGCGTTCTCCGTATCGTCACCGGCGCTCGGTTCGTGTTCTTCCAGGTCCGGCATGCTGGGCGGCGCACCGAGCGGAATGGTGAAGATGAATTCGGCGCCGCTTTCGCCGCGATGGCCGCTGCGGGCATGGATGCTGCCGCCATGGGCTTCCACGATTGCCCGGCAGATGGCCAATCCGAGTCCGACGCCGGGTTTGGCCGATTCGCGCTCGCCGCGCGTGAATTTTTCAAATATCGTATCTTCCATGCCGCTCGGCAGCCCCGGTCCATCATCGGCGATGGTCACCGTCAGGAAACGTGCATTGGCTACGGCTGCTAAAACAATGTGGGAGCCGGGCGGCGTGTATTTGGCGGCATTCTCCAGCAAATTGCACAGCACGCGTTCGATCAGCACCGCATCGAAATGGACCAGCGGCAACTCGTGCGCCACCCTTATCTCGACCTGGTGTCCGTGCAGCGCTGAACCGCTGGCGCGCAATGCACTGCCGACCACTTCCTCGAATGGCTGCCATTGCAAATTCAGCTTGACCTCTCCGCTCTGGATACGCGCCATGTCCAGCAGGTTGGTCACCAGCGCGCTCATGCGCAGCATTTCGCTGTGCAGTGCGCTGGCCAGCACTTGCTGGTTCTGCTGCAATGGCGGCTTCGACAGCACCAGCGACTCGGACAAGCCGATCAAGGCGGTCAGCGGCGTGCGCAAATCGTGCGACAGCGCCGACAGCAGGGAGTTGCGCAAACGCTCCGACTCCATCCTCACCAGAGCGTCTTGCGCCACTTCGACATAGTGCACGCGCTCCAGCGCAATCGCGGTCAGGGTGGCGAAGGTATACAACTGTTGCTGCTGCTCCGGGATCAGGATCCAGCGCCGGTTATGCGGCAAGATCACCAGCACGCCCCGGGTGCGCATCGGCGCCACCAAAGGCAGATAGAGATAATTACTGGCTGGCAGGGTATCGGTGCCGATGCCTGCGCTGCTGGCATTGTCGAAAGCCCACTGGGCGATACCCATGTCGAGCGTGGCGGCGACATTGGCCACATCGTCCGGTATCGCCGCCGGCAAGTTCAGCCGGCCGGCATCGTCAGGTATCAGCAGCAAGGTCTTGGCCTGGAAACTGTGCTGCAAGAACTGTCCGCTGGTCTCGAAGATCTGTTCTGTCTGCAGCACTCCCGACAAGGCGCGGGCAAATTCGAACAAGGCGCGCGAGCGCGCTTCGCGGTCCGAGGCGATCCGCGCCTGGTAGCGCAGCCCGGAGGTCAGGTGGCTAATGGTCAGGCCGACCGCCAGCATCACGCCGAAGGTCACCAGGTACTGGAAATCGCTGACGGCAAACGAAAAGCGCGGCGGCACAAAAAAGAAATCGAAGGAAGCGATGCTCAACAGCGCGACAAAAATCGCCGGTCCGCGGCCATAACGGATAGCGATCAGGACTTCCGCCAGCAGATATAACATGACGATGTTGGCCAGGTCGAAAAACGGCAGTATCGGCGTCGCCAGTAAAGTCACCAGCACGCATACCGCCAGCGCCCAGGCATAACCCCACCATTCGACCCGGTTCTGCATCGGCAAGTGGCGCGGCAGGATGCCGCCGGCGCCCTCCTCGGCTTTTTCCGCAGTGCCGGCCGAGCTTGCGCCGATGGCGATCAGGTCGATATCGCGGGCATGGGCCGCGATCCGCGCGGAATGGCTGGCTTGCCAGGGAAAGCGGCGCTGGCTGCGGCCGATGATGATCTTCGAGAAATTGTGGCTGCGTGCATAACTGGCCACAACCTCGGCTACTTCGCTGCCGGCCAGTACAGCAGTGGTCGCGCCCAGGTCCTGCGCCAGCTTGAGCGTCTTCAGGATGCGCTCGCGCTTGGCGGAAGGCAGGCGCTGCAGTTTCGGCGTCTCGACATACACCGCATGCCATTCGGCATTGAGCTGGGTCGCCAGCCGTGCGGTGCTGCGGATGACATGTTCCGCGCTGGGCGACGGGCCAACGCAGGCCAGCAGGGCGGCGTCGGTCTGCCACACCGCGCCTATCGACTTCTCGATCCGGTAGGCCTGGACATCGCCCTGCAAGCGATCCGCGGTGCGGCGCAAAGCCAGTTCGCGCAGTGCGATCAGGTTGCCTTTGCGGAAAAAATTGCGCGAGGCGCGTTCCGCCTGCGGCAGCTTGTAGACCTTGCCTAGTTTCAGCCGGTTCAGCAATTCGTCGGCCGGCAGGTCCACCAGCACCACTTCATCGGCAGCGTCGAATACGGTGTCCGGCAATGTTTCCGCGACCCGGATGCCGGTGATGCCGCCCACCACATCGTTCAGGCTTTCCAGATGCTGGACATTGAGCGTGGTGAATACATCGATGCCGGCATTCAGCAACTCTTCCACGTCTTGCCAGCGCTTCGGATGGCGTGAGCCGGCTGCATTGGAATGCGCCAGTTCATCGACCAGTATCAACGATGGCTTGCGCCGCAAGGCAGCGTCGAGGTCGAATTCCGGCAGCTGCTTGTCGCGATAAGCGACCTGCTTCATGGGCAGCAGTTCCAGCCCGTTCAGCAACGCAGCGGTTTCAGCGCGGCCGTGGCTTTCGATCACTCCCGCCAAGACGTCGCGCCCCTCGCCATGCAACTTGTGTGCGGCGCTGAGCATGGCGTAGGTTTTGCCGACGCCGGCCGAAGCGCCGAAATAGATGCGCAGCTTGCCGCGCCCGGCCAGGCTCTCCTGCACCTGCAGCCGCGCCAGCAAAGCATCCGGATCCGGACGCAGATCGTCGTTTGAATAGGGTGAGGACACTGATTGCCTTGTGAAAGCCATCGATAAGACGGTTAGATAAAATCGTAGCGCTAATTGTAGATGGAATCCAGTTATCGCTACGATATACCGAAATCCGCATGAATTCCTTGCCCGTATCGGGGCTGATACCGGGGCCGATACCGGGACCGCAACGGCAAACAGGCCGGAAGACTCTGCGCCTTCCGACCCGTACTATTGAAACCGTCGGTCAGCAATCCTTAGAATATCTTGGCCGCCGATACTACCAGCGCGGTTTTCCCCAGGTTCTTGCGATCTGGCCCCGGGCCTACATAGTTGTTGGTATCGGTGCCGATCACGGCCACACTGGCGGACAGGAAACCGAAATCCTTGGTCAGGCCGACTTTCCAGTCGTTATAACTGGAAGCCGAGTTGTTTTTGACGGTTTGATGGCCGGCATGCAAATTGACCGTATAACCGTTGCTGACATCGATATTGGCGCCGATATCCAGGTAACCGCTGTTCTTGCTGTTGGCAAAGCCAAACAGATTGGTCAGCGACTGCGAATATTTGACATATGCGGGACCGTAGCCAAGCTGGCCGTAGAGTTCCGTGGTATTGGCGTCCGGATTCAATTCATTGGACGGATATACATACGTCAGGACGCCGAAATCGTAGCTCAAGTCCTGGGTGAAATTGCCTTTCTTGCCGGCGTAGACATCCCATTCGATATTGCCGTCGCCGCCGCCGTCCTTGACCCATTTGATAGTCGACAGCCAAGTGCCGACATACAGCCCGGTAGGAGCGTTGCTATAATCCGCGCCGCCTTGCAGGGCCGGTTTCAAGCGTGTCTGGGAAATGCCGCGAAAGCGATAGTCGGAGACCAGGCTGGCATTGAACGTCAGGGAATTGTCAGGGACAGCAGCTTCAACAGGCGCCTCTTCAGCCTGCGAGAAATTTGCAGTGAAGGCGGTAACACCGATGACGGACAGCAGGCCAGCAAAATAGATGATTTTCTTCATATGTTCCAGATAAGACAAAGATAGCGTGGTGTTTTATTTCAAACCCGAAGAAACATGGACGTGTGCAAGCTGGCCGCACGCTGTACGGCCAGTCCTGCGAGCACTATCCCTTCTGGAATGAAATGGGTGGTGAAACTTAGTTCGCAGCCGGATGCTGGCGCTCAGTTGCCCGATCAAGCGCCAGGTTCAACGCCAGCACATTGACGCGCGGCTCGCCGAAGAAGCCCAGGCTGCGCCGCAGCTGCAGGCTGTCGATGAGGCTGTGCACGGTATCGACGCTCAGCTTGCGTTCGCGTGCAATGCGTCCGGCCTGGTAATAGGCGGCAGCCAGGCTGATTTCCGGATCCAGGCCGCTGCCGGAGGCAGTCACCAGGTCTACCGGCATCGGCAGCGTGTTGCCCGGATCGGCGGCTTTCAGGGCGTCGACCCGGCCCTTGACCGCGTCTATCAAAGCCGGATTGCTAGGTCCGAAATTGGAGCCGCTGGAAGCCTGGGCGTTGTATGGCATCGGGCTGGTTGCCGACAGACGTCCCCAGAAATAGTTGGGGGCTGAAAATTCCTGGCCGATCAGGCGCGAGCCGATCAGCTTGCCGTTTTGCACGATCAGGCTGCCGGAAGCCTGGTCGGGAAAGACCGCCTTGCCGATGCCGGTCACGGCCAGCGGATAGATCACTCCGCATAGGATTGTCAGGCTGGCGAACAGCACTAGTGCCGGGCGCATTACGCCTTGCGAAGCCGCTTTCGACGAAGATACTTTCGAATTGGCCGCCAGTTTTGCCGGCGGCAGCGTTGTAGATGCGGATTTCATTTCTATACTCCTAATTACACCAGGTGCATGACCGACAAGATCATGTCGATCAGCTTGATACCGATAAAGGGCAGGATGATGCCGCCCAGGCCGTAGATCAGCAGGTTGCGACGCAACAGCGAAGCCGCTCCAACTGCGCGATAGCGCACACCTTTCAGCGCCAGCGGGATCAGCACCACGATGATCAGGGCGTTGAAGATGACCGCGGACATGATGGCCGACGATGGGCTGGCCAGGTGCATCACATTCAATGCCGCGAGCTGCGGATAAGTGGTGATGAAGGCCGCCGGGATAATCGCGAAATACTTGGCGACATCGTTGGCAATCGAGAAGGTCGACAAGGCGCCGCGCGTCATCAGCATCTGCTTGCCGATCTCGACGATCTCCAGCAGTTTGGTCGGGTTCGAATCGAGGTCGACCATGTTGCCGGCTTCCTTCGCTGCCTGTGTGCCGCTGTTCATCGCCACCGCCACGTCGGCCTGGGCCAGCGCCGGTGCGTCGTTGGTGCCATCGCCGGTCATCGCTACCAGCCGGCCTTCCGACTGGTAGCTGCGGATCAGCTTGAGCTTGTCTTCCGGCGTCGCTTCCGCCAGGAAATCGTCAACCCCCGCTTCGGCGGCAATCGATGCCGCTGTCAAGCGGTTGTCGCCGGTGATCATGACGGTCTTGATGCCCATCCGGCGCAGTTCGGCAAAACGTTCCTTGATGCCGCCCTTGACGATGTCTTTCAACTCGACCACACCCATCACCACACCGTCGTCCACCACCACCAGCGGCGTGCTGCCGCGGCGGGCGACGTCGTCGACGTTGTGAGCGACTTCGGCCGGGAACGGCTGCCCCAGTTCCTGCAGGTAGTTCTTGAGCGCCTCGGACGAGCCCTTGCGGATCGCGCGAATTTTTCCACCTTCGTGGCCTGCTTCGCCGATATCGATGCCGCTCATGCGCGTCTGTGCGGTGAACGGCACAAAAGTGGCGTGCAGCGAACCCATCTCGCGTTCGCGGATATTGAAACGCTGCTTCGCCAGCACCACGATGCTGCGCCCTTCCGGTGTTTCATCGGCCAGCGAAGCCAGTTGCGCCACGTCCGCCAATTGCTGCTCGGTGATGCCGGGCGCCGGAATGAATGCCGAAGCCTGGCGATTGCCCAGCGTGATGGTGCCGGTCTTGTCCAGCAACAGTACATCGACGTCGCCGGCAGCTTCGACCGCACGGCCGGAGGTGGCGATCACATTGGCCTGCATCATGCGGCTCATGCCGGCCACGCCAATGGCGGACAGCAAGGCGCCGATGGTGGTCGGGATCAGGCACACCAGCAAAGCCACCAGCACTGTGATGGTGATCGGCGTGCCGAACTTGGCGGCGGTCACGCTAAACAGCGAGAACGGCAGCAGCGTGACAGTCACCAGCAGGAACACGATGGTCAGCGCCACCAGCAAGATGGTGAGGGCGATCTCGTTCGGTGTCTTTTGCCGCTTGGCGCTTTCCACCATTGAGATCATGCGGTCGAGGAAGGCTTCGCCAGGGTTCACCGAGACTCGCACCACCAGCCAGTCGGACAGCACCCGGGTGCCGCCGGTGACAGCGGAAAAGTCACCGCCGGATTCGCGGATTACGGGTGCCGATTCGCCGGTGATAGCGCTTTCGTCAACCGAGGCCACGCCTTCGATGACTTCACCGTCGACCGGGATCACGTCCCCGGCTTCCACCAGCACGATGTCGCCCTTGCGCAGGTTGCTGGCCGGAGTGGCCGACCACTTGCTGAGCTGGCCATTGGGCTTGCCGCTGCCGTTATTGTCCAGTTTTTTGGCGGAAACGGTTTGCTTCAAGGCGCGCAGCGATTCCGCCTGCGCCTTGCTGCGCCCTTCCGCCAGCGCTTCGGCGAAATTGGCGAACAGCACAGTGAACCAGAGCCACACCGAGATCGCCAGGATGAAGGCCGGACTGGCTTCGCCCTTGCCGATCAGGGCCTGGAAATACAACAGGGTGGTCAGGATACTGCCGACATAAACCACGAACATGACCGGGTTGCGCAATTGCGTTTGCGGCGCCAGCTTTTTGAACGATGCGACGATGGCCGGGCCCATGAGCGCGGAATCGAAGAGCGTCAGATTAGTGCGAGACATGATGATCCTTCTTCTTGATTAGTTGGGGACAGAGCCGCACGGGGAGTGTAATTCGCCACGCTGCGGTGGCCCTTAAACCCTACCCGGGCGGCTCTGTCCCGCAAATATTTTTACTGTGCAAACATCTGCAGATGTTCAACGACGGGACCAAGCGCCAGGGCCGGTACATAGTTCAGTACCCCCACCAGCACCACGACACCGATCAGCAACACGATGAACAGCGGGCCATGGGTAGGCATGGTTCCGGAGTTGGGCTCCAGCCGTTTTTTAGCTGCAAACGAACCAGCCATCGCCAGGATCGTGACGATGATGATGAATCGTCCGAACCACATGGCTATCGCCAGCATCACGTTATAGAACGGCGTGTTGGCAGACAGGCCGGCAAAAGCGCTGCCGTTGTTGTTGGCGGCAGAAGAGAAGGCATACAGGATTTCGCTGAAGCCATGGGCGCCCGGATTCAGGATGCCTGCTACGCCGGCTGTCGCCATCACCGCAATCGCGGTGCCGGCCAATACCAGTATCGGCGTCGCCAGGATCGCAATCGAAGTCATCTTCATTTCGAACGACTGGATCTTCTTGCCCAGGTATTCCGGGGTGCGGCCGATCATCAGGCCGGCGATGAACACCGCCATGATGGCGAACACCAGCATGCCATACAGGCCTGAACCGACGCCGCCGAACACCACTTCACCCATCTGTATCAGGGCCATCGGCACCAGGCCGCCCAATGCCGTGAACGAATCGTGCATGGCATTGACCGCACCGCAAGAAGCTGCCGTGGTGATCGCTGCAAACAGAGCCGAAGCGCTGATGCCGAAACGGGTTTCCTTGCCTTCCATGTTGCCGCCGGACTGCAGCAAACTGTGGCCCTGGTCGATGCCCATCGCGGTCAGGCCGGGATGCGGCTGCTGTTCCGCATACATGACTACCGCGGTCATGATGACGAAGATGATCGTCATCGCCGCCAGCACCGCCCAGCCCTGGCGGATATCGCCGACCATGAAACCGAACGTGAAGCACAGCGCGGCCGGGATCAGGAAGATCGCCAGCATCTGCATGAAATTCGACAAAGGCGTCGGATTCTCATAGGGATGGGCCGAGTTGGCGTTAAAGAAACCGCCGCCGTTGGTCCCTATCATCTTGATCGCTTCCTGCGACGCCACCGGACCCATCGCCAAAGTCTGCACCTTGGTGTTGGCGGCTTCCATCACAGGCTTGCCCGCTGCATCGCCGGTGGTACCCATGAGCGGCTGGCCGTCGGCGCCGACTTTAGGCTGCTGATAATCCAGCGACTGCACGATGTTGGCGTCTTTATACGAATCGAAATTCTGGATCACGCCCTGGCTGATCAGGAATACCGAGAAAATCACCGACAGCGGCAACAATACATACACGGTGGAACGCGTGACGTCGGTCCAGAAATTACCGATAGACTGTGCCGAATGACGCGAAAAACCGCGGATCAAGGCAAACGCAACCGAGATGCCGGTGGCCGCGGAGAAGAAATTCTGTACTGCCAGCACCAGCATCTGGGTCAGGTAGCTCATCGTGCCTTCGCCGGCGTATCCCTGCCAGTTGGTATTGGAAATAAAGCTGACTGCCGTATTGAACGAAGAGTCGGGGCTGACGTTGGCAAAATGCTGCGGATTGAGCGGCAGCCAGACTTGCAAGCGCTGCAGGGCATAAGTCGCCAGCGCGCCTATGGTGTTAAACAGCAGCAGCGCCAGCGCGTAATGCTTCCAGTTCATTTCGGACTTGGCCTGGATGCCGGCACAACGGTACAGCCATTGCTCGATGCGGTTGAACCAGCCGAAGCCAGGCACCGGGGCATGGTCGGAAGAGCCGCCGGCGACCTGCACGATAAATTTGCCGAGCGGATAGCTCAGCACCAGCAGCACTGCCAGGAAAGCGATCAGCAACATGGTGGATTGGGAGGTCATATCAGAAGTCCTCCGCTTTTAACAAGGCGACCACCAGGTATACCAGCAGCGCCACGGTGACCAGCGCACCGAGTACATAAAACGGGTTCATTGCTTATCCTCCAGCTTCTTGCAGCCCACCGCCAGCGCCCAGGTGACGACAAACATCGCCACCACCGCGCCGACATAAATTCCATCCAGTACCAGGTCCATCATTACCCTCATTACAGATTAGTTGCGGTACCGACAGGCTATACAGAAGCTTCTAAAAATGTCGTAAAGAGACGCGACAGGGGTGTAAACAAAGTGTAAAAAAGCCGTAAAAATCCTCTGGGAAAGCCAAGCGCCGGAAGCCCGGATTGATTTCATGCCTTTTTTGCACCTTCCTGCCCGATTTTTTGTGGCAAACGCGGTACACTTTCAGCCTTGCCGGCTACCGCTAAGACACTCATGCACTACGCTCTGGATCTGCGCACCTTTATCTTCAGCCATTATTTCTATACTGGTTTGCGGATCGCCACGGGCGTAGTCGGGCTGACCTTGCTGGTGCTGCAGTTCAGCGACCTGCCGACCGCGATGACGGTCTGCATCGGCGCCTTGTCGACCAGCCTGATGGACCTGCCCAGCACGCTGCGCCACAAGTTCAATGAAATGCTGTCGAGCGTGCTGTTGTGCACCGTGGTCACCCTGGTCATCAGCTTGTGCGCGCCGTTCCACTGGCTGCTGAGCATCATGCTGGTGGTGGTCACTTTCCTGGCCAGCATGATGGTGGTGTACGGCAAAAAAGCCATGCCCTTGCAGTTTTCCGCGCTGTTCGTGATGACCTTGTCGATGGAAAACGCCATGAACGTGGAGCAGGCGCTTTTCCATACCGGCCTGTTCCTGGGCGGCGGCCTGGCTTACCTGGCTTATTCGATGACGGTGTCGTGGTTCCTGCGCAGCCGCATCAAGCAGCAGGTGCTGGCCGAAGCCTTGTTCGAACTGGCGCGCTATATCAATATCAAGGCCGATTTCTACGACATGCATGTCGACCTCAACAGCCAGTTCAATACGCTGGTGCGCCAGCAGATCGTGCTGGCCGAAAAGCAGCAGGCCTCGCGCGACCTGATCCTGCGCGACTCCAAGAACCAGGAAGATGCGATCCTGGTGCAAGTCCATTTCGGCATGTTCGACCTGTATGAACATATCCTGTCGACCCATACCGACTACGCCATCCTGCGCCGCCACCTGGCCGACGCCGAAGTCCTGACTTACCTGCGCGACCTGGTCAGCAAGGCCGCCAAGGATATCGAAACCATCGCCTACGCCATCACCCGCAAGCGCGCTTCGTTCGCCAGCATCAGCTACAAGGCCGAGATGCGTTCGATCGAGAGCGAGCTGCAGCAGCTGCAGCAAGACAGCCTGGCCGGCAAGGTATCCGAAGAAGCGCTGGATATCCTGCGCACCACGTATACCAAGATCTGCGATGCAATCGACATGATCGGCCAGCTGCACCACGCCACCCAAAGCGTGCAAGGGCCGCTGCCGGTGCTGATGGGCAAGGACATGACGCCGTTCCTGACCCAGCAGAAATACCAGCTCGGCGTGCTGGTCTCCAACCTGCGCTGGCAATCGCCGACCTTTCGTTTTGCGGTGCGCGCGGCGCTGGCGATTTCCTGCGGCCTGCTGGCGGCGGATGCCTTGCCGTATGCCGGCCACGGCTACTGGATCGTGCTGACCATCGCCATCATCCTCAAGCCCAGCTTCAGCCAGACCAAGCAGCGCCGCAGCGACCGCCTGGTCGGCACCTTGATCGGCTGCGTAGCGACGGCATTGATCCTGCGCTTCGTGCACGAACCGGTGGCCCTGCTCGGTTTCCTGTTCATGGCCACCGTGGCGGCGCCGGCTTTCATCTACGTCAAGTACCGCTACACGGCAATTGCCGCCAGCATGCAAATCCTGCTGCAGATCAACCTGGTGATTCCCAGCAGCGGCCACGTCATCGGCGAGCGCCTGATCGACACCTTGATCGGCGCCGCCATCGCCACCGCGTTCAGCTTCGTCTTGCCGAGCTGGGAATACCGCACGCTGCCGCAGCTGGTCCGCAACGTCTTGAAAAGCAACCAGCGCTTTCTCGAAGCCGGCAACAACCTGTTGCAAGGCAAGGTGCGCGACGACTTCATTTACCGCGTCTGCCGCAAGCGCTTCCTCGACAGTATTTCCGAACTGGTGTCGACCCTGGTGCGCATGCTCGATGAACCGGCCAGCAAACATCGCGCGGTGGAAAACCTGAATCAGTTCATCGTACAGAACTACCTGGTCATCGCCCATGTCGCCGCGCTGCGCATGCTGTTGCGGCGCAATGCCGAAGGCCTGCCGCAGGATGCAGTCAATGGCGAACTGGATGCGGCCACTGCGCGGGTCAGCAAGACCTTGGGACTGGCGGAACAGGTACTCGATCCGAACGCGCCCTTGCCACCTTCCGATGCTGCGGCGGCCGATGCCGCGGCGGCCTCCGCGCAAGCAACCGACGGCGGCAACCAGGCCGAGAGTTGGCCAGCCTGGCATCCGCTGCAGCAGCGGGTGGAACTGCTTTATCAAGACAGTGAAAAAATTGCAGTCAACAGCGCGGCGATCGGGCGCATCCTGGCCGCGTGACGGTAAATCCCGGAAGCGGGATTTTTAGAACAAGGAATGTTCAAGACAAAACTTATCGTTTCTCCTGATTAAGACAAGTTAAACGCTGGCAACTAAAGTTTCCATGTAGTACCATTTCTACATGGAAACTTATTTGCGGGTTTGACTATCTAAGGAGTAACAATGAACATCGCCCTGTTAAAACTCGCGGCTGCATCCGCCCTGCTGTCCCTGGCTTCAGGCGCCATGGCCAGCGCCAACGGCGGCATCATTCATTTCACCGGCAACATCGTCGAGCCGCCTTGCAGCACCAGCAGCTTCGATGCCGGACAAATTAACATTCACTGCGACAAACGCAGCGCTGTCGCCGTTTCATTCCAGCGCGTCGGTCCTTCCGTCAATTCGGCAGCCTCCATTGTTACCTTGACGCGCGACGGCAAAGCGTTGGGAACCGAAGAAGCAACAGCCTACCGCCTGGCCTTGCAGGGCAACAGCCGGCTCGGCCTGCGCGTCGCTCCCGCAGCTGCCGGCGCCACCCTTAGTCCGGTGGTGATGACCATCAGCTATCTGTAAGCCGGCCGCCGAAACGCCCCTCCGGCAAACCACGCACGCCAGGCAAATGCAGCTGGAACAGACCGCCGGCGGCCGGTTCAGCCAGCAAGGCGGCGGCCGACAGCGATTCGCGCGCACTCGTCACATACAAGGTATCCAGGGCCGCGCCACCCAATGCCACGCAGCTGGGCTGCGCCACCGGCATCCGCACCATGCGGTCGATGCTGCCGTCCGGCGCAAAACGCAGCACGCGATGGCCGCCCCACTGCGCGTTCCACAGGTAACCCTCGCTATCCACGGTTGAACCATCAGGTTCGCCCGGCTGCTCCTGCAAGTCGGCAAACAGGCGATCGTTGCTGGTGGCGCCGGTACTGGTGTCATAGTCGCAGCAGCGTATCGTCTTGCTGGGAGAGTCGCAGTAATACATGGTGCGGCCATCCGGGCTGAAGCAGATACTGTTGCTGATTGCCACCATCGGCAGCGCCAGGCGCTCCAGCGTCAGGTCGGTATTGAGCCGGTAGAAACTGCAGCAGCGCGCCAGGCCGGGGGCATCGTTCTTGGTGCCGAACACGAAACGTCCGAAGCGATCGCAGCGGCCATCGTTCAGCCGGGTGTGCGGCAAGTCGGCCTCGACCGCGCAAATCGGCGTCACGGCATTACTGGAAAAACTGAACCAGGCCAGTTGCGAGGCCAGCCCCAGCAGCAGGCGGTCGTCGTCTGCGGTCAGGGCAAACGTCGCCAGCCGTTCCGGCATCGGCCAATTGCGGGTCGTGCCTGCGGCCGGATCGTGGCACCACAGGCTGGCGCCGAGGATATCGGTCCAGAACAGGCGTTGCGTGCGATCACACCACAACACTCCTTCTCCCAGCAGGTGCTTGCCGTCAAACAGCAGGCTGGCGGTGGCTATCTCGGTGCTCATGTCTCCATCCTTCTTGAAATGCCAACGAGGTCTTGACGACCTCGTTGTGATGTTGCGCAGAACCCACAGCTTACCTCAAAGCCGGGCTCTAGAAAGAATGGCTGACGCCCAGGTAGCCGCCATTCTGGCTATGTCCGGCCAGTGGATTGTCGCCGCTCATTTCGACCGAAAAATCGGCATTGCCCTTGTTGCGCACGGTACCGACGCTGGCGTACAGCAAGGTGCGCTTGGACAGGTTGTAATTGGCGCCCAGCATGAACAGGTTGCCGCTGCCGCCGTCGTTGTTCAGCTTGGCGTGGAAAGCGCCGCCGATCAAGGTCAGCGCCGGCGTCAGCACGTAGTTGGCGCCGATCCAGTAATGCTGGATCTTGTCGGGGCTGCCGGCAACGCTGTCCGGCGCCGACACGTTTTCATAAGCGGCGAACAGTTTCAAGGCATCGATGGTGTAGGTGCCGCCCACGATCAGGTCCTTGGACGCGGCGTAGATATCGCTGTATTTGCCGTTGACGTCGCGGATCACGTCATAGATGGCGCGCAGTTCCAGCCCGGCGTTGGTATACACCAGCGAGACGCCGTCGCTGCGGCCGTTGCGGGTCGAGCCGGCCTGTTCGCCCAGGCTGGTCTGCACGGTGGCATTGAAGCCGCTCCAGGTCGGAGTCTGGTATTCGATCACATTGTTGGCGCCCGGCCAGTTGCGGCCCTTGACCAGGTTGGCGGTGCCGATGAATTGCTGGCCGGTCGGATCCAGGTACCAGACATCGTTGACGATGAACAGGTTCTTGCCGAACTTGATGGAGCCCGCGCTGCCGTTCAGGCCGACGTAGGAACGGCGGTTGAACAATGCGCTGCCGTTGGTCTGCCCGGTAGGCGCGTTGAAGCCGGACTCCAGCAGGAAGAAGGCGCCGAGCCCGCCGCCCAGGTCTTCCGTGCCCTTGAAGCCGAACATGCTGGTGCCCCACTGGTTGCCGGAAGTGCCGAACTTGCTGCCGGTGGCGCCGGTCTGGTTGCCGTTGGCGTCCTTCAGCGCGACGCCGCTCTGGAAATCGATGCCGGCATCGACGCGTCCGTAGATGGTGACATTGGTCTGCGCTTGCGCCTGGCTAGAGGCTGCGGCGACCAGGCCTAACAGGCTAGCCGCAGCAAGGGTTTTGGAAAGAATCATGTTGTCGTCTCCTTGAAATTATTATGAATTCATCCACTGCCGGCCTGCCCCCTGTACCTGGAGGCGGCAAACCTGCGTGAATGTGGGCTCATAGTAAGGATTCGATTGATATCGATCCAATGAATTTTTCCACTACATCAATACTGTATTTGGTATCATTTTGGGAGCTTCGCCAAACTGGAAAGATCAAAGGATTGAGCGAGCGGCATATAAAAAAACCAACCAGCGAGACGACAATGCCTACCAACGACACCAACTGGTTTCTGCGCGCGCGCCTTAAAACCCGCCAGCTGCTCTTGCTGATCGCGCTGGACGAGGAACGCAATATCCACCGCGCGGCGGAAGCGCTCAACATGACGCAGCCGGCCGCCTCCAAGCAGCTCAAGGACCTGGAAGACATGCTCGATGTACAGCTGTTCGAGCGGCTGCCGCGCGGCATGCGGCCGACCATCTACGGCGAGGCGATGATCCGCCATTCACGCATGGCGCTGACCAGCCTGTCGCACGCGCATGACGACATCACCGCGCTGAAATCCGGCCTGTCGGGGCAAGTCAATGTCGGTGCGATCCTGTCGCCGGGCATGGTGCTGCTGCCGCCGGCGATTGCGCGGCTCAAGCAGCAGGCGCCGATGCTGCGCATCGGGGTCGAGGTCGAGAGCAGCAATATCTTGCTGGAGCGGCTGCAGCGCGGCTCGCTCGATTTCCTGGTGGCGCGCATCCTGGACCAGGAAGACAACCGCAACCTCGAATACGAAGAGCTGTCGGACGAGCCGGTGTGCGCAGTGGCGCGGGTCGACCATCCGCTGCGCCATGTCTCGAACCTGCAATTGAAGGATATCGCCGACGCCGGCTGGATCCTGCCGCCCAAGGGCAGCATCCTGCGCCACCGGGTCGACATGATGTTCCACAAGGATGGCCTGGCGCCGCCGGCGAATGTGGTCGACACCACCGCGATACTGGTGATCAGCAGCCTGTTGCAGCAAACCGATTTCCTGCATGTGATGCCGGCCGAAGTGGCGCGCTTTTACGCCCAGGTCAACGTGCTGGCGATACTGCCGATCGAGCTGCCGTGCAAGATGGATGGTTTCGGCATCATCACGCGCCGCCTGCAGATCCTGTCGCCGGGCGCCAAGATTTTGCAGCAGACGATCCGTGAGGTGGCGACGCAGATTTACTGAAGCGCGGCCTTTTCTTCAGGCCCAGCCGGCATCGACGATGAATTCCTGGGCAGTGCACATCGCACTGTCGTCCGCAGCCAGGAACAGCACCATGCGCGCCAGGTGCCAAGGCTGCAGTTTCCCAGGCAGGCACTGGTTGCGCTTGATGTCTTCCTCGCCGGCGGCATCCAGCCACAGAGCGATCTGCCTTTCAGTCATGACCCAGCCCGGCGACACGGTATTGACGCGGATATTGTGCGGCCCGAGGTCGCGCGCCAGGCCGCGGGTCAGGCCGACTACCGCCGCCTTGGCCGTGGTGTACACCGGGTAGCCGCCGTTCGACAGATGCCAGCTGATCGAGCTGAGGTTGATGATCGAACCGCCGCCCTTCTTGCGCATGCCGGGCGCCACCGCCTGGCAGGTAAAGAACATCGGCCGCTGGTTGATGGCGATGCGGTCGTTCCAGTAATCGACGGTCACTTCTTCCCACTGATGGCGCTGATCGTTGGCCGCATTGTTGACCAGCACATCGAAATCGCCCAGCTCTTGCGCCAATCCTTCGATGGTCGACTGCAATGCCGCGATGTCGCGGATATCGCAATGACGGAACAACGGCTTGGGCAAGCCTGCCGTTGCCAGCTGCTCGCATAACGCTTCGCTGGCTGCGGTCTCGATATCGACGAAAGCCACGCGCGCGCCCTGCTCGGCAAACGCGCCGACAATCGCCGCGCCGATGCCGCTGCCGCCGCCGGTGATGAATACATTCTTGCCTTTCAGGCTGGGGAAATGCGCCAGCTGCGTATCTTTTACTGCGGACATGTCAACTCCTGTGTTATTCCGGTGTTATGCCGATGAGTTCAGCTTATTTTTTCAATTGACCGTTGATGCGCTGCCAGATCGCCAGCGGATTGCTGTCCTGGACGGCTGCGGGCAACAAGTCTTGCGGCAGGTTCTGGTAGGAAACCGGGCGCAGGAAACGCTGGATGGCTGCCGTGCCGACCGAGGTGGCGCGGCTGTCCGATGTCGCCGGGAACGGCCCGCCATGGACCATCGAATACGATACCTCGACCCCGGTCGGAAAACCATTGGCCAGGATCCGTCCAACCTTGCGCTCCAGGATAGGCAGCAATCCGCGTACGGTTTCATGGTCGCCGTCTGTCATCTGCAGCGTCGCGGTCAACTGCCCTTCCAGGTGCTCTGCTACGGCAAACATCTCGCCCAGGTCGCGGCAGGCGACCAGCAATGACGCGGGTCCGAATATCTCTTCCGACAAATGCGGATCGGCCAGGAAATCCTGGGCGCTGGTGCTGAACAATGCCGGCACGCCGCTGCCGGCGGCATCGCCGGCGACGCCTTGGCTCAGCTGGCGCACCCGGGAATTGGCGGCAAGGCGACTGACGCCGTTTTGATAGGCGTGATGGATGCCGGCCGTCAGCATAGTGGCGGCATTGCGCTGCGCCAGCTGCGCCGCAGCCGCGGCGCTGAAACGCTCAAGATCCGGTCCTTGCAGCGCCAGCACCAGGCCGGGATTGGTGCAGAACTGGCCGACGCCCAGCACCAGCGAATCGACAAACGCCGCAGCCAGCGCTTCAGCCTTGCCGGCCAGTGCCTGCGGCAGTAGAAACACTGGATTGATGCTGCTCATTTCGGCATACACCGGAATCGGTTGCGGCCGTGCGGCAGCCGCCGCCATCAAGGCCAGCCCGCCCTGGCGCGAGCCGGTAAAACCTACCGCCTGGATCGCCGGCTGCCGGACCAGCGCGATGCCGAGTTCGTTGCCGACGCCTGTCAGCAGGGAAAACACGCCTTCCGGCAAACCCGCTGCCGCCACCGCTTGCTGGATCGCCCGGCCAACCAGTTCCGAGGTACCTGGATGGGCCGGATGGGCTTTGACTACCACCGGGCAACCCGCCGCCAGCGCCGCCGCGGTATCGCCGCCGGCGACTGAAAACGCCAGCGGAAAATTGCTGGCGCCGAACACCGCCACCGGCCCCAGCGCAATCATGCGCAAGCGCAGGTCGACACGCGGCAAGGGCTGGCGCTCCGGCAGCGCCGGGTCGATGCGCGCATCCTGCCAGGAACCTTCGCGCAGCACTTCGGCAAACAGTTTGAGCTGCCCCATGGTGCGGCCGCGTTCGCCTTCCAGCCGGGCGCGCGGCAAGCCGCTTTCGCTCATCGCACGTTCTATCAGTTGGTCGCCGAGCGCCAGGATATTGGCAGCGATGCTTTCCAGGAAACGGGCGCGCGTTTCCGGATCGGTCGCGCGGTAAGGATCGAAAGCAATGCGCGCAAGATCGCAGGCGCAGTCGATTTCGACTTTGCCGGCGGTATGGAATGCCGGTTCGATATCGCTTGCGGTAGCGGGATTAAAAGCAAAAAAGGCAGCGCCGCCGCCTTTGATACGGGAGGCGCCGATCAGGGATTCGCCCGTAATATTCATACTGAGGTCCATGCTTTTCCTAAAATTGAAAGGCTGCAGTGCCGGATTGCGGCATGCAGCGAACAGTTTACAACTGACGGATGCGCGGCGCTGGCAAGGTCTCGACCGCAAGCCGGTTGCGCAGCGGCGGCCCGAAGGCAGCGACGTCGATCTCGAATGTTTCTCCCGGCGCCACCTGGATGCCATCCGAACAGCTCAGGGTGGCGGTGCCGAAGAAATGGATATGCACATCGCCCGGACGCCGGAACAGCGGATATTTGAAATGGTGGTGCTCCAGGTTGGCCACGGTGTGCGACATGTTCTCTTCGCCGCTGACAAAAGGTTTTTCCCAGCGGACCCGGCCGCTGATGTCGCGGATGCGCGACATGCCTTCCACGTGCGGCGGCAAATCTCCCAGCAGCAAGGCCGGGCCGACCGCGCAGACGCGCAGCTTGGAGTGCGCCAGGTAGAGGTAATTCTGGCGCTCGGTGACATGGTCGGAAAATTCGTTGCCGATCGCAAAACCAAGCCGGCATGGCGTGCCGTCCGGTCCAATCACATACAACGCGGCGATCTCAGGCTCTTCGCCGCCATCCAGCGCAAAATGCGGCATCGTCAGCGCCTGTTCGCCGGCGCAGACGATGCTGCCGTCGCCTTTGTAGAACCATTCCGGCTGCACGCCCGCTGTTCCCGGCTGCGGCTTGCCGCCTTCCAGGCCCATGCGGAACATCTTCATGCTGTCGGTCAGGCTGTCGACATCGCTGATTTTCTTGTGCATGGCGTCGCGGCCGTCGGCGCTGCCCAGGTGGGTCAGGCCGGTGCCGGTGACGTAGCAATGGGCGCTGTCGCCGTGATCCAGCGGCGGCAGCAGGCGCCCGGCTTGCGCTACCTCAGCGTAATCCAGCACGGTGCCGCCGAGCGCGGCAGCGGCAAGTTCTTGCAATGAACGGCTGCCGGCAATCGCCGCTTGCGCCAGAGCGTAAGTCGAGGCAAAGCCTTCCACCACATGGATTTTGCGGCCGTCGTCTTCCAGTACGCCGATCCGGCGCTGGCCGTCGGCCTGCTTGAATTGAATCAACAACATGTGTTTCTCCCATTTACTAACGTCACGAAATTAATTGTAGGGTGGGCACGCTTTTGTGCCCACGCGGATATCAAAACAGCGTGGGCACAAAAGCGTGCCCACCCTACGACTGCACTTAGTGGGAGTGCTTAGGTACGGCCGAGCCGCGGCAGCCGACCAGGAAATCGAAATCGCAGCCTTCGTCGGCCTGCAATACCCGGTCTATGTACAGACGCTGGTAGCCGCTGTGCGCCGTCACCGCTGCAGCGTTCACCGCTTCCCTTGCCACCTGGCGCTGCGCCATTTCGGCGTCGCTGATATCCAGGTGCAAACGGCCGCCGGCGCAATCCAGTTCTATCCAGTCGCCATCCTGCACGATGCCCAACGGGCCGCCGGCGGCCGCTTCCGGCGCCACGTGCAGCACCACGGTGCCGTAGGCGGTGCCGCTCATGCGGGCATCCGAAATCCGCACCATGTCCTTGATGCCCTGCGCCAGCAGTTTCGGCGGCAAACCCATGTTGCCGACCTCGGCCATGCCGGGATAACCCTTGGGGCCGCAATTTTTCATCACCAGCACCGAGCTGGCGTCGACTTCCAGTTCGGGATCGTTGATGCGCGCCTTGTAATGCGCGAAGTCTTCGAACACTACCGCCTTGCCGCGATGCTGCATCAGTGCCGGCGTGGCGGCAGACGGCTTGAGCACTGCGCCGCGCGGCGCCAGGTTGCCGCGCAGGATGCAGATGCCGCCGTCGGCGATCAGGGGCTTGTCGATGACGCGGATCACTTCATCGTTATAGATAGGCGCGTCCTGGTTGTTTTCCCACAGCGACTTGCCGTTCACCGTCAAGGCGTCCTTGTGCGGCAGCAGTCCCGCTTCGCCCAGGCGGCGCAGTACGCCGGGCAAACCGCCGGCGTAATAAAACTCTTCCATCAGGAAGCGGCCGGACGGCTGCAGGTCGACCAGGGTCGGCGTGCCGCGGCCGATGCGAGTCCAATCTTCCAGTTCCAGCGGCACGCCGATGCGGGCGGCGATCGCCTTCAGGTGGATCACGGCGTTGGTCGAGCCGCCGATCGCGGCATTCACCCGGATCGCGTTTTCAAACGCTTCGCGGGTCAGTATTTTCGACAAGCGCAGGTCTTCCCACACCATGTCGACAATCCGCATGCCCGACATGTGCGCCAGCACATAACGACGCGCATCGACTGCCGGAATCGCCGCATTGTGCGGCAGCGATGTGCCCAGCGCCTCGGCCATGCAGGCCATGGTCGAAGCCGTGCCCATGGTGTTGCAGGTACCGGCCGAGCGCGACATGCCGGCTTCGGCCGCCAGGAACTGGTGCATGCTGATCTCGCCGCCCTTGACCGCTTCACTCAGCTGCCAGACGGCGGTGCCGGAACCCAGGTCCTTGCCTTCGTGTTTGCCGTTCAGCATCGGGCCGCCGGTCACCACGATCGCCGGAATATCGCAGCTGGCGGCGCCCATCAGCAAGGCCGGCGTAGTCTTGTCGCAGCCCACCAGCAGCACTACCGCATCCATCGGATTGCCGCGGATCGATTCTTCTACATCCATGCTGGCCAGGTTGCGGGTCAGCATGGCGGTCGGCCGCAGGTTCGATTCGCCGTTGGAAAATACCGGGAACTCCACCGGGAATCCGCCTGCTTCCGAAATGCCGCGCTTGACGTGTTCGGCGATCTTGCGGAAATGGGCGTTGCACGGTGTCAGTTCCGACCAGGTATTGCAGATGCCGATGATGGGCTTGCCCTGGAATTCGTGGTCGGGAATTCCCTGGTTCTTCATCCAGCTGCGGTACATCATGCCGTTCTTGTCGTTGCTGCCGAACCATTCGGCCGAACGCAACGGGCGTGTATTCTGGAGCGGATGCTTTTTATCGACAGTCATCTTTGGCTTCCTCTTGAAATTGTCGGGGCGGCATCCATCCGCATCGGGACGGACGCCAGCTTTAAAATTGAAATATGAAAAATCGCCGGCCGCAGTTAATAATGGCGAATAAGCGCAGCCGCCTTGTTATTTGTTCTTGTTGTAGACGTCGACAAATACCGCGGCCAGCAACACCAGCCCCTTGATCACCTGCTGATAATCGATGCCGATGCCCATGATCGACATGCCATTGTTCATCACGCCCATCACGAAAGCGCCGATCACCGCTCCCATGACCTTGCCGACGCCGCCGGAAGCCGACGCGCCGCCGATGAAGCAGGCTGCAATCACGTCCAGCTCGAAACCGGTGCCGGCCTTGGGTGTAGCGGTATTGAGGCGGGCCGCGAAAATCAGCCCTGCCAGCGCAGCCAGCATGCCCATGTTGATGAAGGTGTAAAACGATACGCGCGAAGTCTTGATGCCGGACAGCTTGGCGGCCTTCTCGTTGCCGCCGACCGCATAGATGCGGCGTCCGATCGTGGTGCGGTTAGCGACGAAGGTATACACCACCATCAGCAGGAACATGATGATCAGCACATTCGGCATGCCTTTATAGGACGCCAGCAGATAGCTGAAGAAGATGATGACGGCGGCAAACACGGCGTTCTTCAAGATGAAGAACACATAAGGTTCATCTTCCATGCCATGCTTGGTCTGCTTGGTGCGGGCACGGACCTTGACAAAGATCATGATGGCGGCGACCGCCACGCCTACCAGCAGGGAAGTGATGCGCAAGTCGGCTGCGCTGAAGAGATCCGGGATGAAGCCCGAACTGAGCATCTGGAAATCGTCGGGGAACGGTCCTATCGATTGCCCCTGCAGCAGCGCCAGCGTCAATCCCTTGAACACCAGCATGCCGGCCAGGGTGACGATGAACGAAGGTATCTTGAAAAACGCTACCCAATATCCTTGGGCCGCGCCGATCACGGCGCCGGCCAGGATGCACAGGATGCTGGCCAGTACGAAATTCATGTGCAGGTTGACGATCAGTACCGCCGCCAGAGCGCCGATGAATCCGACTACCGACCCCACCGACAAATCGATATGGCCGGCCACGATGACCATCAGCATGCCGAGCGCCATGATGACGATATAGCTGTTCTGCAGCACCAGGTTGGTCAGGTTCAGCGGCTGCATCAGGGTGCCGTTGGTCATGTACTGGAAAAACGCCATGATCGCGATCAGCGACATCAGCATGCCGTATTCACGCATGTTGTTCTTCAGGAAGCCGTTGTATTCCTTCTTTTCGGCTGCGGGCTGGGGCCGGTTTTCGCTGGCTGCCGGCGCTGCTATATCTTGGTTCATTTCAGTTGTCTCCGTTCTTCACTTTACGCACTCATTTCTCACTATGCTGCGCATGATTCTTTCCTGGGATGCTTCCGCCGCCGCCATTTCGCCGACAAATTTTCCCTCGTTCATGACATAGATGCGGTCGCACATGCCCAGCAGTTCCGGCATTTCCGATGAAATCATGATGATGCATTTGCCTTCGCGGGCCAGCTGGTCGATGATGGTGTAGATCTCGTACTTGGCGCCGACGTCGATGCCGCGCGTCGGTTCGTCCAGGATCAGCACGTCGGGGTTGGAAAACAGCCACTTGCTGAGCACCACTTTCTGCTGGTTGCCGCCGGACAGGTTCAGCACTTTCTGGAACACGTTCGAGCAGCGTATCTTCAGCTGGCGCCGGTAATCGGCGGCGACCGCATACTCGCGCCCTTCGTCGATCACGCTGCTGTCCGCAATGCCGTTCAGATTGGCCAGCGTGATGTTCTTCTTGATATCCTGGTCAAGGATCAGGCCGTAGCCTTTCCTGTCTTCGGTGACATAGGCAATGCCGTTGTCGATGGCTTTTTGCACGTTGCTGACGTCGATTTCCTTGCCGCGCAAAAACACCTTGCCGCTGATGCGCTGGCCGTAGGCACGGCCGAAAATGCTCATCGCCAGTTCGGTGCGGCCGGCCCCCATCAAGCCGGCGATGCCGACGATCTCGCCTTTCTTGACATGGAAATCGACACCCTTGATCACCTGCCGTTCAGGATGGATCGGGTGGTGGACAGACCATTGCTTTACCTCGAATATGGTCTCGCCGATATCCGGGTTGCGCTTGGGATAGCGGTCCGCCATCTCACGTCCGACCATGTTCTGGATGATACGGTCTTCGCTGATCACTTCCTTGTGGCAATCCAGGGTATCGACCGTGGAGCCGTCGCGCAGGATCGTGATCGAATCGGCGACCTTGGAAATTTCGTTGAGCTTGTGGGAAATCAGGATGGAGGAAATACCCTGCGCCTTGAGCTCCAGCAGCAAATCCAGCAAGGCGTCGCTGTCGCTTTCGTTCAGGCTGGCGGTCGGTTCGTCGAGGATCAGCAGCTTGACCTGCTTCGACAGCGCCTTGGCGATTTCAATCAGCTGTTGCTTGCCGACGCCGAGGTTGGTGATCAGCGTGCTGGGCGATTCCTTCAGGCCGACCTTGGCCAGCAGTTCCTTGGTCTTGGCGTAGGAAACTTCCCAATCGATCACGCCGTTTGTAGCCTGTTCGTTGCCGAGGAAAATGTTCTCCGTAATCGACAGCAGCGGCACCAGCGCCAATTCCTGGTGGATGATGATGATGCCGATCTTTTCGCTGTCGGCGATGCCGTCGAACTGCCGCGCCATGCCTTCGAAGCGGATCTCGCCGGTATAGGAACCGTGCGGATAGACGCCGCTCAATACTTTCATCAAGGTGGATTTTCCGGCGCCGTTTTCACCGACCACGGCGTGGATCTCGCCGTTACGGACTGCCAGGTTGACATTGTCCAATGCTTTGACTCCCGGGAATGTCTTCCCGATCCCGCGCATTTCCAGGATGGTTTCCATCTGTTGTTACCTCGCTTACCTCAAACCTACGCCAGCGCCTGACTCCGGGACCTTGCAACCCGCTTCTGCGAATTGCAAGGTCCGGCCAAACAAGACTCTTCATTACTACGTATTGCTACATCCCGGCCGACGCTTATTTGATCTGGGCTTCGGTGTAGTAACCGCTGCCGACCAGCACTTGCTTCCAGTTGGAGGCATCGACGCTGACTGGCTTCAACAGGTAGGAAGGCACGATCTTGACGCCGTTGTTATACGTCTTGGTATCGTTGATGGCCGGCGCCTTGCCGCTCAGCATGGCGTCTACCATGCCGACCGTCACCTTGGCCAGTTCGCGCGTATCCTTGAATACGGTCTGGCGCTGCTCGCCGCGCACGATCGATTTCACCGAAGGGACTTCAGCGTCCTGGCCGGTCACGATCGGCATCGGTTGCTTCGGCGTGCCGTAGCCTACGCCCTTGAGCGACGACAGGATGCCGATGCTGATGCCGTCGTACGGCGACAGCACTGCGTCCACGTGGGCGTTGCCGTAGTAGGCGCTGAGCAGGTTATCCATGCGCGCCTGGGCTACCGCGCCATCCCAGCGCAAGGTCGAAACCTTGTCCATGCCGGTCTGCTTGCTGCGCACCACCAGCTTGCCTTTGTCGATATACGGCTGCAGCACCGACATCGCGCCGTTGTAGAAGAAGAAGGCGTTATTGTCGTCAGCCGAACCGCCGAACAATTCGATATTGAACGGGCCCTTGCCTTCCTTCAGGCCAAGTGTTTTTTCGATATAGCCGGCTTGCAGCACGCCGACCTGGAAATTGTCGAAAGTAGCGTAGTAGTCGACGTTCTTGGAACCGCGGATCAGGCGGTCATAGGCGATGACCTTGATGCCCTTGTCGGCAGCTTTTTGCAAGGCGTTGGATAAGGTAGTGCCGTCAATGGCGGCGATCACCAGCACCTTGACGCCTTTGGTCACCATGTTCTCGATCTGCGCCAGCTGGTTCGGGATGTCGTCTTCAGCGTATTGCAGGTCGGTCTTGTAGCCTTTTTCCTTGAATACCTTGACCATATTGTCGCCATCGGCGATCCAGCGCGCCGAGGATTTGGTAGGCATCGAAATGCCGATCGGACCTTTCTCCTGCGCGCCAGCCTGGGACACCAGGCCGAATGCGCCAATCAGCAATCCAACAATCGTCGTTTTAAACATTTTCACAGCTTGTCTCCTTTAGTTATTTTGATCTTGCGCCAGAACATTGTGATGCACCTGCATTGACTGCGTGGTCCGTTGCCGGGTAACAGTAAATATAGACCTTTCCTGATGAAATTCCTCACTATCTTACGAACATCATTGATATCAAACAAATGAATTTTTTCGTAGTTTCGATACGGTTTCAGATATCAATATAGTGAAGAAGAAAATCGCACGACAGGCTTTTCCCCGCCAATCTCAAGAGAATAAATACCGAAGCCAGTGTAAAAACACTTGGCTAGTCTTACTAATCACTTTTTTATCACAACCGATATCCATTTTGATATCGACATTGGCAAGGCAGCCACATACGACAGCTGGAAACAAAGGATATTCAAGACCAGCTGCGGCAATACGCCAGGAACTGCATCAGCCGCAGCGACAGGATCTTGTGCTTGCTGTGGACCAGGTAGAAGTGCCGATGCAATCTTGGCAGCGATGTTTTCAGCTCCACCAGCCGTCCGCTTTGCAGGAAATCGGCTACCACCGCATGCGACAGGCAACTGATGCCGAGGCCGGCTGCGGTCGCGTGCTTGATCGCTTCCGAATTGCCGAATTCATAGCTTTGCCGCAAATGGTGCAGATGCGGCAGCAAGGCTTGTTCGACGGCTTCACGCGTGCCTGAGCCTGGCTCGCGCAGCAGCCATTCGGCTTGGCGCAGCTGCGCCAAGCCGACTTTCTGGTCGCCGCCGGCCAACGGATGCTGCGGCGAAGCAACCACCAGCAACTCGTCGACCATCCATGGCTCCACCTGCAGGTCGGCGGCATGGCTAGGGCCTTCGATAAGGCCGACGTCGACTTCGAAATTGACCACGGCGGCGACGATGTCGGCGGTATTGGCGATCGTCACCCGCACTTGCAGCTCGCTGTGCTGTTGCCGGTAAGCGGCAATCAGCGCAGGCAGCAGGTAACTGCCAATGGTAGTGCTGGAACCGATCTGCAGGCTGCCGCCCTGCGCCATGCCTGGCGCCAGGAACTGCTGTTCTATGGTCTTGGCGGCATCCACCACCTGGCCCGCCTGCGGCAGCAGCAGGCGGCCGTTGTCATTGAGGATCAGGCGCTTGCCGACGCGGTCGAACAAACGGCAGTCGAGCAGGTTTTCCAGCTCGTTCAGGGCGGCGCTGGCGGCCGACTGCGACAAGGCGATCTGTACCGCCGCCGCTGTCGTGCTGCCGGACTGGGCTATCGCCAGGAAAATCTGCAATTGCCTGATAGTGAGGCGCATGTTGGCCTTTGTCTGAAACATTTATCGAGATCAATTTACCTGAAAAACAGGTTAATTATACAAAATTAATCTGTTTTTCTTTTAGATATCAAATAGCTATAGTGACTTCCATGGCGGCATGGCCGCATCTGACTGGAAGTCCTAGTGAATACCTCGACGCTGACAACAACATCCCGCCCCGTAAAAACGCCGCCTCCGCTGCTGGCCGGACTGGCGCTTAGCGCCCTGATTGCAGCAGCTGCAATCGCCGCCGCCAGGATAGACTGGCTGCAGTCACACGGCTTCAGCGCGCTGACCCTGGCTATCGTGCTCGGCATGCTGGCCGGCAACCTGGGTTACCAGCGGATTGCCCCCTCCTGCGCCGCCGGTGTCAATTTCTCCAAGCAAAACCTGCTGCGGCTGGGCATCATCCTCTACGGTTTCCGGCTGACGTTCCAGGATATCGGCCACGTCGGGCTGAGCGGCGTGCTGATCGACGCCCTGGTCCTGTGCTCCACCTTCGGCATGGCGCTGCTGCTCGGCACCCGCGTATTCAAGCTGGACCGCGAAACCGCCATGCTGATCGGCGCCGGCAGCTCGATCTGCGGCGCGGCTGCCGTGATGGCTACCGAACCTGTGCTGCGGGCAAAGCCGGCGCAGGTGACGGTGGCGGTGGCGACCGTCGTAGTGTTCGGGTCGCTGGCGATCTTTCTCTATCCGCTGCTGTACCAGCTCAACCTGCACTGGCAGTTCCTGGCGGCTTCGCCGCAAGCCTATGGCATCTTTACCGGGTCCACCGTGCATGAAGTGGCTCAAGTGGTGGCCGCGGCCCGCGCCATCAGCCCCGATGCGGCCAATACGGCGGTGATTACCAAGATGGTGAGAGTGATGATGCTGGCGCCGTTCCTGATGCTGCTGTCGGCTTACATCTCGAAGAAAAGCTGCGCCGCCAGGAAAGCAGGCAGCAGCGCAAAAGGCCGCCTGGCGATTCCCTGGTTTGCATTCGGTTTTGTAGCGATCGTAGCGCTCAATTCACTGCACCTGCTGCCGGGTGCGCTGGTGTCGCATGTCAACGATGCCGACAACGTGTTGCTGGCCATGGCGATGGCGGCGCTGGGCATATCCACCCATTTTTCCTCGCTGCGCACCGCAGGAGTCAAACCGCTGGTGTTTGCGGCGGTATTGTTCGGCTGGCTGATCGTCGGCGGCGCCTTGATCAATATGCTGGTGCTGCGTTGGCTGGCTTGATAAAAAAATGGCGGGGAAGCATATTCGCTTCCCCGCCCATATTGCCTTTTGCTGCTAGTTAGCTTCCAACAATCAGAACTTGTGGCGCAGGCCTACGCGCAATACGTTCTGGCTGGTGTCGTCCGCCGGTGCGCTGCTGTATGCAGCGTTGATCACACCTGGGTTGTTGACGTCGTTGGCGCGCTGGTTGGTGTACAGAGCATACAGGTCGGTGCGCTTCGACAGGTAGTAGTCCACGCCCAGGTTCAGCTGGGTAGTCTTGCCCTTGGTCGAACCGGCTGTCTTGCGGCTGAGGTCGGCGCGGTCATAGATCACGCTGGCCAGCAGATGCAGGTTGCCAGTCAGCGAATAATCGACGCCCAGGTCGAAGATGTTGGCTTTGGTCGCGGTAGTGATGTTGACCAGGCCGGTCGCCGCCAGTGCGGCAGCCAACGGACGCTTGGTTTGCGACCATGCGCCGTAGATCTTGGCTGGGCCGGCTTGGTAGCTGGCGCCGAGGGTGAAGGTCTTGAGGTCGGTGTCGCCAGCCTTGCTAGGCAGCGCATCGGCAGCCAGCTTGGTCTGGAAGTAGCCGAGGCCGATGCCGAACGGGCCATTTGCATAGTTGCCTGCCAGGCCGAATGACTGGCCTGCCGAAGTCTGGCCGGCAACTTCGCCGAAACCGTAGAACAGGCTGCCGGTGAAGCCGCTCAGGTTGGCGCTGTCATAGCGGATCGAGTTATTCGCACGGACGCCGCCGACGCGGTCCAGGTTATTGAAATGGCCGGCTTTGATGCCGTTGCTGCCGAATGTCTGCACCGACGTATATTTGCTGCCGATGTCATCCAGGTAGTCGGTCTGGCGGCCGAGGGTGACGGTACCGAAGCTGCCGGACAGGCCGACTACCGCCTTACGGTCAAATAGTGTGCTGGCAGTAGCGAGCGAACCGTCGTCTGCATTGAAACCGTTTTCCAGCTGGAAAACAGCTTTCAAGCCGCCGCCCAGGTCTTCCGTTCCGCGGAAGCCGATACGGGAAGTCGCCATGTCGCCGGAATCCAGGCTGAAGCGACCGTCGTTCTTCGGACCGACTTTGCTGGTGTAAGTAAGGCCAGCGTCGATCACGCCATAGATGGTGACGTTGGTTTGTGCTTGTGCATTGGCGCCGATCAGGCCGAGGGCGGCTAATGCGAATACGGTCTTTTTCATTTCTACCCTTTGTTGGTATGTAAATAATCTTATCCCGGTGTCCTGCTTGAGTATTTTGGCAACGTTTTTAGCGACGTTACTAATTGTTACAAGTGGAACGGCCTAGATATTACCTATCCATAAGAAAATTGCATTGATTTTTGCGGACTTCTTTGAAATAAAAGAAAAATTTAGGTGAAGTTGAGCATACTTGTTGTTTTTTGGCAGCCGTTTATGACATTTGTGACTGAGGATATGCGTTATACGAGCTTATATATGAGCAATAGCCGAAATCGACGCATTCTCTGGAATAAATGACGACAGCGCCGATATGTATCAATAATCGACATGGATTTGCCGCTGCGATAGCGCTGCCGAATATAATGGCTACCGAAAAATGTCTTTTTTGATAAAGATTTTAGTTTCCAATACACAACAGTCTATGGACATCGGATAGGCTGGCCGGATTGCTGGCCAGGACTCCCGCCCTGGTTTTCAGCGCAAAAAAAAAGCCCGGAATCCGGGCTTTTTTCAATTCCGTGCGACCGCAGTCCTGGTCAGAATTTCAGCGTCTTCACGCCATCCGGCGTCCCCAGCAAACAGACATCCGCTCCTTGCTGGGCAAACAGCCCGACTGTCACCACCCCGGTGATCTGGTTGATTTGCCGTTCCAGCTCGACCGGATCGGTGATTTTCAGGTCGACCATGTCGATGATCACGCAGCCGTTGTCGGTAATCAGCGGCTTGCCGTCCTTGAAGCGCAAACGCGGTTCGCCGCCCAGCTTGATCAGCTTGCGCGCCACTACGGCCTGCGCCATCGGGATCACTTCGACCGGCAGCGGAAACTTGCCAAGCACCTTGACCAGCTTGGAGCCGTCGGCGATGCAGATGAATTTTTCAGCCACCGAGGCGACGATCTTTTCGCGCGTCAAGGCCGCACCGCCACCCTTGATCATGGCGCCCTGCTCGGTGATTTCGTCGGCGCCGTCGATATAGACGGGCATGGTCGCGACCTGGTTCAGGTCGTACACCTCGATGTCGTGCGCGCGCAGCCGCGCCGCGGTGGCTTCCGACGATGCCACCGCGCCTTTGATGCGGTGCTTGATCTTGGCCAGTTCGTCAATGAAAAAATTGGCGGTTGAGCCAGTGCCGACGCCGACAATCTGGCCGTCCACCACGTATTTGATTGCTTCACGGGCAACGGCTTGTTTGAGTTCGTCCTGGGTCATGGCAGTCATGGCTTTGTCTTGAAAAAGAAGTAAAGACGCTATTTTAACCAAACGAGACGACGAATTTGGAAAACAAAGCCGCCCTTCTCTCGTTTCAGTGATTTTCGTCGGGCTGTTGCTCCAGCGTTTCGCGCAGCGCGATTTGCAGCTTCGAATGCAATTTCACAAACCGTTGCCACAACACTAACACCAGTGCGGCGGCAGCCACCAGCACCAGGATCAACAGGTTGGTCGGCGGCAGGATCCTGCTGCTGAGCGCTGCAATCATCAGCATGATGCCGATGATCGACACCACCGGGATTACCTCGGCGACCACGCGCCGCACCGCGTGGCTGTAGGAACCGGCCCATTCCGGCTTGACGCTGATTTCCGCCAGCAGCATGCTCAGCGCATGCAGTTTGCGATAGGTTGCGATCAGGAAAGGCAGCGAAATCAGCAGCGCACCACCCCATACGATCGCGTTCTGCACTTGCGCATCCGCCACCCACGCCGACATGCTGTTGCCGAGCGCCTCGGCAAAATAGCCGCCGATGATGAAAATCGCCACCACCAGCGCCAGGTTCACCACCACCTGCATCAGGATGCGGCGGATGATGCGCGACAGTTCGGCACGGTCGCCTTGCGGCTGCAGGCTGTCCAGCCAGGTTGAATACATGCCGAACACCGACGCCAGCTTCTGCGGCATGGCCTGCGCCAGGCGGGTCGAGAGCGGATCGGCCAGCTTGATCAGGTAGGGTGTCAGCAAGGTAGTGACGGCGGAAACGGCCACCACGGTCGGATACAGGAAATCGCTGGTGACTTTCAGGCTGACGCCAAGCGCCGCGATGATGAATGAAAACTCGCCGATCTGCGACAGCCCCATGCCGACCCGCATCGAGGTGCGGCCGTCGTGGCCCGAAAGGAAAGTCGCCAGGCCGCAGCTGACCACCTTGCCCAGCACCACGGCCAATGTAATCACGCCGATCGGCAGCCAGTACTGGGCCAGGATGGAGGGATTGAACAGCAGCCCGATGGCGACGAAAAAGATGGCGCTGAACATGTCGCGCACCGGTTCGATCAGACGTTCGATCTGATGCAGATGGCGCGACTCGGCCATCACCGCGCCAATGATGAAGGCGCCCAGCGCCACGCTGTACTGCATTTTCATGACCAGCAGGCAGAAGCCGAAACACAGGCCGAGCACGGTTACCAGCAGCATTTCCTTGCTCTTGAACCTGGCCACATAATCGAGCAGGCGCGGCACCACCAGGATGCCGGCCACCAGCGACACGATCATGAACAGCACCAGCTTGCCGATGGTGACCGCGGCGTCGCCGGCATCCACCGAACCGCTGGTCGCCACCCCGGACAGCAAGGCAATCATGCCGATCGCCAGCACATCCTCGACAATCAGGATGCCGAAAATCAGCTGGGCGAATTTCTCGCGCTTCATGCCCAGTTCGTTGAGCGCCTTGACGATGATGGTAGTCGACGATACCGACAGCATGGCGCCGAGGAATACCGCGTCCATCGTCTTCCAGCCGAAATAGATCCCGATCTCGTAACCCACCCACAGCATCAGCGTAATCTCCGCCAGGGCCGCCACGAAAGCCGTAGCGCCGACCTTGCCGAGTTTCTTCAGGCTGAATTCCAGGCCCAGCGAAAACAGCAGGAAGATCACGCCCAGTTCCGCCAGGATCTGGATCGTGCGCTCATCCGTGATCAGTGAAAACGGCGGCGTATGCGGTCCGATGATGACGCCGGCGACGATGTAGCCAAGCACCACCGGCTGCTTGAAACGATTGAACAGCACTGTCACGACGCCTGCAATCAGCATGATCACGGCCAGATCCTGGATAAACGTTTCTACCGCATGGTGCATGGGTGGGTTTCCGAAGTAAGCAGATTGAAGAGGCGCACAAGCAGCAGCGGCAGGCGCCGCCATGCTTGGCTTTCTTGCAATTATATATTGCCGGCGACAACCGGCATGGCATTCAACCTCTCAACGGCCGAATGAAATAGGGATTGCAGTCCGGCCAACGCCGGAAAACCGCAAATCAGTCGTCGTGGCTGGGATCCAGCTCGGGGAACAGCACTTCGGTAAAACCGAAGCGGGTGAAATCCTTGATACGCATCGGATACAGGATGCCATTCAGATGATCGGTTTCATGTTGCACAACACGTGCATGAAAACCGTCGACGTCGCGGCTGATGGCTGCGCCGGTCTGGTCGAAGCCTTCGTAATGCAGGCTGGTCCAGCGCGGCACCACGCCGCGCAGGCCGGGCACCGACAGGCAGCCTTCCCAGCCGTCTTCGGTTTCGTCGGAAAGCGGCCGCAATACCGGGTTGATCAGCACCGTTTCCGGCACCGCCGGCGCATCGGGATAACGCACGTTGTTCTTGAAACCGAAGATCACCAGCTGCAGGTTGACGCCGATCTGCGGCGCCGCCAGGCCGGCGCCGTTGGCCGCATACATGGTATCGAACATGTCGGCGATCAGCGCCTCCAGTTCCGACGTGCCAAAGGCAGTGACCGGCTCGGCTTGCCGCAGCAGGCGCGGATCGCCCATTTTCAGGATTTCACGAACGGTCATGGCGCGATCTTCAGTAGGATTATTTGAATTGTTTCAGGTACTCGGCAAACGCCGCGCCGGTTTCCGGATGTTTCAGGCCCATCGCCAGCGTCGCTTGCAGATAACCCAGCTTGGAGCCGCAATCATAACGCTGGCCGGCGTAGCGGTAGGCCAGCACGCGTTCTTTTTTCATCAATGCGGCAATGCCGTCGGTCAGCTGGATCTCGCCGCCGGCGCCTTTGCCCAAGCCTTCCAGGCAATCGAAAATGCCGTTGGTCAGCACATAGCGGCCAACCACCGCCAAGGTGGAAGGCGCCTGGTCGGGCTGCGGCTTTTCAACGATGCTGTTGACCTTTTCCAGGTCCGTCTTGTAAGCATCGATGCTGACGATGCCGTACTGCTTGGTATCGGCGCGCGGCACGTCTTGCACTGCAAGCATGCTCGATTTTTCGGCGGCGAAGATATCGGTCATCTGCGCCAGCACAGGTTTTTGTCCGGCCGCCACATCCATGAAATCGTCGGCCAGCAGCACCGCAAAAGGATCGTCGCCGACCACCGGACGCGCGCACAGCACTGCGTGTCCCAGTCCCAGCATTTCCGATTGGCGAATGAAAATGCAATTGATGTGCTTGGGAATGACGTTTTGCACCAGCTCCAGCAAGCGCGCTTTGCCGGCCGCTTCCAGTTCGGTTTCCAGCTCGTAGGCCTTGTCGAAGTGGTCCTCGATCGCGCGCTTGTTGCGGCCGGTAATGAACACCATGTCGGTGATGCCGGCGGCGACAGCTTCTTCCACTGCATACTGGATCAAGGGCTTGTCGACGATAGGCAGCATTTCTTTCGGCTGCGCCTTGGTGGCAGGTAAAAAACGGCTGCCCAGGCCGGCGACGGGAAATACGGCTTTTCTAATCTTGGTCATGATTGCTTTCTAAAAGAGTGCGGAGTCCGTCCTCATCCAGTATAGGGATGTCCAGTTCTTCCGCCTTAGTCAGTTTGCTGCCGGCCTCAGCGCCCGCGACCACATAGCTGGTCTTCTTGGAAACCGAACCTGTCACTTTGCCGCCTGCCGCCTCAATCATGGCAGCGGCAGCATCGCGCGTCAGGGTCGGCAGGCTGCCGGTCAGCACGAAGGTCTTGCCTAACAAGAACTTGGACCCGCCGGCAGCCGGCAAGTTCTCCGGCCAGTGGATTCCGGCGGCCCGCAACTGTTCGACCAGCTCCCGGTTCAGCGGATCTGCAAAAAAAGCCAGCAATGATCGTGCCACCACAGGGCCGATATCGGCAACTTCCAGCAGCTGTTCCTCGGAAGCCTGCAATAAACCGTCGATGTTGCCGAAGTGCGTCGCCAGCTCTTTCGCCGTTGCCTCGCCCACATGGCGGATGCCGAGCGCATAAATGAAACGTCCCAGCGTGGTCGACTTCGATTTTTCCAGCGCAGACATGACATTCTGCGCCGATTTGTCGGCCATGCGGTCCAGCGCCGCCAGTTTCACCAGGCCCAGCTTGTACAGGTCGGCCGCAGTGTGAATGATGTCGCGATCGACCAGCTGTTCGATCAGCTGGTCGCCCAGGCCTTCGATATCCATCGCCCGGCGCGATGCAAAATGCTGCAAGCCGCCCTTGCGCTGCGCCGCGCACTTGACCCAGCCGCCTGAGCAACGCGCGATGGCTTCGTCCTCCAGCTTGACGATGGCAGAGCCGCAGATCGGGCACTCGCTCGGCATGACAAACGGCTGCGCATCCGCTGGCCGCAGTTCCGGCACAAAGGAAACCACTTCCGGAATCACATCGCCGGCACGGCGCACGATCACGGTGTCGCCGATATGGATATCCTTGCGCCGCACTTCGTCTTCATTGTGCAGGGTGGCGTTAGTCACCGTGACGCCGCCGACAAACACCGGCGCCAGCCGCGCCACCGGAGTGACAGCCCCGGTGCGGCCGATCTGCACTTCGATGCCCAGCACCTGGGTAGTGGCTTCTTCCGCCGGAAATTTATGCGCCAGCGCAAAGCGCGGCGCGCGCGACACGAATCCCAAGGTCTGCTGCTGCAGCAGGCGGTTCACCTTGTACACCACGCCGTCGATTTCATAGGGCAGTTGCGGGCGCTTGCCGCCGATATCGCGGAAAAACTCCAGCAGGCCGCTGGCGCCCTTGACGACGCCGCGCTCCTTGCACACAGGCAGCCCAAGCTGGCTGTACCAGTCCAGCAGCGCCGAATGCGACGGCGGCATGTCGGCGCCTTCCAGCATGCCGATGCCGTAGGCAAAAAAGCGCAAGGTGCGCTGCGCCGTGATGCGCGAATCGAGCTGGCGCAAACTGCCGGCGGCGGCGTTGCGCGGATTGGCGAATTCCTTCATCTCCGCTTCGCGCTGGCGGGCGTTGAGCTTGGCGAAATCGTCCTTGAACATCAGCACTTCGCCGCGCACGTCCAGCACCTTGGGCGGACGCTCGGCATGCAGCCTCAGCGGAATCGCACGCACGGTGCGGATGTTGCTGGTGACGTTTTCGCCGGTGGTGCCGTCGCCGCGGGTGGCGGCTTGCACCAGCACGCCGTCTTCGTAGCGCAGGTTGATGGCCAGGCCGTCGAACTTCAGCTCGGCAGCGTACTCGATGTCGCTGTCGGCCTGGGTATCGAGGCCATCCCTGACGCGGCGGTCGAATTCGATGATGTCGTTGTCTTCAAACCCGTTGCCCAGGGACAGCATCGGTATCGAGTGCGTCACCTGCTCGAACAGCGGCAACGGTGCGGCGCCTACGCGCTGGGTCGGCGAATCCGGCGTATTGAGCTCCGGATGGGCCTGCTCCAGCGCCTGCAATTCACGGAACAGCTGATCGTATTCAGCATCCGGAATCGAGGGATTGTCGAGCACGTAATAAGAATGGTTGTGGCGGTTCAGCTCAGCTGCCAGCCAGGTGGCGCGCGAACGCCATTCGGCGGCATCGGAAGTATTTCCCGGGCCGCCTGCTTGTGATGATAATGAGGACATGATTAACTGAATAGACGCAAAGCCCGAATCGAGCCGGCTGGAATTTCAGCGGCATCCATTTCACGGTAAAAGGCATCGACCTGGCCAGCGATCTCGGCCAGCTGTACATCAGCCAGGGGCTGGTTGCTGTCGTCGACCAGCACACCGCCGAGGCGTGCCGCCAATGAACGTGCGCAAGCCACCATCGCGCCGTAACCGTCACGGTCAGGCGCCACCCGCGGCACGTCGAGCAGCAAGGTCAGGCGGCTGGTGGTTTCGGCGACCGCACTGGCATTGGTGGACAAAGAGAACAGCAGGCCGCCCTCGCCGTCCGACATCACCATGCGGCCTTCCGGCCGCACATCGAAACCCTGGCGGGTCAGCGCCGCCAGCAAGGTGCTGATGGCCCATGGCGCGCCATTGGACTGGATATTCACGCCCAGCTGGGCATCGTGTTCGATCACGAACTGATGCAAGGAGCGCGCGGTATGCATCACTTCCGACATGTCCGGCAGATCCGGTTCGGCGCCCAGGTCGTCGGCGATCTGGCGCAAGCGGCTGACCAGTTCCGAATACTCGATTTCGTTGAGCGGATTGGTGCGGTTGGCGAGCTGCACTCCGGCCAGCAGGGTGCTGTAAATGCCGCCGTGCGCCACCGGCTCCCATTCGCCGTTGGCGTCTTCGCCGATGAAATGGATAGGCTTGTTGCCGACGTGGCGCAAGCTTTGCAGCGCCGGCAACGCCTTGTCGCCGCGCACCGGGGCTTCCAGCACCAGCGGAATGGCGCAATCGATCAGTTCGTCCACCGGCAGATCCTTGCGCACCGCCTGCGCCGGCGCAGGATTGCCGAGCTGCGGCTCTATTGCCTGCTGCTCGGCGCTCTGCTCCAGATCGTCACGCGGCAGCGCATCGGCATCCAGCTCGCTTTCGAACAGCTTAGGTTCGTGACGGGGCGGCGCTTCGCCGCTGTCTTTGCCCGGAGCTTTGCCGGGAGTCATCAGGACATCGTCGTGCGATCCGGAAAACGCCCGCTCGACACTCTTCTTGGCTTTGTATTCCTGCCATTTGTTATAGGAAATGACGCCGACAAGAAACGCGCCTCCGATGATAAACAGGCTTGCTTGTAGATCTGTCATTCTGTTGATGCCTTAATAGCCGGCGCTGCCGTGCAAACGGTCAACGGGCTGTGAATTCGCGATTGAAATCGTGGACTGGTCATTGATTGAATCCGAGGAAAAAACACTTCTAAAATAGTTGTCAGTGACCGCGTATATGTTTATTTCTTATTTAAAACCCAAAGCACTCCCCAAGCAAAGCCATTTCTTTTTATAAAAACAATACAAGTATTACTGTATATGTCGCCAACGTAAAAATATTGAGACAATTTCTTACAATATATTGCATTACGACCAGAAAATCAGCTTAGTGGGGTCTAAAAAAGTTGTCAAGCTGGCCAAGCATGGCATCCGGGCCAGCCAGGGCTGCCTGTTTTACCCTTAAGCAGCGACGGCGTCGCTGGCGAAACTGCGTGCCGCTTCCATATCGACCGCCACGATCCGCGACACCCCCTGCTCCTGCATCGTCACCCCGATCAGCTGCTGCGCCATTTCCATCGCAATCTTGTTATGCGAAATGAACAGGAACTGGGTATTGGCCGACATCCGCTTCACCATATTGCAGAAACGCTCGGTATTGGCGTCGTCCAGCGGCGCATCCACTTCGTCCAGCAGGCAGAACGGCGCCGGATTCAGCTGGAACATCGAAAATACCAGGGCGGTCGCCGTGAGCGCCTTTTCACCGCCTGACAGCAAGTGGATCGTTGCATTCTTCTTGCCCGGCGGCTGCGCCATGACTTGCACGCCGGAATCGAGGATTTCGTCGCCGGTCATGATCAGCTTGGCCTGGCCGCCGCCGAACAGGATCGGGAACAGCTCGGCAAAGTGGTGGTTGACCTTGTCGAAGGTATCTTGCAGCAGGTCGCGGGTTTCCTTGTCGATCTTGTGGATTGCATCTTGCAGCGTATTGATCGCTTCGGTCAGGTCAGCATTTTGCGCATCCAGGAAATTCTTGCGCTCGGACGCCTGCGCCAGCTCATCCAGCGCCGCCAGGTTGACCGCGCCCAGGCCGGCGATGGCATTGGTCAGGCGCGTAACTTCACCCTGCAGGTACGATGGCCGCATTTCCGTTGTCAGCTTCTCGCTCAGGGCGGCTTCGTCAGCCTGCGCTTCGAGCAGCTGCTGCACGTATTGTTCCTGGTTGAGGCGCGCGGCCTGCTCTTTCAGCTGCAATTCCATGATGCGGTCACGCTGCGGCTGCAGGCTGCGCTCGGCTTGCAAGCGTGTTTCTTCATGCTGGCGCAAGTTCTGCGATACCTGGTCCAGCTCGTGGCGGGTATCGGCCAGCGCACGCTCTTGTTCGCTGCGCTTGTCCAGCAAGTCTTGCAGGCCGGCTTGCGCCGCCTGGTCGTCCAGGCTTTCCAGCTCCAGATGGCCCTGCTGCATGTTGGCGAACAGCTGTGCCGCCTGCTCCAGCGCGGTCGCGATGCTGCGCTTGAGTTCTTCGATCTTGTTGCGATGGGATTTTTCGGCAAATTCCGCTTCTTGCGCAGCGCGTTCCATTTCGCGCAAACGCTGGCGCGCATCGTTGAGCTGCTGTTCCTTGCCCAGGAAATCGGTTTGTCCGTCTTCGTGCTTTTCCTGCAGCTCAGCCAGTTCCATGTCGAGCTGTTCGAACTTGGCTTCCGATTCCATCTTGACCTGCTGCTGCTCGCTTTCCTGCGCGGCGATTTCGGCCAGGTCGGCAGCAATCTGCGAGCTGCGCTGGTTGAAGCGCTCCTGCAACTCGGACAATTTCATGACATCGATCTGCAAGCCATGCACCGCCTGGGTCAGGCCGGTATGGCGCAGGCGCATTTCCTGCAGGCGCTGGGTCGCTTGCGACAGCGCTGCTTCGGCGCGCACCGAACGCGACCGTGCTTCGTCGGCCAGCATCTGCTGCGCGCGCAACTGCTTGGTGATGTTTTCGATTTCCTGCTGGCGCGCCAGCATGCCGTCCTGCTCCGAATCGGAAGCATAAAAACGTACGCCGGTCCTGCTGATCACGTGGCCCTGGCGGGTGACGAAACTGGCGCCCAGCGGCAGTTTGTTGCGCTCGGCAAAAGCTGTCACGGTATCGTCGGCGACGTAGAAATTGTGCAGCCAGTCTTGCATCAAGACCCGCAGCCCCGGATCGTTCAGCTGCAACAGGCTGAGGAAAGGCTTGAGGCCGGCAGGTGTTTCAATATTGTCGGCCGGCGCCACGCCGTTCGGCGAGAACAGGGCCAGCTTGGCCGGCGGCGCATCGTTGAAGAAGGCCTTGGCCCAGTCCAGGTTTGACATTTCCAATGCCGAAGTACGCTCGCGCAGCACCGACTCCAGCGCGGTTTCCCAGCCGCCGTCGATATGCAGTTTTTGCCACAGGCGCGGCAGCCCAGCCAGCTCGTGCTTTTGCAGCCAGGGTTGCACCTTGCCTTCGGTCTGTACGCTTTCCTGCAATTGCTTGAGCGCCGTCAGGCGCGCTTCCAGCTGCGCGTTGTTGGCGCTTTCAGTATTGACCTGCTGTTGCGCATTGCGCCGTTCTTCTTCCAGGCGCGGCTGCTGTTCCTGTACTTCTTCCAGCTGCATGCCGACTTCTTCCAGCCCGGCCTGCTTCTCTTCCAGCTGCATGCGCAGGTTGGTCAGGTGGGCGTTGTCCGGCAGGTTCAAGCCGTTCTTTTCCTGCGCCAGGCGTTCGCGCCGGCTGGCAAGGCCGTTCAAGATATTCGAGGCGTTGCGCTGATGGGTGGATTCGAGTTCGATCTGCTGCTGGATCTGCATGATCTTGCCGCGCGACTCGGTACTCTTCAGCTGCGCCTCGCGCCAGCTCTGCTCCAGCGCCGGCAACTGGTCGTTGTGCTGCTGCGAGACCACCTGCGATTGCTCGACCCGCGCCGCCAGTTCTTCCAGGTGCATCTCGGCCTCGACCAGGTCGTCCTGGAACTGGCTGCCCTGGCGTTGCCACTGGTCGCGCTGCGCGGTCAGCGAATTGAGCTGCGATTGCAGGCGATTGCGCGACTCGATAACAAACTTGATCTGCGCTTCCAGGCTGCCGATTTCCGAATTGGTCTGGTATAGGTGGCCTTGTGCCTGGTGCATGCGGTCGCCGGCTGCGTAATGCGCCTGGCGCATGTGCTCCAGCTCGGTTTCCACATGGCGCAGCTTGGCGGTCTGTTCTTCCAGTTCGAGCTGCGCTTTTTCAATATCGCGGAAATGCTTTTCCTGCTCGGTCTTGGCTTCGTTCTTGCGCAGCAGCCACAGCAGTTTCTGCTTTTCTTCCTGGTCGCCTTGCAGTTCATGGAATTTCTGGGCGACCGCGGCCTGCGACTGCAGCTTTTCCAGGTTGGCGTTGAGCTCGCGCAGGATGTCTTCGACCCGCACCAGGTTTTCACGGGTGTCGTTCAGGCGGTTCTCGGTTTCGCGGCGGCGTTCCTTGTACTTGGAAACGCCGGCGGCCTCTTCCAGGAAAATCCGCAATTCTTCCGGGCGCGCTTCGATGATGCGCGAGATCATGCCCTGGCCGATGATGGCGTAAGCGCGTGGGCCGAGGCCGGTGCCCAGGAAAATGTCCTGGATATCGCGCCGGCGCACCGCCTGATTGTTGATGTAATAAGTGGAGGTGCCGTCGCGCGTCAAGGTGCGCTTGACGGCGATCTCGGCATACTGGCTCCACTGCCCGGCGGCTTTGCCGAGACCGTTGTCGAACACCAGTTCGACCGATGAGCGGCCAGCCGGCTTGCGGTGCGAGGAACCGTTGAAAATGACGTCCTGCATCGATTCGCCGCGCAGCTCGGAAGCCTTGGATTCGCCCAAGACCCAGCGCACCGCATCGATGATATTCGACTTGCCGCAGCCGTTAGGTCCGACCACGCCGACCAGCTGGCCCGGGACCTGAAAATTGGTGGGATCGACGAAAGACTTGAATCCTGATAATTTAATGGAGGTTAGACGCACGTTATCGACTGTTCTTATCAAAGTCGGCGAAAAAGCAGCCGCCATACTTCACACTATAAAAACGAGGAAAAACCTCGCAGGAGGTCGACATCATAACATTCTGCCCTGCCATATATGCGATATGGATGGCGATGACAAGCGTGAAATGTGATTGTTACCTTACTGTTAATCACGTAGGAGGAAGGCCATTTCCTGATAGGGAAACGAATTGCGCCGGTTCGCCGTTGCCGGCATGGACGGCGTTTTCACGACTGACGCCGGTCAGGTATGCTTCTCCAGGCTCTCCAGCCGTTGACGCGCCTGTTCTACCGAAAGGTTAAGGCGTGCCTGCAGAACTTCGCGCGGGGGCAACACGGTCACATATTCGGCCACATGGATTTCGCTCTTGTTCAACTCCAGCAATTCGATCTGCTCTTGCTTCTTGCCGGTGCACAGGATGATGCCCAGCGGCGGATTTTCGTCCGGTTCCTGTTCGAATTTCGACAGGTAGCGCAAATAGAGCTCCATTTGCCCTTTATACTCGGCCTTGAAATCGCCCAACTTCAGTTCGACGGCAATCAAGCGCTTGAGCTTGCGGTTGTAGAACAGCAAATCGATGTAAAAATCATCCTGATCTATCTGCAGGCGTTTCTGCCTTTCCACAAATGTAAATCCCGCTCCCAGCTCCAGCAGGAACTGCTCCATCTCGCGCAAGATGGCGTCTTCCAGGTCTTTTTCCAGATAACGATCCTGCAGCCCGAGAAAATCCAGCAAGTAAGGGTCTTTCAGTAAAAAGGCCGGCAATACCTGCCCTGTCTGCCGTAGTTGGGCCACTTCATGCGCAATGATTTTGTTAGGCTGTTTCGACAGCGTGCTGCGTTCAAACAGCATGGCATTCATGCGCTCCTGCAACTGCCGCGAGGACCAATGTTCGAGCCGGCACAGTTCGATGTAAAAACTGCGCTTCAGCTCGTCATCGATATAGATCAGTGTCTTGATATGGGTCCAGCTCAAATCTCTCCGCAGTGCGGTGACAATGTCTTCGTCGGGCATTGTCTCTGCGAAGCGGAGACAATGGCGCAGCTGCTTTTCGCTCCAGCCGCGACCGTAGGAAGCGGTCAATTGAGCAGCCAGGTTCCGCAGAATCTGGTGACCATATGCAGCCCGTTTCCCGCCCAGCACTTCAGCATGGATACGCCGCCCTACCTGCCAATACAACGAGCTCAGTTCAGCGTTGATGGTCTGCACCGCGCGCCGGCGGGCGGCGTCAATCAGCTGCCGGATATCGGCAATCAGTGCGGCATCGCTAAGTGCAGGGGAAATCATGGCAAGTCTGGCTGATAGGTGACGCACCTGGCTTCCGGCAGACTTCGGCTGTCGGACAAGCGCGGGGTGCTGGCAAAAGCATGGCAAAGCGGCGAAAACCCAGTCTATCGAATTTTATTTATTGCATGGGAAACAACGCAGAAAAATAAGACCAGTGCTTATATTTCAAGTTGTCAGTGATGACCAGGCTAAATTTGCCTCCGCCCGAGGAGAAGTCAGCCATTTCTGACGATCGGAGCCAGAGTTCTGTATATAATGCAAACAGCGTAATCATTGCGATTCCCCCATTTCACCTTTGTTATCCATCCGTTACTAAACACGTGAATCCATTACTAGACCGGCTGCAGCCGTATCCGTTTGAAAAACTGCGCGCCTTGTTCGCCGACGTCACGCCCAATCCTGCGTACAAGCCAATCAGCCTGGGAATAGGCGAACCCAAGCACCCGACTCCGAAATTCATCCAGCAAGCCCTGGCCGACAACCTGAACGGCCTCGCGAGCTATCCCAGCACCATAGGCGCGGAACCCTTGCGGGCAGCGATTGCCGGCTGGCTGGAGCGCCGCTACGGGCTGCCGCCGCTGGATCCTGCAACCCAGATCCTGCCCGTCAATGGCTCGCGCGAGGCGCTGTTTGCGCTGGCGCAGACGGTGGTCGATCCGGCCCAGCAAGATGCGTTGGTGATGTGCCCCAATCCGTTTTACCAAATTTATGAGGGTGCGGCCTATCTGGCCGGCGCCGAGCCGTATTTCGTCAATTCCGACCCGAGCCGCAACTTCGCTCCGGATTACCGCAGCGTGCCGGACGATGTCTGGCCGCGCGTCAAGCTGCTGTACCTGTGCTCGCCCGGCAATCCGACCGGCGCCGTGCTGTCGCTGGAGGACTGGAAAGAACTGTTTGCGTTGTCGGACCGCCACGGTTTCGTGATCGCCGCCGACGAGTGCTATTCCGAGATCTACTTCAAGCCGGAAGCGCCGCTGGGCGGGCTGCAGGCGGCCCACATGCTGGGCCGTGAGGGTTATCCGCGCCTGATCGCCTTTTCCAGCCTGTCGAAACGTTCCAACGTGCCGGGCATGCGCTCCGGCTTCGTCGCCGGCGACGCCGCCATACTGAAGAAATTCCTGCTGTATCGTACTTATCACGGCGGCGCCATGAGCCCGCCGGTGCAAGCGGCTTCGGTCGCCGCCTGGAACGACGAAACCCACGTCGTCGAAAACCGCGCCAAATACATGGCTAAATTTCAACAAGTCACCCCGGTGCTGCAAACCGTGCTGGATGTGGCGCTGCCCGACGCCGGCTTTTACCTGTGGGCCAAAGTGGACAAGCTGGCAGCAATCTCCGATACCGACTTCGCCAAGCGGCTGTATGCCGAATATAATGTAACGGTATTGCCCGGCAGCTATCTGGCGCGCGACGCCCATGGCAGCAATCCGGGCCGGCAACGCATCCGCATGGCGCTGGTAGCCGAAGTCGAGGAATGCCTGGAAGCGGCGCAACGCATTACAGCGTTTTGCCGTGGCCTCTAGCCTGCGACTTTGAGCGGCAGCAGCCTGATCCTACGTATTGCACCATGACGATGTGCTACCAAGCGTCTTCATGGTCAAATCCATGTTTTTAAACTTTCATATCAACGAATAATCATGACTCAATCCTTGCAAGCATTTATCGACCAGGCCTGGGAACAGCGCACCGAATTCTCGCCTAAGACAGCGCCGGCCGATGTCCGCGAAGCCGTCGCCAAGGTCATTGCCGAACTCAACCAGGGCACATTGCGCGTCGCCGAAAAAACCGACGGCAACTGGGTGGTCAACCAATGGATCAAGAAAGCCGTGCTGCTGTCGTTCCGCCTGGAAGACAACCTGCCGATGCCGGCCGGCGACAACATGCAGTTCTACGATAAAGTGCCGACCAAGTTCGCCAACTACACCGCGGAAGATTTCGCCAAGGGCGGTTTCCGCGTAGTGCCGCCGGCAGTCGCCCGCCATGGCAGCTTCATCGGCAAGAATGTGGTCTTGATGCCGTCCTACGTCAACATCGGTGCTTATGTCGATGAAGGCACCATGGTCGACACCTGGGCCACGGTCGGCTCCTGCGCCCAGATCGGCAAGAACGTCCACCTGTCCGGCGGCGTCGGCATCGGCGGCGTGCTGGAACCGATGCAGGCCAACCCCACCATCATCGAAGACAACTGCTTCATCGGCGCCCGTTCGGAAATCGTCGAAGGCGTGATCGTGGAAGAAAACTCGGTGATTTCGATGGGCGTCTACATCGGCCAGTCGACCAAGATCTATGATCGCGCCACCGGTGAAGTAACTTACGGCCGCATCCCTTCGGGTTCGGTAGTGGTGTCAGGCAGCCTGCCCTCGGCCGACGGCAAATACAGCTTGTATTGCGCGGTTATCGTCAAGCGCGTCGATGCAAAAACGCGCGCCAAGACCGGCATCAACGAACTGCTGCGCGAAGCCTGATCCAAGTGTGACCGGGCTTGACGTATGAAAATGCGCAAGCCCATTGCGATTTCATAATAATAATTTGCACTTTTCTTGCATTGAGGAGTTTTTTTGATGGCAATGGATCGCTTGTTTCATCTGATGCAGGAGAAGGAGGCGTCGGACATGTTCCTGGCGCCCGGTTCGCCGATTCATCTCAAGATCAAGGGCCAGATGGTCCCGGTCAACCAGCAGGCGATGGATGACAACACGATCCAGATGCTGCTGAAGGAAGTGCTGTCTGTCGAGCGCTTGCAGGAACTGGAGCGCAACAATGAGTTGAATCTTGGTTTGCCGGTGCCCGGCGTCGGCAGTTTCCGGCTATCGGCGTTCCGCCAGCGCGGCAGCATCTCGGCCGTGATCCGCTATATTCCGTATGAAATCCCGGCTTTCGAAGACCTGCGCCTGCCGCCCGCCCTGACCGAGCTGATAGGCCGCAAGCGCGGCTTGCTGCTGGTGGTCGGGGCCACCGGCTCCGGCAAGTCGACCACCATCGCCTCGATGCTGGACTATCGCAACAAGACCCAGGCAGGCCATATCCTGACCCTGGAAGACCCGATCGAATTCCTGTTCCATAGTCATCGTTCCATCGTCAACCAGCGTGAAATCGGCAGCGACACCACCGACCTCGGCGGCGCCCTGAAGAACGCCTTGCGGCAAGCGCCGGACTGCATCCTGATCGGCGAAATCCGCGACAAGGAGACCATGTCGGCCGCCATGGCCTATGCCCAGTCGGGCCACCTGGTGGTATCGACTCTGCATGCCAACAATACCTACCGCGCGCTGAACCGCATCATCAGCTTTTACCCGCTGGAGAACCGGCCAGCGCTGCTGGAAGACCTGGCGTCGACGCTGGCTGCGATCGTCTCGCAGCGGCTGGTCACCACCGTCAAAGGCGAACGCACGCCGGCAGTGGAGATCATGCTCAACACCCGCCACGTTTCCGAACTGATTGAAGAAGACAATATCAGCCAGATCAAGGAAGCGATGGAAAAAAGCCTGGCGCCCGGTTCGCAAACCTTCGAACAAGCGCTGATGCAGTTGATCGACGACGGCGTCATCACCCAGGACGAAGCGCTGGCGCACGCCGATTCGCCAAGCAACCTGTACTGGCTGATCAACAACCACACGCCTAGCTCGAAGAAGAATTCGATGCCGACGCTGCCGGAACCGGAACGCGTCGAAGGCGCGACCTTCACCGAATTCACGCTGGACCTGTAAACATCCGCATCACACCGCATTCAATCTATGGCAATTACACTTTACGGCATTCCCAATTGCGACACAGTCAAGAAAGCCCGCACCTGGCTTGAAGAGCAAGAGATCGCATACACCTTCCATAATTTCAAGAAAGACGGCGTCAGCGCCGAGCTGATCGCCACCTGGCTCAAGGACATTCCCTGGGATACGCTGGTCAACCGCAAGGGCACTACCTGGCGTGGCTTGCCGGAACAGCGCCGCAACGGCATCAGCGACGGCATCAGCGCCACTCCCCTGATGCTGGAACTGCCATCCATCATCAAGCGGCCAGTGCTGTTCACCGGCAAGCAAGCCTATGTCGGCTTTTCGGATGCGCTGTACCAAGAGATATTCAGCCAATAATTCGGCCAATAAGCCTACACAAAATGCCCCATATGAGCAACGATAGCAAAACCCTGGCGCTGGCCGAACAACTGATTGCCTTGTCGTCCGTCACGCCGCAAGACAAAGGCTGCCAGGCGCTCCTGATCGAACTGCTGGCGCCGCTGGGATTCACCTGCGAAACCATCCAGTCCGGCGACGTCACCAACCTGTGGGCACGCAAAGGCACGGCGCGGCCGCTGCTGGTGTTTGCCGGCCACACCGACGTGGTGCCGACCGGCCCGCGCGAACAATGGCAGTCCGATCCCTTCCTGCCCAGCCACCGCGACGGCAAGCTGTACGGCCGCGGCGCGGCGGACATGAAGACCTCGATTGCAGCGATGGTGGTGGCGGTGGAAGAATTCACGCAATCCCGTCCGGACCATGCCGGCTCCATCGCTTTCCTGATCACCAGCGATGAAGAAGGCCCGGCCACCGACGGCACCGTGGTGGTCTGCGAAAAACTCAAGGCGCGCGGCGAGCAGCTCGACTACTGCATCGTCGGCGAACCGACTTCCAGCTCGACGCTGGGCGACATGATCAAGAACGGCCGCCGCGGCACCATGTCCGGCAAGCTCACGGTGAAAGGCATACAGGGCCATATCGCCTATCCGCAGCTGGCGAAAAACCCTATCCACCTGGCGGCGCCGGCGCTGGCGGAACTGGCTGCCGAAAAATGGGATGAGGCCAATGAATATTACCTGCCGACCTCCTGGCAGATGTCGAACATCCATGGCGGCACCGGCGCGTCCAATGTGATTCCCGGCGAAGTCGTGATCGATTTCAACTTCCGCTTTTCCACCGCCAGCAGCATCGAAGGTTTGCAGCAGCGCGTGCACGCGATCCTCGATAAACATGGCCTGGAATACACCCTGGCCTGGACCGTTGGCGGCCGGCCGTTCCTGACGCCGCGCGGTACGCTGAGCGACGCCATCGCCGCCGCCATCAAGGTCGAAACCGGCATCAACACCGAGCTGTCGACTACCGGCGGCACTTCGGACGGACGCTTCATCGCGCAAATCTGTCCGCAGGTGATCGAATTCGGGCCGCCCAACGCCAGCATCCACAAGATCGACGAACATGTCGAAGTGCAGTTTATCGATCCCCTGAAAAACATCTACCGCCGCACGCTGGAAAACCTGCTGCCGCCTGCCTCGACTTAAGGGCATCTGCCCACCAATCAGCACTGAATCACGGAAAGGTGCCTATGGCCGATACAAAAAAAGACATCGTCGAACAAGCATACGATGCAACGCCATACACCTCTCATCCTTTCAAGGCCACCGCGCCGGAACACCTGGCGGCGGTAGCAACCCTGTTCAGCCTGGAACCGCCCGGCACCGGCAATGCGCGCGTGCTGGAGCTGGGTTGCGCCTCCGGCGGCAACCTGATCCCGCATGCCCAGCAAAACCCTGGCGGGCGCTACGTCGGGATCGACCTGTCTCAGGTGCAAATCAAGACCGGGCAACGGCGCATCGCCGCCCTCGGACTGCAGAACATCGCCCTGCATCACATGAGCATCACCGATATCGGCCCGGCGCTCGGCCAGTTCGACTACATCATTTGCCACGGCGTCTACAGCTGGGTGCCGCCGCAGGTGCAGGACGCCATCTTGCGCGTCTGCGCTGAAAACCTGGCGGCCAACGGCATCGCCATCATCAGCTACAACACCTATCCAGGCTGGAAGTTCAAGGAAGTGGTGCGTGAAGCCATGCTGTTTCGCGGCAACAAATATGAGAATCCGGCCGACAAGCTTGCGCATGCGCGCGGCATGTTCAATTTCATGCATGAAATGTCTGGCAAAGGCAGCGTGCTCAACCAGGTGCTGGAACAGCATGCCGCTGTGCTCAACGGCCAGTTCGACGATTATTACCTGCTGCACGAATACCTTGAGCCGTACAACTCGCCCTGCTACCTGAGCGAATTCATGGCGCGTGCGCGCGAACACAAACTCGCTTACCTGGCGGATGCCGAAACGCAATCCATGTTTGTCGGCAACCTGGGCAGCAACATTTCCGAGCCGCTGCTGCGCGAATGCGGTAACGACCAGGTAGTGCTGGAACAGTATATGGATTTCCTGCGCAACCGCCAGTTCCGCCATACCCTGCTGGTGCATGCGGAACAGCAAGGCCAGATCAGGTACCAGCTGGATCCGGCCCGGCTGGCGCAGTTGCATTACGCTTGTGTGGTCGACAGCGGCGGCGCCGCGATCACCCACGACGATGCCGGGCAATCGATCAAGCTCGGCGACCAGCAATTGCTGATCACGGGGCAAGTCAACAAGGTCGCCCTGCAAGTGCTGGGCGAACGCTTCCCTGCCACCATGCGCGTGGCGGAGATCGTTGCCGCCGTTCGCCAGCGCCTGGGACGCGAGCAGGATGTCGATACTGCGGCAGTCGATACTGCGGCAGTCGATACTGCGGCAGTCGATATCGGCACTGTGGTCAAGCTGATGGAGATACTGATCATCCGCGGCGCCGTCGATTACCGGACGCGGGCACTGGATGCCGCGTACAGCGTGGCGGAAAAGCCGGTTGCCCTGGCCGCGGCCCGCGCCGACATTGCACTGGACCCGGAATTCATGCCTACCAGCCTGTGGCACCAGCGGATTCCCCTGAATATCATCCAGAAACTGCTGTTGCCCAAACTTGACGGCAGCCATACCCAGGCCCAGCTGGTCGACTTCATCCTGCAGCAGGAACAGCAGAAAATGCTCGAATTCAAGGATAAGGACGGCCAACGCATAGCCGATCCGCATGCCTTGCGCACCGAGGCCGGCGAGCATGTCCGGAATGCCCTGCACGCACTCAGATATAATGCTGTCTTGATCGAATCCTGACAATATAGCGCCAATTAGCGCCGATACCCGGCTTATTCAGCCCGCTGTGCCCTTTCGACCGGGCATTTCCGTTAGAATCCGCCTGACATTTGCAAAGCGCTACCCCAAGCCGCTGCGTTACCAGCCTTACTTTTATTATCCGCGCCATGACACCACAATCCTTTACCACCATCCGCGACCTGCTGCGCTATGCCGTGACCCGCTTCAACACCGCCGGCCTGTTTTTCGGCCACGGCAGCAGCAACGCGCTGGACGAGGCGGCTTACCTGATCCTGCACACGCTGAAGCTACCGCTGGATAAAATCGAGCCGTTTTTCGACGCGCGCCTGCTGCGGCATGAAGTCGACGCCGTACTGCAAGTCATCGAAAAACGCAGCGTCGACCGCATCCCCGCCGCCTACATCACCAACGAGGCGTGGCTGGGCGAATACCGGTTCTACGTCGACCAGCGCGTGATCGTGCCGCGCTCCTTCATCGCCGAACTGATCCCGGACCATTTTTCGCCGTGGCTGCAAGACCCGGAAGCGGTCAGCAATATCCTGGAACTGTGCACCGGCTCCGGCTGCCTGCCTATCATGCTGGCGGACGCTTTCCCGCAGGCGCACGTCGATACCGCGGATATTTCGGCCGATGCGCTGGCCGTGGCGCGCCGCAACGTCGACGATTATGAATTGCAGGACCGTATCACGCTGATCGAATCCGACCTGTACAGCAAGGTGCCTGCCAAGAAATACAACCTGATCGTCACCAACCCGCCGTATGTCAATTCGGGTTCGATGGGCAAGCTGCCGCCGGAATACCTGCGCGAACCGCAAATCGCCCTCGCCGGCGGCGACGACGGCATGGACCTGGTGCGCAAGATCGTCGCCGGCGCCAAGCAGCGCCTGACCCCGGACGGCGTGCTGGTGGTCGAAATCGGCAACGAGCGCGCTTTCGCCGAAGCTGCGTTCCCGGACCTGGAAATGACCTGGGTCTCGACCAGCGCCGGCGACGACATGGTGTTCCTGCTGACGGCAGACCAGTTGCCCTAGCCCGCGCGGGCCCGGCGCCCAAATGACGGCAAATAAGCAGCAAGCAAGATCATCACAACCTGCATGTCGTTACAGACACATGCATGGCCACTCATTGAGCACGATAGTTAACAGATAATTAGCAGACAGTAGATATGATACGTTTTTTACAAGTTTCCCTGATGCGCGGCATCAAGCCATTGCTCGACAATGTCGAGGTCACCCTCAATCCGGGCGACAAGATCGGCCTGATCGGCGCCAACGGCGCCGGCAAGTCCAGCCTGTTCGGGCTGCTGCGCGGGGAACTGCATGCCGACCAGGGCGAGATCGACTTCCCCTCGAAATGGCGCATGGCCTACGTTGCCCAGGAAACCCCTGCGCTGGATCGCCCGGCGATTGAATACGCTATCGACGGCGACGTCACCCTGCGCCGGCTGGAAGAAGAACTGGCGTTCCTCGAAAGCGAACCGGAAAGCACTTCCAACGGCATCCTGATCGGCGAGCTGTACAGCGCCCTGGCCGATGCCGATGCCTACACGGTGCGTTCGCGCGCCGAACAGCTGCTGACCGGTCTCGGTTTTTCACTGGCGCAAATGGACCAGCCGGTAGCCAGCTTCTCCGGCGGCTGGCGCATGCGCCTGAACCTGGCGCAGGCGCTGATGTGCCCATCCGACCTGCTGCTGCTCGATGAACCGACCAACCACTTGGACCTGGACGCCATCATCTGGCTGGAGGACTGGCTCAAGCGCTATCCCGGCACCCTGATCATCATCTCCCATGACCGCGATTTCCTGGACGGCGTGGTGAATGTCATCGTGCATATCGACGAGCGCAAGCTGAAGCGCTATTCGGGCAACTATTCCTCGTTCGAACGCCAGCGTTCCGCGCAGCTGGAACTGGCTGCCGGCACCCTGGAAAAGCAGATGCGCCAGCGCGCCCACCTGGAGTCATTCATCAACCGCTTCAAGGCCCAGGCCAGCAAGGCCCGCCAGGCGCAGAGCCGGATGAAGGCGCTGGCCAAGATGGAAGAGCTGGCGCCATTGCGCGCAGCAGCGGAATTCTCTTTCGAGTTTCGGGTGCCGCTGAGCGCGCCTAACCCGCTGCTGGTGATGGAAGATGTGAGCGCCGGCTACCGCACTGAAAGCGAGACCAGCCACGATGTCACCGAAAAAGTAATCGTCTCCTGCATCAACTTCTCGTTGCAGATCGGCCAGCGTATCGGCCTGCTGGGCGTCAACGGCGCCGGCAAATCGACTTTCATCAAAACCATCGCGGAAGAGCTCAAGCCGCTGCGCGGCGACGCTCAGTTCGGCAAAGGCCTGTCGATCGGTTATTTTGCCCAGCACCAGGTGGAAATGCTGCGCCACGACGAATCGCCGCTTTGGCACATGGGCAAGATCGCGCCTACCGTGCGCGAACAGGAACTACGCAACTTCCTCGGCGGCTTCAATTTCAACGGCGCCATGGTGACCAGCTCGATCGCGCCGTTTTCCGGCGGCGAAAAAGCGCGCCTGGCGCTGGCGCTGATCGTCTGGCAACGCCCCAACCTGCTGCTGCTGGATGAGCCGACCAACCATCTGGACCTGGAAACCCGCGAGGCGCTGACCATGGCGCTGGCGCAGTTCGAGGGCACGCTGGTGCTGGTATCCCATGATCGCCACCTGTTGCGCGCCACCACCGACCAGTTCATCATCGTTGCCGACGGCAAGGTAGCGCCGTTCGACGGCGACCTCGACGATTACAAGGACTGGCTGTTCAAGACCAAGCTCGCGGCCAAGAACAGCGCGACCGCCGGGACTGCTGCTACCGCGCTGCCAAAAGCCAGCAGCAAGGCCACCATCGCCAGCGCAGTAGCGCCGGCGGCAGCAGCTGCAGTCGACAATGCCGACCGCCGGGAACAGAAACGCGCGGAAGCGGAAGCCAGGCAAAAGCTGGCGACACAGAAGAAGCCTATCGAAGCGCGTATCAAGCGCCTGGATGAACAGATCGCCAAACGCAGCGCGCAGAAGCATACTGTCGATACGCGCCTGGCAGATCCAGAAATCTACGATAAAGACAAGAAAAAAGAATTGGCGACGCTGCTCGCCGATCAGGCGTTTTATGCCAAGGAACTGACGCAACTGGAGGCGGAATGGCTGGAACAGCAGGAAGCGCTGGAGCAACTGGGCAGCTAGGCGCAGCTGGCGCAAACGCGCCTACCCTGAGCATCATCGGCTGCGGCAAGCTTGGCCGCACCCTGGGCCGGCTGTGGTACGACAGTCGGACGTTTACCCTGCTCGACATCCTGAACCGCTCGACTGCCAGCGCGCAGGAAGCCAGCGCCTTCATCGGCGCCGGCAGCGTAGCGGCTTCCTGCGTCGACCTGCGCATTGCCGACGCCTACCTGATCGCGGCCGGCGACGACCAGATCGCTGCTTGCTGCAGCACCCTTGCCGCCGCCGGAAAATTGCAGCCCGGCAGCATCGTGTTCCATTGCAGCGGCGCCCTGTCGTCGCTCGAACTGGCAGCCGCGTCCGAACGCGGCGCCGCTGTCGCCAGCATCCACCCGATCCGCAGCTTCGCCGTGCCGCAACAGGTAGCCGAGCATTTCGCCGGCACCTGGTGCGGCAGCGAAGGCGATGCCGCCGCCCTTGCCGTCCTCGGCCCGGCGTTCAGCGCCATCGGCGCGCAACTGGTGGCTATCCGTCGTGAGCAAAAAACCCTGTACCACGCTGCCGCGGTCTTCGCGTCCAACTACCAGGTAACGCTGATAGACGTGGCGCAACAAGCTTATGCGGCAGCCGGCATTGCCCCGAACTTGCTCTGCAGCTGATCGAGCCATTGCTGTCCGAAAGCGCTGCCAATGCCTTCAGGCTCGGCCCCGCCGCCGCCCTCACCGGCCCCATCGCGCGCGGCGACATGGCTACCGTCGCCAGGCAATATCAGGCGATCCAGAAGTGGCAACCGCAGGTTGCCAGCCTGTACCAGCAATTCGCTGCATTGACTGGCGATCTGGCCCTGCGCAAGAAAAACGGCAAGCCGTAGCAAGTCATAAAATTGCGCAGACCGCCGATAGCTGATATTTTCCTGAAATGCAAAGACAATAAGTGCATATGGAGTGGCGAAACGGTCATTTCACATTTGCAGGAGAAACCGCTTAACATAGTCGTCAGCCAATGCCCACCAACCAAAAAAGGAAAAAAATGGCCGCCACACTCTCAAAACTGAGCAAGATCGCAGCAGCGATACTGATCGCCGGCGTCACGCTCAATGCGTTCGCAGCAGACCTGCTGGATACCGTCAAAACCCGCGGCACCCTGAAAGTAGCGATGGAAGGCAACTATCCGCCATTCAATTTCAAGGACCCGAAAAGCGGTGAACTGACCGGCTTTGAAGTCGACGTCGCCAAACTGCTGGCGGCCAAGCTTGGGGTGAAGCCGGAATTCACTACAACCGAATGGAGCGGCATCCTGGCGGGCCTCGGCGCCGGCAAATACGATGTCATCCTGAACCAGGTCGGGATTACCGAAGCGCGCCAGAAAGCCTTCGATTTTTCCCAGCCGTACACCTTGTCGACTGCGCAGCTGATTGTCCGCAAAGACGAGAAGCGCAGCTTCCCTACCCTGGAATCGCTGAAGGGCTACAAGCTCGGTCTGGGCCAGGGCACCAACTTCGAGCAAAAAGCCAAGGCGGTTGCGGGCATCGATGTCAAAACCTATCCCGGTTCGCCTGAATACCTGGCCGACCTAGCCAGCGGCCGCATCGATGCGGCCTTGAACGACCGCCTGCTGGTCGGCTACCTGCTGAAGAGCTCGAACCTGCCGCTGAAAGCCGGCGCCACCTTCGGCGACATCGACAAGATCGGCATCCCTTTCCAGAAAGGCAATCCGAAATTCGAGGCAGCGCTGAACAAAGCGCTCGACGATATCCTGAAAGACGGCAGTTTCAAGCAAGTGTCCTTCAAGTGGTTCGGTTTCGATGTTAGCAAAGCGCCATCCGTGCAATGAGAGCGCATTGATAACGCATTGGTAATTTCTGCGCTACACTTCTGACTCACCCACCATCCCCGCCCGCCGCGGGGATGTTTTTTTAACCTGGGAAGTCCGGATTTAACAGAGACCTTATGGAATTACTGGATTTGCTGCAGCAGGCGGCGCCGACTTTGCTGCGCGGCGTAGGCTACACCCTGGTGTTTGCGGTGGCGTCGATGCTGGGCGGCCTGCTGCTCGGTTTTCCCTTGGCGATTGCGCGCATCCTGCCTGCGCGCCTGGCGCGCTGGCCAGCCAGCGTGTATGTCAGCCTGATGCGCGGCACGCCGCTGCTGGTGCAGATCTTCGTGATCTATTACGGCCTGCCTAGCATAGGCATCAGTTTTTCGCCGCTGACCGCGGGCATCCTGGCTCTCAGCCTGAATGCCGGCGCCTATCTGTCGGAAAGCCTGCGCGGCGCCATTCTCGGCGTGCACAAGGGGCAATGGGCCGCCAGCTACAGCATCGGCCTGAACTACTGGCAAACGCTGCGCCACATCGTGATTCCGCAAGCGATCCGGATCGCCGTGCCATCGATGAGCAATACCCTGATCAGCCTGATCAAGGATACCTCGCTGGTGTCGGTCATCACGGTAACGGAGCTGATGCTGGCCACCAAGGAAATCATCGCCGTGACCTTCCGTCCGCTGCCCCTGTACCTGGCGGCCGCGGCGATCTACTGGTGCCTGAGCCTGTGCTTCGAGCGTTTGCAGAGCCGCCTGGAAGACAAGCTGGGACAGGCCCACAAATCGAACTAAAAACGCGAACTAAAAACGCAAATTAAAAACGTTAATTAAAAGCGCGACAGCAGATCGATCTGGCTGACCAGCGGCGTGGCTTCGCCAGGATCGGCCCTGTTGTAGCTGCCGTCGCTGTCCATGTCCCAGGCCGATGCATTATCCTGCAGATGCACCAGCAGACTCTCTTCGATCACACGCCGCTTGAGCTTGCCATCCAGGATCGGGAACGCCGTTTCGATACGGCGGAACAGATTGCGGTCCATCCAGTCGGCGCTGGACAGCATCACATGTTCCTCGCCGTCGGCGTAAAAATAAAATACCCGATGATGTTCAAGGAAGCGCCCGATCACGGAGCGCACCTTGATGTTTTCCGACAAACCCGGCACGCCTGGCTGCAACGCGCACACGCCGCGGATCAGCAGCTGGATCTTGACCCCGGCCTGGGACGCCAGGTACAAGGCTTCAATTACCGTCGGTTCCAGTAATGCATTCATCTTGGCGATGATGTAGCCCTGCTTGCCGGCCTTGGCGGCGTCGACTTCTTTCTGGATCGCATGCAAGACGTTCGCGTGCAAGGTGAACGGCGATTGCCACAAGCGCTTGAGCGCCACCTGCTTGCCAAAACCGGTCAGCTGCTGGAATACGTGGTGCACGTCTTCGCAAATCTTGTCGTCGTTGGTCATCAGGCCGAAGTCGGTGTACAGGCGCGCGGTTTTCGGATGATAGTTGCCGGTGCCGAGATGCACATAACGCTTCAGCTTGGTATGTTTGGCGTGGCGTTTGCGGCGCACGATCAGCAGCATCTTGGCGTGCGTCTTGTAACCGAACACGCCGTACACCACATGGGCGCCGACCGCTTCCAGCTTGGCCGCCCAGCCGATATTGGTTTCTTCGTCGAAGCGCGCCATCAGCTCCAGCACCACCGTGACTTCCTTGCCGTTCTTGGCCGCCTGCATCAGGGCGCTCATCAGCGGCGAATCGTTGCCGGTACGGTAAATGGTTTGCTTGATGGCCAGCACATCGGGGTCGATCGCCGCCTGCTGCAACAGCTCCAGCACCGGCTGGAAACTTTCGTAGGGATGGTGCAGCAGCACATCCTGCTGGTCGATGATATCGAACACCGAGGCGCCGGTAACGAAAGCTTTCGGCAGCACCGGCGTATGCGGCGTGAACTTCAGGTCAGGCCGGTCGACCAGGTCCGGCAAAGGCATCAGGCGCACCAGGTTGACCGCGCCGTTGACCCGGTAGCAATCGCCGGGCGCCAGGCCGTTCTGGTTCAGCAGGCGCTGCACCAGCGAAGCCGGCGTGCCGTCCGCCACCTCCAGGCGCACCGCATTGCCCAGCTGGCGCGTCGGCAACTCGCCTTGCAAGGCCAGCCGCAGGTCGGTGACTTCATCCTCGTCGACAAACAAGTCACTGTTGCGCGTCACGCGGAACTGATAACAGCCGCCGATAGACAAACCCGGAAACAGTTCGCCGACAAAACGCTGCATGAAACTGCTCAGCAGCACAAAACCGTATGCATGCGCCGACAGATGTTCCGGCATCCGGACCAGGCGCGGCAACACCCGCGGCGCCTGCACGATGGCCAGTTCGGTCTCGCGGCCGAAGGCATCCTTGCCGCTCAGCTTGACAGCAAAATTCAGACTCTTGTTGAGTACCCGCGGAAAAGGATGGGCCGGATCCAGGCCGATCGGCGTCAGCACCGGCAACAGCTCGCTCTTGAAAAACTCATGGGCCCAGGCAGTCTGTTCCTCGTTCCACTCCGACTCCTGGTAAAAAGCGATGCCCTCGGCATTCAGCGCCGGCAGCAGCACATCGTTGAACAAGGCGTACTGGCGCGCCACCAGTTTCTGGGCGCGCTCGCTGATGGTGCTGTAGGCATGCTGCAGCGACATGCCGTCTGGCGTCACGCCGTCCACCGCCACCCTGATCTGTTCCTGCAAACCGGACATGCGGATCTCGGAAAACTCGTCCAGGTTGCTGCTGGTGATGCAGACAAAGCGCAGCCGTTCCAGCAAGGGGACCGCAGGGTCTTCAGCTTGCGCCAGGACCCGCTCGTTAAAGGCAAGCACACCGAGTTCGCGATTGAGCAATGGGAAAGTCATGGTCTGGTCAGAAAATAGTCGGGGAATATGTAAGATAAAGGCGGATTTTTCAGCAATTACCAATATGGCAATGCTGATTGTAAGGAGGGAATGTGACGCGGGAATGACAAGGAGAAGGCCTGATGGACAGGCCCCGGGAACCGCCAGACGATCGCCCTGCAGATGCGGCTATCCCGGCTTTTCCCGAGACAACGCCGCAAATGCAGGGCTGTTTTCAGCTACACCAACGTCGCGCCATCAGAATTTCCACGCTATGTTTGCCTTGATGGCGTTATCCCTTACCTTGTCGCCGAACTGTCCTGAATATCCCAGGCCCAGCGTTGCGCTCTTGCCGATGCCGACATCAATCCCGGCTTCCACCAGCATGGCGTCGCGCGCTACCGGCACGCCAGTCACCGCGAATGATGCAGCGGCGTTGCTCTTGAACGCCAGATCGGCGGTCGGCGTCACGCTGCCGAATGCGTGGCGCCAGCCGACCGTGCCGCGGGCAGTCACGCCCGAGCCGGGAGCGCCCAGGAGGGTTGCCGCCCTTACACCCAATGTCGAGAAGGTGACATTCTGGCTGTCGCTCTTGCCGCTCAGGGCCGCGGCGCCGCCGTTTTCGCTGAAGCCGTCGGTATGCAGGTTGACATACGCCAGGCCGGCGAACGGTTCCAGCGCTACCCGGCCCGCCGCAATGGCGTAGCCCAGCTCACCGAAAACCTGGGTGGTGTGCGCATCGTAGCTGGCCTTGGTGCTGTCGGAGAAACCCGGGAACACGATGCTGCGGTCGGTATCCAGCTTGTTCCAGGTATATGCAGTCCCCAGGCGTACGCCAAGCGCGCCGAACTGCGCGTCACCGTATAGCGCCAGGTGATAGCTATCGATGGAACCGGAACCGTTGGAACGACTGGTGTCAAACGACGTGTGACCGATGCCGCCGGCGACACCTGCACGCCAGGTATCGTTCAGCGGTGTGTCGACCCCGACAATGAAGCCGCCGGTGCTGCGGTTCACGTTGGCCACGCCGTTCTCGCCATCCAGGTTGCTCTTGGCGCCATATACCTGGCCCCAGACTACCCGCGCATTGCGCCGGTCGTCGGCGCAGGCGTTATCGACTCGCAACTGATCGTTCTGCTGGGTTGCGCTGTCTGTCGTGCAGCTGGCTGCGCCGCCGGCCGAGAGCGCCGACAAGACGCCGGAACGGGCAGCCGAACCCTGGCGCGCCCGCGCCGTGACCGCATCCCTGATGTAACGGCTATCTTCCAGCATGACGCTGCGTGCGCTGGCCTGAGTCTCGCCGGACAGGCTGTCAAACGCCGCTTGCGCCGATGCCAGGTCGAGCGAGGTGATGGTGTCGTAAATCGTATTGCCGCCGCCGAGGATGGCGACCGCGTTTGCCACGCTTTGCTGGTTCGGCGTACTGGCCGCCTGCTGGAACGACACACTGTTGCGCACCAGTTGCAGAAATACGTTCTTGGCGTCGTAGCTCAGGCTAGGCGTCAGGAATACCAGGTTTGACGTCACCCCGGAAAACGTGCCGCTGACGCCGCCGGCAGAAGTAAGAATCGTATAGTTGTTGGTCGGCTTGTAGTCGCCCACCGCCGCCATCACCTGCACCGTTCCGCCAGTCAAGCTGGTGCTGCCGCCGACGCTGATCAAGTCGGCTTGCTGCGGCGTGGCTTTCACCTGGTAAAACGATCCAGGTGTAAAGGCAGCGTTGCCGGCTACCGTCAGGCTGCCGATAGGCTGGCCGGCGGCGGCGATCGCAGCCGTGCCGCCACTGTTGACCAGCAGTCCGCCGATAGTGCCGGGCCCCTGGATGGCGCCGCCGCTGTTGACGGTGACAGTCGAATTGGCGATCGAACCGCTTACCGCAAGCGTACCGGCATTTACAGTGGTTGGTCCGCTGTAAGTACTGACGCCGCTCAAATCCAACACCCCGGCGCCCAGCTTGACCACGCTGCCGCTGCCGCTGATCACGCCACCATAAGTGATATCGTCGGAGCGATTGAAAGCCAGTGTGCCGTTATCGACCACGTTGCCCACAATGCTTCCTGTGGTGCCGCCATTCCCGATCTGCAATGTACCGGCATTGATGGTGGTGCCGCCGGTGTAAGTGTTGGCGCCGGTCAGCGTCAAGGTATCGCTGCCGTCCTTGGCCACCGTCCCGGCTCCCGAAATGACGCCGCCGTACGTGCCGCCGCCGTTCACCGTCACGCTACCGCTGTTGCTGCCTAGGGTCACATTGCCGTTGCCGCTCAAGCCGGCCACCGTTATCTGGAAGCCGTTCACATCGAGCTGGCCGCCATTCAGAGCCAGGCTGCCTGTACCAAGCGCAGAATTATTGCCCACGGTGATCGTGCCGTTGTTCAGAACCGTGCCACCGCTGTAGGTATTGGCGCCGGCCAGGGTCAGGTTGGCTGCGCCATCCTTGGTCAGGCTGCCGGTTCCGGACACCACGTTGCTCAATGTCAGGTCGTTGCTGCCCGCCACGGTCAGGCCGGCATTGAGGACTACCGCATTATTCAATGTCAGCGGAATGGTGTTGTCGACGGTTGCGGCGCCGCCGACAGTCAATGCACCGGTACCGATCGCTGAGCTGTTGCCAAGTATCAGCGAGCCGGCATTGATGGCCGTGCCGCCGGTGTATGTATTGGCGCCGGTCAGTGTTTCCGCGCCCGTGCCTTGCTTGACCAGGCCGCCGGTGCCGCCGATGACGCCGCCGAAGGTCTGGTTGGTGGCATCGCCGAAGGTCAAGGTATTGGCGCCCAAGGCAACTGTGCTGCCTGCCACGCCGGCCAGCGAACCGATGGTCTGGTTGCCGCTGGCAGAAATGTCCAGGCTTGCGCCGGCGCCGGCGACGTTGACTGCCACGCTCGGCGCCAGGCTTCCGCCTGCGCCCAGGATCAAGGCGCCGGCATTGATGGTTGCGCCGCCAGTGAAGGTATTGCCGCCCGTCAGGGTTTCGGTGCCGCTGCCTTGTTTGACCAGGCCGCCGGTGCCGCCGATGACGCCGCCGAAGGTTTGATTGGCGGCGTCGCCAAAGGTCAAGGTGTTACCACCCAGAGCCACTGTGCTGCCTGCCACGCCGGCCAGCGAACCGATGGTCTGGTTGCCGCCGGCGGAAATATCCAGGCCGGCGCCAGCTGCGGCGACGTTGACTGCCACGGTTGGAGCCAGGCTGCCGCCCGCGCCAAGAGCCAGCGTACCGGCATTGATCGTGGCGCCGCCAGTGAAGGTATTGGCGCCAGTCAGGGTTTCGGTGCCGCTACCTTGTTTGACCAGGCCGCCGGTGCCGCCGATGGCGCCGCCAAAGGTCTGATTGGTGGCGTCGCCGAAGGTCAGGGTATTCGCGCCCAAGGCGACTGTGCTGCCTGCCACGCCGGCCAGCGAACCGATGGTCTGGTTGCCGCCGGTGGAAATATCCAGGCCGGCGCCAGCGCCCGCGACGTTGACTGCCACGGTCGGCGCCAGGCTGCCGCCTGCGCCTATGGCCAGCGTGCCGGCGTTGATGGTTGCGCCGCCGGTAAAGGTATTGGCTGCCGTCAGGGTTTCAGTGCCAGTACCCTGTTTGACCAAACCGCCGGTGCCGCCGATGATGCCGCCAAAGGTTTGATTGGTGGCGTCGCCGAATGTCAGGGTATTCGCGCCCAAGGCTACTGTGCTGCCGGCCACGCCAGCCAGCGAACCGATGGTCTGGTTGCCGCCGGCGGAAATATCCAGGCCGGCGCCAGCGGCCGCAACGTTGACTGCCACAGTCGGCGCCAGGCTGCCGCCAGCGCCTATGGCCAGCGTGCCGGCGTTGATCGTCGCGCCGCCGGTGAAGGTGTTGGCGCCAGTCAGGGTTTCGGTGCCCGTGCCTTGTTTGACCAGGCCGCCAGTACCACCGATGGCGCCGCCGAAGGTCTGGTTGGTGGCATCGCCGAAGGTCAAGGTATTGGCGCCCAAGCCCACTGTGCTGCCTGCTACGCCAGCCAGCGAACCGATGGTCTGGTTACCGCCGGCAGAAATATCAAAGCCGGCGCCGGCGCCGGCGACATTGATCGCCACCGTTGGCAGCAAGCTGCCGCCAGCACCCAAGGCCAGCGTACCGGCATTGATCGTCGCGCCACCGGTAAAGGTATTGGCGCCTGTCAGGGTTTCTGTACCCGTCCCCTGTTTGGTCAAGCCGCCAGTGCCGCCGATGACGCCGCCGAAGGTTTGGTTGGTCGCATCGCCGAAGGTCAGGGTGTTGGCGCCCAAGGCCACTGTGCTGCCTGCCACGCCAGCCAGCGAACCGATGGTTTGATTTCCTCCTGCGGAAATATCCAGGCCGGCGCCGGCGCCTGCGACGTTGACTGCCACGGTCGGCGCCAGGCTGCCTCCAGCGCCCAGGGCCAACGTGCCGGCGTTGATGGTTGCGCCGCCGCTAAAGGTATTGGCGCCCGTCAGGGTTTCCGTGCCAGTGCCTTGTTTGATCAAGCCGCCAGTGCCGCCGATGACGCCGCCGAAGGTTTGGTTGGTGGCATCGCCGAAGGTCAGGGTATTTGCCCCCAAGCCCACTGTGCTGCCTGCTACGCCTGCCAGCGAACCGATGGTCTGGTTGCCGCCGGCGGAAATATCCAGGCCGGCGCCAGCTGCGGCGACGTTGACTGCCACGGTCGGCGCCAGGCTGCCGCCCGCGCCAAGAGCCAGCGTACCGGCATTGATCGTCGCGCTGCCAGTAAAGGTGTTGGCGCCCGTCAGGGTTTCGGTACCGCTGCCTTGTTTGATCAGGCCGCCGGTGCCGCCGATGGCGCCGCCGAAGGTCTGGTTGGTGGCATCGCCGAAGGTCAAGGTATTTGCGCCCAGTGCGACTGTGCTGCCTGCCACGCCTGCCAGCGAACCGATGGTCTGGTTGCCGCCGGCGGAAATATCCAGGCCGGCGCCAGCGCCCGCGACGTTGACTGCCACAGTCGGCGCCAGGCTGCCGCCTGCGCCTATGGCCAGCGTCCCGGCGTTGATCGTCGCAGCGCCAGTGAAGGTATTGGCGCCAGTCAGGGTTTCGGTGCCGCTGCCTTGTTTGATCAGGCCACCTGTGCCGCCAATGACACCGCCATAGGTCTGGTTGGTGGCGTCACCGAAGGTCAGGGTGTTGGCGCCCAAGGCGACTGTACTGCCTGCCACGCCAGCCAATGAGCCGATGGTCTGGTTGCCGCCGGCAGAAATGTCGAAACCGGCGCCGATACCGGCCACGTTGACTGCCACGATCGGCGCCAGGCTGCCGCCCGCGCCGATAGCCAGCGTCCCGGCGTTGATTGTCGCAGCGCCAGTGAAGGTATTGGCGCCGGTCAGCGTGGTCGTGGTGCTGCCGTTTTTCACGAGGCCGCCGGCGCCGGAAATGATGCCGCTCAAACCGAGGTTATTGCTGCCGGTGAGGGTCAGGTCCGCTCCGCCGGCGAGATTGATGTTGTTGCCCAGAGTCAGTCCGATGCTGGTATCCAGTGTTGCATTGCCCCCCACTGCCAAAGCACCGCTGCCGATAGCCGTGGCGTTCCCCAAGACCAGTCCGCCGGCGTTGAGATTGGTGTTGCCGCTATAGTTATTGGCGCCGTTCAAGGTCAGCGTTCCGCTATCGTTCTTGGTCAATCCGCCGACGCCCGAGATGATGCCCGATATGGTCAGTGCGCTCGCGCCCTGGACCGTCAGCCCGCCGCCTTGCAGGTTGAAGCTGTTGCCAAGGTCAAGGCCGGCGGCAGTGGCCTGGATCGCGCCGCCGTTGGCCGTAATTGCACCGGTGCCGAAAGAGGCGGAATTATCGAACAGCGCCAGGCCGCCGTTCAGTGTCGCATCCTGGAATGTCTGCGCTCCGCTCAAGGTCCAGCTGCCGCTGTTGAGTCCCAGGTGCTGGAAGTTGACGTAGGTGCCGCTGGTAATGGTGCCCGAGCCGGTGCTGCCGCTGCCGGTACCCGTTGCCGTATTTTGCAGGAGCAAGGTATTGTTGCCGCCGGCGCCGCCGTCGACCGTCCCGGTCGACGCAAATCCGAGATTGAGGCCGACCACGTTCAGCAGGTTGAGGCCAAGGCTGCCGCCTGAATTGACGTTGGAGCCGGTCACCGCGGTAAAGGTGTTGCTGCTGTTGGCGCCCATCGATACGCTGCCGGTGATGGTCCCGGAATTGACGAAGGTGTTGCCAGTGCCCGGAGTACCCGAGGCCTCGAACGCAACCCGGCCGGTGATAGTGCCGGAATTGACGAAGTTGACTTGGCCGCCGCCGTAGGCCGCAACCACCGGCGCATCGGATGCGAACAGCGAGACGCCCAGCAAAGGCGAACTGCCGATGGTGCCGGTATTGGAAAGATTGCTGACGCCGCCGGTGCCGTTCTGCACAGCCAGCGCGACGCCGTTCAGATTGCTCAGGCTCACCCCCAGCAAGCCGCTGGTGCCCTTCATGGTGCCGCTGTTGTTGACGGTAACGGTGCTGGCCGCGGCATTGCCGATCACGGTGCCGGTCGATAACAGGCTGGCCGCCCCCAGCAGCGACGGATCTATGGTGCCGCCGTTATTGAGCGTGACATTGTTGCCGGTCAAATTCATTGCCGTGCCGAGCAGGCCCAGCAGTACTCCGGCGCTGGCGCCGGTGTTGACGTTCACCGTCAGGTTATTGGCAGCGCTGCTGAATGAAGGCGCCAGCAACGGCGCGGCGCCGGTGCAGGTGACTGTTGCGCCGTTAGCCGGATTACTCGGCGTGCAATTGGCCCAGGCTGACGAACCGTTCAGGGCAAAAAAACCGCTGGTCGCCAGCGCCAGCAATGCCGGCAAGCGCCGCAGTTGCGGCGCCGCTTCGCCTTGGCCGGACAGGCCGCCGGCTGCGCCGACCGGGCCAGTCGACAACAGCAGGTTCGATGCTCCCTTGCCATTGGTCTTGGCCAGTTCCGATGTGACTACCAGCGCACCTTGTGTCTTGCTCCATACCAAACGATAAGTCTTGCTCATGACGTTCTCCGGAAAAATACAAAAAAATAGGCAAAAAGACGCCCTCAACGCCGGGACGGGTCCATAGCGAAGAAAATTGAGGGTAAAAAAACAGGGATTTTGTCTCAGTCTGAATTGAGACCAAGCATGCCTAATGCAGAATTGCCCGTTTGGCTAAACACTGCCGGCGATGCTTTTGAGGCGGCTTATCCCCAACGCATTGCGGCGGCAACAAAACTTTCGATAAGAGTGCACCTCGCCTGGATGGCGAAGTACGTGTGGGCGGAGCAAATACTTTCTGTTGGGGGATAAATCCGTATTGCCATGGCTGACTCCAATTGCTGGTCCAACAACCTCTGGCTCAATTTCCGCGGCGGCGGCTACATCAGGAAAATGAGATGTAAGAAACTGACATGCTTGCCGCATCGTTGCAGGCACAGAATGATTCTGCGCGATGCTGCAGGCCCGGAATGACGCTGAATACCCTGCTCGGGCTTTCCATATGAAAACAATGCGGCATGGAAATTAATTGTCATTTTAGACGTATTTCAAAGATATTGAATATGGAAGTAATGTTTATTTTAATAATTAACATTAGTTAACGTTTACATTTTGTAAATTAACATTCTTAGAATATTTTTTTACAATTCCACATGGAAATATATCGTCCCCGCGCCCGACAGGATGGTCTGGCCTGAGATTGCCACATATGGATGTGACGCAATAGCTGCCTATATATAACGAGGTTTACAAGTAGCCAAGCCAGTTTATTTCTCGATCAACCCAGATCAGGTGCAGCTCTGTTTTGTTAAATAAAAAGTATTCCCAGAATTAACAAAATGATGTTTCAGAAATACAACATTATGAAATTATCTTGAGACGTGCGCCTTTCACAATCGGGAGACGCAAAAAACGGCTTGCAGAATGGTGTTCTGCAAGCCGTTTTGACAGCGTTTGTTCCGCCTCGCCCGTGGCGAGTTGACCTTCGGATGGATCAGATCACTGTAGCCAGGCCCAAGGTCAGCAACAGCGCCACCACCGAAATGATGGTCTCTGCCACAGTCCAGGTCTTGAAGGTTTCCGTCACGGTCATGTTGAAGTACTCCTTGACCAGCCAGAAACCGCCATCGTTGACGTGCGACAGGATCAGCGAACCGGCGCCGGTAGCCAGCACCATCAGTTCCGGCCTGACGGTAACGCCGGCGGCGGTGACGATAGGTGCGACGATGCCGCAGGCAGTGGTCATCGCCACCGTGGCGGAACCGGTAGCGACGCGGATCAGCGCCGCCACGAACCAGCCCAGCAGCAACGGCGACAAATGGGCGTTGTTGGCGAGTTCGACAATCGCCTTGGAGACGCCGCCGTCGATCAGGATCCGGCCAAAACCGGCGCCGGCGCCGACGATCAGCGTGATCCCGGCGATAGGCGCCAGACACTCGGTAGTAAATTTCAGAATCGCCGCGCGATCAAAACCGCGCGCCTTGCCGAAGGTGTAAAAACTTACCAGTGTAGCAATCAGCAGTGCAATCACCGAGTTGCCGATCAGGCGCAGGAAATCGTTGGCGAAAGTTTTTGGCGTGAAAAACACATCGGCCCAGCTGCCGATCAGCATCAGCGCCACCGGCAGCAGGATGGTTGCTATGGTGATGCCGAAACCAGGCAATTCGCGGGTCTTGCCTTCTTCCACGAATTGCGCGATCAATGGATTGTCTGGATTCGGCACCACGAAGCGGCTGATCAGCTTGGCAAACAGCGGGCCGGCAATGATCGCGGTAGGAATGCCGACGATCAGCGCGTACATGATGGTGCGGCCGATGTCCGCGTTGTAGGCGGTCACGGCGAACAACGCGGCCGGATGCGGCGGAATCAAGCCATGCACGACAGACAGGCCGGCAACCATCGGAATCCCGACCATGATCATCGAAGTCCCGGTGCGCTTGGCGACGTTGAATGCAATCGGGATCAGCAGCACGAAACCGACTTCAAAGAACACCGGCAGGCCGACGATCAGGGCCACCACCATCATGGCCCAGTGCACCCGCTTGGGGCCGAACACGCCAATCAGCGTATTGGCCACGCGCTCGGCGCCGCCCGATTCGGCCATCATCTTGCCGAACATGGTGCCCAGCCCGACCACCAGCGCAATATGCCCTAATGCGCCGCCGACGCCGGTTTCATAGGATTTGACGATGCTGGCCATCGGCATGCCGACCACCAGCCCCAGGATCACCGACACCACGATCAGCACGATGAACGGATTCATCTTGAACTTGGCGATCAGCACCACCAGCGCGATCACTGCAATCACTGCATACAGCAGCAACATGTTTCCTTGAACCATCTCCATCAAATCCTCCTAAAGTCCGATTTATTTTTTTGACACCACCATATACCTGCCGCCTGCCTCGGCGCACAAATCCATAACGGCGCCATTTTGCAGCCATTAACTACCAGTTGCCAGTCAATTCAACGACCTGGTCCTGGTTTATTTTTTATAAGCGATGCAATCCACTTCCACCTTGCAATCGACCACCATGCTCGACTGCACGCAAGCGCGGGCAGGCGGATTGGCGCCAAAGTATTCCTTGAAGACCCGGTTGAACGACTGGAAATCGCGGGTATCGTCGAGCCAGACGCCGCAACGCACCACGTGCTCGGGGCCGTAGCCGGCCTCTTTCAGGATCGCCAGCACGTTCTGGATGGTCTTGTGCGACTGGGCGACGATGCCGCCGTCGATCACTTCGCCGTCCACCATCGCTACCTGGCCGGAAACATACAGCCAGCCGTCGGCTTCCACCGCACGCGCGAACGGCAGATGCTGGCCGCCGGTTCCCGAACCACCTTCAACACCATATCGTTTGATTGTCATGACAACTCCTCAGTAAAGAACAAAATTCAAAACAAGACTCAACTTGCCAGTACGCCGCTGACGCCGGCCTGGCGCGCCAGGAACCGCCCTGCCCGCAACTCGGTCGGCGCTTTTTGCGCGCCGCCCAGGTAAGACAACGCGCCATTCACCCACACCGCATCGATGCCTTCGGCCGGCTGCATCGGATCGGAGAAGGTGGCGGCGTCGCGCACGGTCGCCGCATCGAACAGCACCAGGTCGGCCCAATATCCTTCGCGCACCAGGCCGCGTTCGGCCAGGCCGAAACGCTCGGCCGACAGGCCGGTCATCTTGCGGATCGCCACGGTCAGCGGGAACAGTTTCTGTTCGCGGCTGTAATAACCCAGCACGCGCGGGAAGGCGCCCCACAGGCGCGGATGCGGCAGGGGATCGTTAGGCAGGCCGTCGGAACCGACCACGCTGGCCGGGTGGCTCAGGATGCGGTTGACGTCTTCATCCTGCATGCAGTGGTAGACCGCGCCGGCCGGCTGCAGGCGGCGCGCGGCCGCCATCAGGTCGACCTGCCATTCGGCGGCGATGTCGGCCAGCAGCTTGCCGCCCATAGCCGGCTCCGGTTCCGACCAGGTCACCATGATGTCGATGGTGTCGGTCACCTGCTTCAAATCCAGGGTGGAGGAGCTAGCAGTGTAGGGATAACAGTCGCAGCCGACCGGCTGGTAGCGTTGCGCCTGCTCCAGCGCTTCCAGCACCTCGCCGCTGCGACCCCAGTTTTCGACGCCGGCGCATTTCAGGTGCGAAATCACCACCGGCACCCGGGCATGCTTGCCGATGCGGAATGCCTCATCCATGGCTTCCAGGATATCGGCGAATTCGCTGCGCAAATGGGTAGCGTAAATGGCGCCGGCCTCGGCCAGCGGTTGCGCCAGCGCCAGCACTTCGGCGGTCGGGGCGTTGATCGCATTGCCATAGGCCAGGCCGGTGCTGAGTCCCAGCGCGCCGTGCGCCAGCGCTTCGCGCAACTGCTCGCACATGGCGGCGATTTCGGTCTCGGTGGCGGCGCGGTCGAGCCGGTCCATCTGGTTGCTGCGCAAGGCGGTATGACCGATCAGGGCGGCGACATTGATCGCCGGCTGGGCCTGGGTCACCGCTTCGACATAGGAAGCAAAAGTCGGATAGCTGAAAGCGCTCGCTTCGCCCAGCAGGTTCATCGGATCCGGCGGTTCCGCCTTGAGGCTGACCGGCGCGGCGCTGATGCCGCAATTGCCGACCACCACGGTAGTGACGCCCTGCGACAACTTCGGCAGCATGCTCGGCGTGCGTATGACGTTGGTGTCGTCGTGCGTGTGGACGTCGATGAAACCGGGGCTCAGGACCTTGCCGCTGCCGTCTATCACCTGCTGGGCCTGCCAGCCGGAAAGCGCGCCGGCATTGGCGTTGCCATGAGGTCCGCGCGGTTCGATATGCAGGATGCGGCCGCCGGCCAGGGCGACATCGGCGACATACGCCGCGCTGCCGCTGCCGTCGATCACCGAGACGTTACGAATCAGGGTGTCACAGCTGGGTGCGCTGCCGGGCGTCGGCAATGTATTTGAATCAGTACTCATTTCAGTCTCCCAACGGCTCGCGATTGCCGCCGCCGCGATGTGTATCCAGTGTGAATTTCAGGCGCCGCAGCAACTCCTGGCTGTGGTCCTTTTGCAGCAATGCCAACTCGGTCATCAGCACGTCCAGCGCCATCATCATGGCGTAGCGCGACGACGACGGCTTGAAAATGAAATCGGTTTCCAGCGACTTCAACGGCAGCAGCACATCGGCCATCGCCGCCAGCGGCGAACCGAGGGCGGTGATCGCCACCAGCCGCACGCCATACTCCTTGGCGATGGCGCAGCTGGCATTGAGTTCGGGCACATTGCCGGTAGTCGACAGGGCCAGGATCACATCGTCCTTGTCGAGCGTCGCCGCCACCATTTTCTGCAGCATGGCGTCGTGGTAGGTGGCCACCGGGCGCCCCAGGCGCACCAGCCGGTAACGGCCTCATCCGACAGCATAGTCGAGCCGCCGCCCATGCCAAAGGCGTAAATCATGCGCGCCTGCAGCAGCGCCCGCGCCGCCTGCAGCAAATTTTCCTGGCTCAGCAAGCTGCGGTTGACCTCCAGCGACTTGTGGATATCGGCATAGACGATATCGACGATTTGCGGAAATTGATTTTCAGCAACAGAATTCTCTACCCGCAAAAACCGCTGGCCGATCGCCGCGGCCTGGGCCAGGCGCATCTTCAGTTCACGCACGTCGCGGCAGCCGATAGCCTTGGCAAAGCGGGTGACGCTGGCTTCGCTGACGCCGGCCTGCCTGGCCAGGGTCTGGATGCTGGCGCTTGCCGCAAACGGCAGGTCGCCCAGGATTGCCTGCGCCACTTTTTGCTCAGCCAGGCGCAGCTGGCTGCTGCGTTCGGCGATGCGCGAGACAATATCGAATAATTGTGTCATCAGCTGTCAGTTGGATAATACGGGTGGAACCGCAACGGGAAACAACAACAAGCCGCAGTATCTGGCAACAAGCGCGGCAACAGACACGGCAGGAAGAAAACCCTATGTTACTTTGTAACATGCTTTTAATATAGTAAATTCAAGGATATGATTACGTCAAATGAATTCTGATGGAGGAGATCCGATGACAAATGTTATTAACTATCACAGCGATTACCAGAACCCGTTGATCGATCCCCTGAACAAGGGCCTGGGCGCATTCCAGCAAGCGCTGCCTGCCGCCGAAGTCAAGGCGCGCAACTGGAACCTGCTGCGGGAAGACCTGAGCCTGCCTACTGCTGTGCTGTACGAAGAGCGCATGACCCACAACCTGCAGTGGATGCAGCAGTTCGTCACCGAATACGGCGTCAAGCTGGCTCCGCATGGCAAAACCACAATGGCGCCGAAACTGTTTGCACGCCAGCTGGCCGGCGGCGCATGGGGCATTACCCTGGCTACCGCGCACCAGACCCGGGTCGCCCGCCAGCACGGCGTCCAGCGCGTGATCATGGCCAATCAGCTGGTCGGCAAACAGAACATGGCGATCATTTCCGATTTGCTGGCCGACCCCTCCTTTGAATTCTGCTGCCTGATCGATTCGGCCGACGGCGTCGACCAGTTGGGCGCATTCTTCCAGGCGCGCAAGCAAAAACTGCATGTGCTGCTGGAGCTGGGCCCTGACGGCGGCCGCACCGGCATCCGCAATCCGCAGCAGCAAGAAGCGGTGCTGGCGGCACTGGCGCGCTGGCCCGAAAGCATTGTGCTGGCTGGCGTCGAAGTGTACGAAGGCGTGCTGAAAGAAGAAGCCGATATCCGCAGTTTCCTGCGGCATGCAGTCGCCTGCGCCAAACAGCTGGCCAAGGATGGCCGTTTTGCCGCACGCACAGGCGGTAGTGCAGGCAGGCCGGTAATACTGACCGGCGCCGGTTCGGCCTGGTATGACGTAGTCGCCGAAGAATTCGCCAAGACCGACATCGGCCTGCCGCTGGATGTAGTGCTGCGCCCGGGCTGCTACCTGACCCATGACGTCGGCATTTATCGCGCCGCGCAGGCGCAGATCCAGACCCGCAATCCGATCGCCCGCAAGATGCGCACCGAGCTGCTGCCGGCCCTGCAGTTATGGGCTTATGTACAGTCGATCCCGGAAACCGGCAAAGCCATCATTGCGCTCGGCAAGCGCGACGCCGCATTCGATGCCGGCCTGCCTTTGCCTGCTGCGCATTATCGCCCGGGCAATCCGGCCCCCACGGTTACGCCGGCGCACTGGCAACTGACCGGCATGATGGACCAGCACGCATATTTGCAGATTACCGAAGGCGACGACATCAAGGTCGGCGACATGATCGGCTTCGACATCTCCCATCCCTGCCTGACCTTCGACAAGTGGCGCCAGATCGCGGTGCTCGATCCCCAGCACCAGGTTGTCGATGTGATCCAGACTTTCTTTTAACCTGATCCGGCACAAGCAATGACTACAGATATCCTGGCCTATGGCGAAGCCATGGTGGAATTCAACCAGCGGCAGCATGATGCCCGCATGTACCTGCAGGGTTTCGGCGGCGACACGTCGAATTTCTGCATCGCCGCCGCCCGCCAGGGCGCGCGCAGCGGTTACATCAGCGCGCTCGGCAACGATCATTTCGGGCAGAAGCTGCGCGAGCTGTGGCTGGCCGAACAGGTCGACGCCAGCCACGTCGCCAGCGATGCGCAGGCCGCCACCGGCGTGTATTTTGTATCGCACGACCAGGACGGCCATCACTTCGACTATCTGCGCGCCGGCTCGGCCGCCAGCCGCTATGCCAGCGCGCAGCTGCCGCTGGCGGCGATCGCTGCGGCCAAGGTACTGCACCTGTCAGGCATCAGCCTGGCGATCAGCGCATCGGCCTGCGATGCCGGACTGGCGGCGATGGCGCATGCGCGCAAGCACGGTGTACGCACCTCGCTCGACACCAACCTGCGGCTGAAGCTGTGGCCGCTGGAACGGGCCCGCGAAAAAATGCGCGAAGCGTTTGCGTTGTGCGATATCTGCCTGCCCAGCTGGGACGACGTCAGCGCCCTCACCGGCCTCGACGACCGCGACGCGATTGTCGATACCTTGCTGTCCTACGGCATCGGCCTGGTCGCGTTCAAGCTTGGCGCCGAGGGCTGTTATGTCGCGACCGCCGATGAACGCCGGCTGGTGCCGGCTTACGGCGTGGAAGCAGTCGACGCGACCGGCGCCGGCGATTGTTTTGGCGGCGCTTTCATTGCCCGCCTGACAGCCGGCGACGACCCGTTTCGCGCTGCCCGCTACGCCAATGTCTGCGCCGCCTTGTCGACTACCGGTTACGGTGCGGTGGCGCCGATTCCGCGCGCAGCGCAGGTAGAAGAGATATTGGGATCAAGCTAGCAACGCTTATCCTGGCTGCACTCAGAGAATGATGCAATGCGTGCATTGCCGTTAAACCACGGAAGTTTGGCAAAGCACTTGTTGCAGCCCATCGATCTGGCTTATTCTGTAACCATGAGCATCACCCGTGAAGATCTGGAACAGGACCGCCTGCGGACCATCCTGGACAATACCCCGATTGCCTCTGCCCTGCTGTCCGAAGCAGCGCTGGAGGCTTCCTGGCGCGCCGCGCTGGCTTCACTGCCAGATCCCAACGGCGATGTCTGGCTGTTCGGCTACGGCTCATTGATCTGGAATCCGATGGTGGAATACAGCGAGCGCGTGCCGGCCATGCTGTACGGCTACCACCGCGGCTTTTACCTGTATTCGCGCATCAACCGCGGCACCTGGGACAATCCCGGCCTGGTGCTGGGCCTGGACCGCGGCGGCTCTTGCCAAGGCATTGCATTCCGCATCCCCGCCATCAGCATCGAAACCGAACTGAAAATGCTGTGGCGCCGCGAAATGATGACCGGCGCTTACCTGCCGCGCTGGCTGCCGATGCAGCTCAAAGGCAAGAACGGCCCGCGCGTCAAGGCGCTGGCGTTTGTCATGAACCGCCAGCACGAAAGCTACACCGGCCGCCTGCCGGACCTGAAAGTGGTTTCCCACCTGCGCGACGCTTGCGGACTCTATGGGCCGGCGAGGGATTATTTGCGGCATACCCTGGAAGGGCTGCTGAAAGAAGGATTCCGCGATCCGTATCTGGCGCGGCTGTGGGCGCAGCTGGAATCTGATTAGTAACGACCAACGAAGACTATCGAATGCGGCCGCACGTACTCCGCGGTCCGTTAAATAGGGTCAGAGTAATTTTCGCAAAAAACGCGAAAAAAAACTCTGACCCCATTTAACTGCTGCTACAGCTGCGGGTTCAGTTTTTCGGACTTCGAATGCAGTTTGTTGAGCGCTGACAGGTAAGCCTTGGCCGAGGCCACCACGATATCCAGGTCGGCGCCGACGCCGTTGACGATGCGGCCGGCCTTGGACAGGCGCATGGTGACTTCGCCCTGCGACTGGGTGCCGGTGGTGATCGCGTTGACCGAGAACAGCAGCAGCTCGGCGCCGCTGGCCACCTTGGTTTCGATGGCGTTGACGATGGCGTCCACCGGTCCATTCCCCTGCCCTTCGCAGCTTGATTCCTTGCCGTCGATGGAAAACACCACGCTGGCGCTAGGCTTTTCGCCAGTCTCCGAATGCTGCGACAACGACACGAAACGATAGAACTCCTTGTCGTGCGACTGCTGCTCATCCGAAACCAGGGCGATGATGTCTTCGTCAAAAATCTCCGACTTGCGGTCCGCCAGCTCCTTGAAGCGCGCAAAAGCCGCGTTCACTTCCGTTTCCGATTCGAGCGCGATGCCCAGTTCTTCCAGGCGCTGCTTGAACGCATTGCGTCCCGACAGCTTGCCCAGCACGATCTTGTTGGCGCTCCAGCCTACATCTTCGGCACGCATGATTTCATAGGTATCGCGCGCCTTCAGCACGCCATCCTGGTGAATCCCCGAGGCATGCGCAAAGGCATTGGCGCCCACCACCGACTTGTTCGGCTGTACTGCAAACCCGGTGATTTGCGACACCAGCTTGGAAGCAGGCACGATTTGCGTGGTGTCGATGCCGATGTCCAGGTTGAAGTAATCGCGGCGCGTGCGCACCGCCATCACGATCTCTTCCAGTGCCGTGTTGCCGGCCCGTTCGCCCAGGCCGTTGATGGTGCATTCGACCTGGCGCGCGCCGCCGATCATGACGCCGGCCAGCGAATTGGCGACCGCCATGCCGAGGTCGTTATGGCAATGCACCGACCAGATCGCCTTGTCAGAATTCGGAATCCGTTCGCGCAGGGTCTTCAGCATGTGGCCGTACAGTTCCGGCACGCCGTAGCCGACGGTGTCGGCGAAGTTGATGGTGGTCGCGCCTTCCGCGATCACCGCCTCCAGCACCCGGCACAGGAAATCCATGTCGGAGCGGCTGCCATCTTCCGGACTGAACTCGACATCGTCGGTGAATTTACGGGCGTAGCGCACCGCCAGCTTGGCTTGTTCGAACACCTGGTCCGGCGTCATGCGCAGCTTCTTTTCCATGTGCAGCGGCGAGGTCGCCAGGAAAGTATGGATACGCTTGCGTTCGGCTGGCTGCAGCGCTTCGGCAGCACGTGCGATGTCCTTGTCGTTGGCGCGTGACAGGGAACAGACGGTGGAATCCTTGATGATGCCGGCGATTGCCTTGATCGCCTCGAAATCGCCAGGGGAAGCAGCCGCAAACCCGGCTTCGATCACATCGACCTTCATCCGCTCCAGCTGCTTGGCAATGCGGATTTTTTCGTCTTTGGTCATCGATGCGCCGGGAGATTGTTCGCCGTCGCGCAAGGTGGTGTCGAATATGATCAGTTTTTCGGGCGAGTTGGCTGCCATGCTGTGCTCCTGATTGGTCTTGTAAACCATCAATTTTAAAGACTTTGGCGGATTCAGGTATGAAAATAACAAAACGGCGGCCGTAAAAAAACCGCCCGGGGCATACCGGGCGGTTCTGTTCGGGTTGAATCCGGATTACTGTGGCGGAATACGCAGCATCTGGCCCGGATAAATCAGGTCAGGGCTTTTCAGCATTGGCTTGTTGGCTTCAAAAATTGCATTGTATTTGTTTGGATCGCCGTAGTACTGCTTGGAGATCTTCGACAGATTGTCGCCGCTGACCACCGTGTACCATTGCGACTCATCGACATCAGGCTTCAGATTGTCGCTGTTGACGCTGGCGACGTCCTTGACGTTGCCGCAGCACAGGATGATTTTCTCGCGCGTCGCCTGGTCCGGCGCCTCGCCGCTGACGGTCACCTCCGATTTGCTTGCATCAAAGGCCAGCGTCAGGCCGCTGGTGTCGATGCCTTGCGTGCCAACGTAGGCCTTGATCGCGTCTGCCGCCTTGTTTTGCAGATCTTCAACATCAGGAGCTGCCGCGATTTCCTCTGGCTTCTTGGTGCCCAGCAGTTTTTCGCCAGCTTCTTTAAAAAAAGAAAGTAAACCCATTTTTTTCTCCAGTAATAGTTGAAAAAGGATGATGCCACTAGCTTCGCTACCGTGCCGCTTGCAACCCAAGGTTTAACAACATTTAACCTTACTAATGTTTCACAGGCATTACCTTAGTCCTTATCGTCGTGCTCTAGTTCCGTCTGCACGATGCTGACCGGCTTGCCCTTGAACCAGCGCCAGAAATACACGCCGAAACCGGACAGGCCGTACAGCACGAACAAACCGAACAGCACCTTCGACGGATCGCTGAAAATCGCCACCAGCGCCAGCACCACCAGGAAAGCCGCGATGAATGGCATCGGCTTGCGCAGGTTGATGTCTTTAAAACTATAAAACGGGACGTTGCTGACCATGGTCAGGCCGGCGTACAGGGTGATCGCCCACGCTGCCCAGCTCAGCGATGCGCCGCGGAAGCCGAGATCGTCCATCAGCCAGACAAAACCGGCCACCAGGGCTGCCGCCGCGGGACTGGGCAAACCCTGGAAATAGCGTTTGTCGACCACCGCGATATTGGTGTTGAAGCGCGCCAGGCGCAAGGCGCCGCCGGCGCAATACACAAAAGCCGCCAGCCAGCCCAGTTTACCCATGCCGCGCAAAGACCACTCATACACTACCAGCGCCGGCGCGGCGCCGAACGACACCATGTCGGACAGGCTGTCGTATTGCGCGCCGAATTCGCTCTGGGTATTGGTCAGGCGCGCCACGCGGCCGTCCAGGCTGTCCAGCACCATCGCCACGAAGATGGCGATCGAAGCCTGGTCGAAACGCAGGTTCATCGCCATCACGATCGCATAAAAACCGCAAAACAGCGCTGCCGTGGTGAAGGCGTTCGGCAACAGGTAGATGCCGCGCCGACGCCGGACCCGAGGGTTGTCCCCCGCATCCTGGTCCAGGTATTCGCTGCGTTCCGCGTTCTTGTTCGGGCGCAGCGCCTTGGGGAACTGCGCGATATTGTTCTTCGCTTTACGGCGCTTGAATGTGGCCATGTAAGTTCCGTTTCAATCGACTCTGATTACCAGCAACACTGCTTAAAATTCGGCCAGGATAGTCTCGGTGGCGGATACCTTGTCGCCTACGGCAACCTTGGGCGTCGCTGTCAGCGGCAGGTAGACGTCGACCCGCGAACCGAAGCGGATGAAGCCGTAGCGCTGGCCGCGCGCCAGCACGTCGGCCACCTTGACGTAGCACAGGATGCGGCGCGCAATCAGGCCGGCGACCTGCACGCAAGTCACGGTCTGGCCGTTGGCGGCGGTGATGACCAGGGCGTTGCGCTCGTTTTCGATCGAGGCCTTGTCGAGGTCGGCGTTGACGAACTTGCCCGGGAAATACTCAACCTTCTCAATCTTGCCGTCGACCGGGGCGCGATTCGAATGGACATTGAATACGTTCATGAAGACGCTGATTTTCAGAGCTTCGCGATTGGCGTAAGGATCCATGGTTTTTTCCACCACGACGATGCGGCCATCGGCCGGCGACAGCACTGCGGCGGGATTCTGCGGAATCACGCGGGCCGGATCGCGGAAAAACTGCAATACGAATAAAGCAATAATCCAGAATGGCAGCGACCATGCAGGAGAGAAAAACGTGATCAGCAGCGCGACCGCAAAGGCGATGCCCAAAAACGGCCAACCCTCGCGGGCAATAATAGGATGGGGGTAATTATTCAACTGCACTCCGGATTATCTGGGTAAATGATGGAAATTTGAAAGCGTGGCTATTCTAGTCGAGCGGGAAATAAATGTAACCTGCTGCTTTATTGCTTGCCAGGGGGCGCGAAGCCAGTTCTGCCAACCCCCATGCCGCTTCTTGATTAATAAACACTGGTAAGTCGGTGATTTGGGACCGCCTGCATGATATCAGTGGTCCGGGTGTTCAGCGAAAGAAACAGCGCCTTGGCATTGTATAAAAAGACCAAGCTTTTCGCTCGATTTTATTGGCCTGGGTAAATACAATCAGAAAAATATTTTTAATATAACAACAAAATAAGGGCATATCGCAAAAAAAGGAAGCCGAGGCAGGCGCCCCAGCTTCCTTTTCTTATTTCTGCTGTTCGTCTTCCGCTGCCTTAGCCTTGTCTTGGGCTTGCTGCAGCTGTTGCTCAACCCCTTTTGCCTTTTCCAGCGCATCGGTCTGGGTCTTGAAGACTTGCGGCGTCGGCGCCGACGGCTTGCAGCCGGCCAGCGCCAGAGCCACGCCCATGATCAGGCCGAAGACAGTCAGGCGGCTCATTTGAAGCGGTACTTGGCAACCAGGCGCATGTTCAAGGTGGTTTCACCCGGTTCGAAACTAGGTTCTTCCACCTGGGCCGAGTCGTTCATGGATGCCGCGCGCATCATCATCGCTTTTGGCGCCGCCGCTTCCTGGGCATAATTGCCGGAGCCTTCGAAATCCACCGTATCGAGCACGGCATCCGATACATTGCGGCCCATGGCGCGGGCAATCGAAGAAATGCGCTCGGTCAGGTTCTGGTAGGTGGCGGCAATCCGCTGGTCGTCCAGTTTTTTGCTGGTGGCGTCGCTCAGACCGAAATACAAGCCGTTGAGGCCGAGGATGCTTTGCACCGCGGCTACCGTTTTCGGCAGATTGTTCAGGTTGGTGGTGGTGGCATCCAGGTACTGGCCGACGCGCCAGCCGGTCGGCTGGCGCGGCTTGTTGGCATTGCTGCGCGGTTGCGGCTGGTCTTCCGGATAAACCGGGTAGGTGTAATAGCCGCGCGTCTGCAAGATCGCTTGCGGATCCTGGCGCTTGAGGATATCGGTGCCCTGCTTCATCTTCAGGTTGACGCGGGAAGCCGCTGCCGCCTTGTCCTTGTCCTGCTCTTCAACGTTGAACGTGATCCTTACCTGGTCGTTGGCATGCTTGACTTCGCCATAGGCCGGCACCACCACCAGGGTACCGCTGGTCGGCGCCTGGGCGTGCGCGGCGAAACCCGTTGCAGCCAGCAGTGACGACAACATCAATTTGCGTGATCGCGACATATTCTTCTCCAAGAAAAAATGGAGCGCTACCGGAAGTGCGCCCCAAAGACTATCAATTACAGACCAACCTTCGATTGTGTTCCGTCGAATTAGTTCGCTGACAATATTGCCTGTAGTTAGTGGCAAACGCAAGACCGCATAAAACCGTGCCTCCGCCTTATTTTTTCGGCGGCTCCTGGTGCACATTGCGCCCCATGCGGCCTTTGAGTTCGGCCAGCTTGTTGAACGGATCGGCGCCGGCCGCGGCGGCATCGTATTGATAGGGTTCCAGCTTCTCGCCGCAGTGTTTGCAAAACAGCGAATCGGCTTCATGTCCTTCGGTCAGGCAATGCGTACAGGTGCGGGTAGTCGGCGTGCCCTTCATCATGGTCATCGCCAGTTCTACGCCGACGATCCCGGTAGGCAAGGCGATGATGCCGTAGCCCAGCAGCATGGCGCAGGAAGTAATCAGCTGGCCCATCGGCGTTTTCGGGTGGATGTCGCCATAGCCGGTAGTGGTGAGCGTCACAATCGACCAGTACATGCCGACCGGAATGCTGGTGAAGCCGTTCTCCGGTCCTTCGATCACGTACATGATGGTGCCCAGGATCACGCTCATGATCAGCACCACGCCCAGGAACACCAGGATCTTGTGGCGGCTGTTACGCAGCGCCTGCAGCAGGATCTGCGATTCGTCGAAATAGCGCGGCAGCTTCATCACGCGGAATACGCGCAGCATGCGCAGCAGGCGGACATCGATCAGGAAATGGAATTCCGGCAGCAGGATCGCCAGATAGGTCGGCAGGATGGATACCAGGTCGATGATGCCGAACAGGCTGAGGGCATAACGCAAGGGGTGCTTGACGCACAGCAGGCGCACCACGTACTCGATGGTGAACAGGATGGTGAACAGCCATTCCAGGATATTCAGCGCCAGGAAATCGCGCGAACGCACGGCGCCGACGCTGTCGATGATCACGGTCGCCACACTGAGCACGATAATGACCAGCAAGGCAGTGTCGAAGCGGCGCCCGGCGGCGGTGTCGGCTTCAAAAATAATCGTGTACAGACGCTCCCGCCAGCCGCGGTCAGGCTTGCCGAATTTGCTGCCGATTGCATTAGTTGCCATATTGCCCAGGAATTTACGCGATTGGTGATGCCACAATCTAAACAATGTACGGTTGCGGGTCAATCGCTGCGTCTGAAAAAGAAAAAGGACGGCATCGCCGTCCTTTTCACTGAATCGAAATGAATTTGATCAGTTCTTCGATTGATCAACCATCTTGTTCTTTTTGATCCATGGCAGGCAGGACGGCGCAAAGCACCGCTTTGCGCCGTCCTGCCCAGCAAGCGCATGCAGGCGCTTGCTGCATGATGCCTGCCCTCAAAACAATAAAGCCCTGATTAATTCTTCGACTGGTCAACCATCTTGTTCTTTTTGATCCATGGCATCATGCCGCGCAGCTGTTCGCCAACCTGCTCGATTTGATGCTCGGCTGTGATGCGGCGACGGGAAATCAAAGTCGGCGCGCCAGCCTTGTTTTCCAGGATGAAGCTCTTCGCGTATTCGCCGGTCTGGATGTCCTTCAGGCACTGGCGCATGGCGTTCTTGGTGTCTTCGGTCACGATGCGCGGGCCGGTGACATACTCGCCGTATTCAGCGTTGTTGGAAATCGAGTAGTTCATGTTGGCGATGCCGCCTTCATAGATCAGGTCAACGATCAGCTTCAGTTCGTGCAAGCACTCGAAGTAAGCCATTTCAGGCGCGTAGCCGGCTTCTACCAGGGTTTCGAAACCGGCCTTGATCAGTTCAACCGCACCGCCGCACAACACTGCTTGCTCGCCGAACAGGTCGGTTTCGGTTTCTTCGCGGAAGTTGGTTTCGATGATGCCGGCACGGCCGCCGCCGTTGGCGGTTGCATACGACAAGGCGATGTCGCGGGCGCTGCCGGACTTGTCCTGATAAACCGCGATCAGGTGCGGCACGCCGCCGCCCTGGGTGTAGGTAGCGCGGACAGTATGGCCTGGCGCCTTGGGAGCGATCATGATGACGTCCAGGTCGGCGCGCGGCACGACTTGGCCGTAGTGCACATTGAAGCCGTGGGCGAAGGCCAGCGTGGCGCCTTGCTTGGCGTGCGGCGCGACGTTTTCTGCATAGACCTGGGCGATGTTTTCGTCCGGCAGCAGGATCATGATGACGTCGGCGGCTTTCACTGCGTCGTTGACTTCAGCCACGTTCAGGCCAGCGTTCTTTGCCTTGTCCCACGATGCGCCGCCCTTGCGCAGGCCAACAGTGACCTTGACGCCGGAATCGTTCAGGTTTTGTGCATGGGCATGGCCCTGCGAACCGTAACCGATGATGGCAACGTTCTTGCCTTTGATCAGGGAGAGGTCGCTGTCTTTGTCGTAGAAAACTTTCATTTTTGATCCTATATATGTAATTTGATGTAAATCTTGATGTGATTCGCACCGAACGTTTCAGCGCGATGACTGTTTATTTAAACTTTATTTAAACTTTGAGGATGCGTTCGCCGCGGCCGATGCCGGAGCCGCCGGTACGGACGGTTTCCAGGATCGCCGCGCGGTCGATCGAATCGATGAACGCATCCAGCTTGCCCTTGTTGCCTGTCAGTTCCAGGGTATAGGACTTGTCGGTGACGTCGATGATGCGGCCGCGGAAAATGTCCGCGGTGCGCTTCATCTCTTCGCGTTCCTTGCCGACCGCGCGCACCTTGATCAGCATCAGCTCGCGTTCGATATGTGCGCCTTCGGTCAGGTCGACCACTTTGACGACTTCAATCAGACGGTTCAGGTGCTTGGTGATCTGTTCGATCACGTCATCCGAACCGCTTGTCACGATGGTCATGCGTGACAAGGTCGCATCTTCGGTCGGTGCGACCGTCAATGTCTCGATGTTGTAGCCGCGGGCGGAAAACAGGCCGACCACGCGCGACAAGGCGCCCGCTTCATTTTCCAGCAATACAGAAACGATATGTCGCATGATTACAGATCCTCCGAACCGAGCAGCATTTCAGTCAAGCCCTTGCCCGCCTTGACCATCGGCCAGACGTTTTCGGTTTGATCCGTGATGAAATTCATGAATACCAGCCTGTCTTTCATGCCGAATGCTTCCTTCAGTGCGCCGTCGACATCGGCCGGATTTTCGATCTTCATGCCGACGTGGCCGAACGACTCGGCCAGCTTGGTGAAGTCCGGCAGCGAATCCATATACGACTCGGAATAGCGCGAACCGTAATCGATCTGCTGCCATTGCCGGACCATGCCGAGGAAACGGTTGTTGAGCAAGATGATCTTCGGCGTCAGATGATATTGCTTGCAGGTGGCGAGCTCCTGGATGCACATCTGGATCGAGGCTTCGCCGGTGATGCAGGCCACGGTCGAACCGGGATTGGCCATCTGCACGCCCATCGCATACGGCAAGCCGACGCCCATGGTGCCAAGGCCGCCCGAATTGATCCAGCGGCGCGGCTTGTCGAAGCCGTAGTATTGCGCCGCCCACATCTGGTGCTGACCGACGTCGGAGGTAATGAAAGCGTCGCCGTCGGTGATCTGCCATACTTTTTGCACCACGGACTGCGGCTTGATCACTTCATTCGAATCGGCAAACTTGAGGCAGTCGCGGCCGCGCCATTCTTCGATCTGCTTCCACCAGCTGGACAGGGCTGCAGTATTTTGCCGGGTCTCGGCGGCATCCAGCTGCGCCAGCAATTCCTGCAGCACGTCCTTGACGTTGCCGACGATAGGAATGTCGACCTTGACGCGCTTGGAAATCGACGACGGGTCGATATCGATATGGATGATCTTGCGCGACACCGAGGTAAAGTTCTTCGGATTGCCGATCACGCGGTCGTCGAAACGGGCGCCGATAGCGATCAGCACATCGCTGTTCTGCATCGCCATGTTGGCTTCGTAAGTGCCGTGCATGCCCGGCATGCCGACAAACTTGTCGCTCGACGACTTGTAGCCGCCCAGGCCCATCAGGGTGGTGGTGCATGGGTAGCCCAGGCGATCCACCAGCTTGTTCAGCTCAGGCGCGGCATTCGCCAGGATCACGCCGCCACCGGCGTAGATCATCGGCCGTTCGGCGGTCAGCAGCAGTTGCACCGCTTTGCGGATCTGCCCCGAGTGGCCTTTGTCGACCGGCTTGTAGGAACGCATTTCGACTTCCTTCGGATAGTCGAAAACATGGCGGTGCATGGTGATGTCTTTAGGGATATCCACCAATACCGGGCCGGGACGGCCGGTGCTGGCGATGAAAAACGCCTTCTTGATGGTCGATGCCAAATCCTTGACATCCTTGACCAGAAAGTTGTGCTTGACGCACGGACGGGTGATGCCGACCGTGTCGCATTCCTGGAACGCGTCTTCGCCGATCGCATACGAAGGCACCTGGCCCGAAATCACCACCATCGGGATCGAGTCCATGTAGGCCGTGGCCAGGCCGGTCACCGCATTGGTGACGCCGGGGCCGGACGTGACAATGGCCACGCCAACCTTGTTCGAGCTGCGGGAATAGGCATCGGCTGCGTGGATCGCAGCTTGCTCATGACGTACCAGGATATGCTGGAATTTTTCTTGCTGGAATATGGCGTCGTAGATGTACAGCACTGCGCCGCCGGGATAACCGAACACGTGTTCGACACCCTCTTCCGCCAGGCAGCGCACGAGAATTTCCGCGCCGGTAACAGGCAGGTTCGTATCTTTGCTCATGATGACTAGATCCTTTCAAGGTCCATTGGAAATTGATCGGATGCTCTTTCCTGACGAAATGGCGCAGCGTACCAGTGCCACGGCGTCCCTTTTTTGTGCGATCACGTCATTCCGTTGCGTAGCCGTAGATACGATTCAAAATGGCGCTAAACGCTACTCGTTCGGCCGAAAATTCTGATTACGCCGTTGCCTGTTTCTCGCGCTTGTGGCACGGGTTGGAGCAAACAGCTTACAAATGTGAAGCATGCCTGTCCGTTGAACAACATCTTGAGTCGTCAGCGAAAAGGCTTGCACCCCAGGGTTCTGAAGTGGATAGCTACCATAATGCGTAGTTTCATTCTGGTCAAGCCAAATTACATCAAATCCGGGTTAAATCGTGTCTTTTGCAGTAGATTTGCCCACAACCCTCGCCTTTTTTGCTAGGATTCGGCCAGTCTGAAAATTAATCGTAAGCCATCGTTTATGAAGGCAAGGCGAACTGCGATTTCCGGGCACAGGCCAAGGGCGGCTAGCGCAAACCAGTCAGCATCGGGGCTTCCCGGACCTGACCGTGTTCCGGCCGCATAACAGAATCTTGAGAATCTTGAATCAGCAGTAGTGTATGACCCAATTCGCCGCGATGCATGGCCACCGATAAAGAACTTTCCGATTTCCTTGAAAACGTAGAACGCCGGGCTTTCAAGCAGGCGGTGTACGCCGTCCGCAAGGATGAATCCGCGCTCGACATCGTCCAGGATGCGATGATCAAGCTGGCGGAAAAATACGGCGACAAACCCGCGGCCGAGTTGCCGATGCTGTTCCAGCGCATCTTGCAGAATACGATCCACGACTATTTCCGCAGGGAAAAAGTGCGCAACACCTGGGTCAGCCTGTTTTCCAGCATGGGGCGCAACAACGCCAACGACGAAGATTACGACGTCTTGGAGACCTTCGAATCGGATGAAGATTCGCAAGCGACCGAATCCAGCGCCAACAAGCTGGAACGTGAGCAAATTCTCAACATCATCGATGAAGAAGTGCAGAAGCTGCCCGCACGTCAACGGGAAGCCTTCCTGATGCGTTATTGGGAGGACATGGATGTTGCCGAGACCGCGGCCGCAATGGGATGCTCGGAAGGCAGCGTAAAGACGCACTGCTCTCGCGCAACGCACACTCTGGCGCTTTCGCTCAAGGCCAAAGGAATCAGTTTATGAACCACAAACAAATCAATTTCGCTTTCAAGGTGCGGCATGCACTGAATGAAAACCTGGACCATTTGCCGGCCCCTACCGCCGACCGCCTGGCGGCTGCCCGCAAGGCGGCCATGGCGCGCAAGAAAAAAGATGCTCCGACCCGCGTGCTGGCGCGCCAAGGCGTGCTGGCGGGCGACGCCGGCAGCTTTTTCGGCGACCGCCTGTCCTGGCTGACGCGGCTTGGCGTCGCCGCGCCAATATTGGTCGGCATGCTGCTGCTGTCGGGTTTGTATCAATACGAACAACAACACCGGATCAACGATACCGCCGACATCGACGCCGCCGTGCTGTCGGACGAATTGCCGCCGTCGGCTTACCTGGATAACGGCTTCAGCGCTTATCTCGCCCAGCAGCAACAGCAAGACCAATGACGCCTACACCTTCCTCCGGGCTGCTGGGCAGCCGCCGCAAACGCCTGATCGGCGCCGCTTGCGCGCTGCTGGTGAGCGCCGGTGCTGCGCTGGCGGTGCTGGGGCCGCTCGCATCGACCCAGGCCGCGGCGCAGCCCGCAGCAGCGATACAGCCGGCTGTCGCAAGTATCAAGCCGGCCCCGCTCAATCCGCCCAAAATGACCAAGGTGGTAGGCATCACCGCGCCTAACTGGAATGAATTGAGCGCTGTCCAGCAGCACGTACTGGAGCCGCTGGCCGGCGACTGGAACAAGCTGAAGCCGGCTACCCGCAAGAAATGGCTGGAAATCAGCAACCGCTACGCCAGCATGACGCCGGCCGAGCAGGAAAGACTGCAGGCCAGGATGCGCGGCTGGGTAACATTGACTCCGGAACAACGCCGTATCGCGCGCGAAAATTATGCGCGCGCCAACAAGCTCGATACCGAGCAACGCGCCTTGCGCTGGCAGCAGTACCAGCAATTGTCGGAGCAGCAAAAAAAAGAGCTGGCGGAACAAGCCACGCCCAGCCACAAACGGGTGACCACGATGCCTCCGGCCAAACTCAACAAGCCTAAGCCTGCGGCGCCAGTCAGCCTGACGCCGCCGAATGGCCAGGAACAGGCTGTGGTGGCGGCTCCGACGTCGCCAGCCGCGGCGCTGACGCCCACCGCGAAATAAGCATTTTGGATCCTTCCGCAACACTCCAGCTCTCCAGCCAGCAGCAGACGCCATCGCTGAAACGCCGCTTCGGCAGCATCATGTATGAATCGATGCTGCTGTTCGGCATCCTGTTCATTTCGGGCTGGATTTTCTCGACCTTGCTGCAGCAGCGCCACGCGCTTTACCTGCGGCATGCCCAGCAAGCCTGGCTGTTCATCGTGCTGACTTTGTATTTTGTCTGGTGCTGGAGCCACGGCGGACAAACGCTGGCCATGAAAACCTGGCGCATCCAGCTGGTCAACCGCGACGGCAGTGCCGTCAAGGCTGGCCGCGCCGCCATCCGCTTCCTGCTCAGCTGGTGCTGGTTCCTGCCCGGGCTGGCGCTGGCGTGGGCGCTGGGCGCACATACCTGGATGCTGGTCTGGATCCCGGCCGCGAATTTCCTGCTGTGGGCGATGACAGTTTATCTTGATCCCCAGCGCCAGTTCCTGCATGACCGCATCGCCGGCACCAGGCTGGTCGACATGGCGGAAATCGCCAAACGCCCCGGCAAGCACAAGTGGTATCACTAAGGCGCGCTTAAGCCTGCCCCATTTGCTGTAGCAAGGCCTGCAATTCCGGCTCGGAAAAACCGGCCGCCCTCCTCGCTTCCATATTGAACGGTCCGCGCAACAGCGGCGCCTGGTGCTGTACCACCAAGGCGGCGAATGTCGGCAGCGGCTCCAGTCCGCGCGCCTGGCACAGCCAGCCATACCAGCGGTTGCCGATCGCCACGTGGCCGATCTCGTCGCGCAAGATGATGTCTATGATCGCCGCCGCTTCTTCGTCGCCGGCCTGTGCCAGCTTGGCGCGGGTGCGCGGCGATGCATCCAGGCCGCGCGCTTCCATCAGGCGCGGCACCAGCGCCATCCTGGCCAGGATGTCGTGGCTGGTTTTTTCAGTCAGTTCCCACAAGCTGTTATGCGCCGAGAAATCGCCGTAGGCAAACCCCAGGCTTTGCAAGTGCGTTGCCAGCAGGCTAAAGTGATAAGCTTCTTCCTTTGCAACGCGCAACCAGTCGGCATAATAGTCCCGCGGCATGCCGGCAAAGCGCCAGATCGCATCCAGCGCCAGGTTGATGGCGTTGAATTCGATATGCGCCAGGGCGTGGATCATGGCGGCCCGCCCTTCCACGGTAGCCATGGAGCGATGCCTGACCTCGCGCGGCGGGACCAGCAAGGGCTGCGGCGGACGCCCCGGTATGCTCGAGGCTGCATGCAGTTCGCACTGGCTATCCAGCGCCATGGCGCCGCATTCCCAGGCCGTCGCCATCGCCCCGACAACAGCCACCTTGGCAGCGACCTCGGCCTCGCACAAGCAGTGCAAGGCGGCGCGGCGCAAGTCCGCCTGAGCTGGAAAGGGTGAATGGTTCATGTTGAGAGCGGTAAAATGGCGCTACGGTTGAAAAATCGCAATATGGACCTATCTACAGGGACTGAATCAGGGCCATGCCCGGCAACCAGCATTTTACGGAGCGGATTTTACACAAATTTATGGCCATCTACCAATTGGGCGAGCATGCCCCCGACATCGCCCCGTCAGCATACATCGCGCCGTCCGCCAACCTGATCGGCAAGGTCAGGATCGAAGCCGACGCCAGCGTCTGGTTCGGGGTGACTATCCGCGGCGACAATGAACTGATCACGGTCGGCCAGGGCAGCAATGTACAGGAAAGCTGCACCTTGCATACCGACATGGGTTTTCCCCTGACGCTGGGCAAGAACGTGACCGTCGGCCACCAGGCGATGTTGCACGGATGCACGATTGGCGACGGCGCCTTGATCGGCATCCAGGCGGTGATCCTGAACGGCGCCAAGATCGGCAAGAACTGCCTGGTCGGCGCCGGTGCGCTGGTCACCGAAGGCAAGGAATTCCCGGACAACTCGCTGATCATCGGCAGCCCGGCCAAGGCCGTGCGCACCCTGAGCGAGCAGGATGTAGCAGCGCTGGCCGGCAACTCCGCGCATTACATACAACGCGGGCAGGAATACAAGGACAGCCTGAAGCTAATCGGGTGACAGGCAGCAGAGCAGTATTGAAGTAATAAATTAGAAGTAATACACCGGCGGAAAAAATATGGACGTAACAAAGATGACGAATGGCGGCGACGCACACGGCGATTCACTGCAAAAATTCATGGTGGAGAACGCCGCCGTGCGCGGCGAGCTGGTGGAGCTCTCTTCCACCTGGCAGCAAGTGCTGGTGCACCGCAACTATCCGGCGCCGGTCAAAACCTTGCTGGGCGAAATGATGGCGGCCGCGGCCCTGCTGTCGGCTAACCTGAAATTCAATGGCGTCATTGTCATGCAGATCCACGGCGACGGTCCTATCCGGCTGCTGGTGGCCGAGTGCGATTCGCAGCTGCAGATGCGCGCCACCGCCAAACTGGCGCCGGATGCAGTGATCGACGCCGACGCCACCATGTCGCAACTGGTCAACCTGAACGGCCAAGGGCGCTTTGCGATTACGCTCGACCCGCTGGACAAGATGCCCGGCCAGCAGGCTTACCAAGGCATCGTGCCGCTGGATGGGGAGAATGTCGCTACCGTCATTGAAAACTACATGCTGCGCTCGGAACAGCTGGACACCAAGCTGTGGCTGGCCGCCGACGACAAGGTTGCGCGCGGCTTGCTGCTGCAGAAACTGCCGAACCACGGCGGCATCGATGTGCCTGTCAACGATGAGCTGGAAACATGGAACCGTTTCCTGGCGCTGGGCGGCACCCTGCGTCCGGAAGAAATGCTGTCCACAGACATCCAGACTTTGTTGCGCCGCCTGTTCTGGGAAGAAACCATCCGTGTTTTCGAACCGCAGCAGCCCCGCTTCCAGTGCAATTGTTCACGCGAAAAAGTCGGCAACATGCTGAAGATGCTGGGCCAGCCTGAGATCGAGGAAGCGCTTGCGGACCTCGGCAAGCTGGCGGTGGATTGCGATTTCTGCGGCCAGCATTATGAATTCGACAAAGTCGATTGCGCGCACTTGTTCGCCAGCGCGGCGCCGGTTGAAGCGCTGCTCCCTACCGGCAGCAGCAAACATTAAGATTGGAGTATGGGCGCTGCGAACAGCATGGGCGCCCTGCTGGTTAACGAACGTTAGCGCTCTGGTTTCTTTTCTGTCGGCACGGCGACCGCCACGGTCTTTTCCACCGCTGTCAACGCCGCATTGGGCGGCGCCGGCGCATCGGCCGGATTGCCGTTCGGATCGAGCACCTGGATAAAAATCTCGTCCTGCTTGATCATGCCCAGCTCAGTGCGCGCCCGCTCTTCGACCGCACCGGTGCCTTCTTTCAAATCGTGTACTTCCGAATCCAGCTTGGCGTTGCGAGCCTTCAGCTCGTCGATCTTGTCATGCGCCGCATGCACCTGCTGGTCCATGTCCCAGACGCGCAGCCAGCCGCCCTTGCCTAGCCACAGTGGGTACTGGACAAGCAGCAGTAGGACGGTCAGGAAAATGGCAATTAAACGCATCGTGTCAAGATTGACTCTACTGTCTTATCAAATCAAACGTAGGGTGGGCAAGTTTTTTTGCCCACGCGGCAGTGGCTGCATCCGCGTGCCCACAAGTGCCCACCCTACTCCTTGCGCAATTACTTCAGATTGTAAAACGCGCCACGGCCCGGATAGCTGGCGATGTCGCCCAGGTCCTCTTCAATGCGCAGCAGCTGGTTGTACTTGGCCATGCGGTCCGAACGCGACATCGAGCCGGTCTTGATCTGCAAGGCGTTCATGCCAACCGCGATATCAGCGATGGTCGAATCTTCGGTTTCGCCCGAACGGTGCGAGATTACTGCGGTGTAGCCGGCGCGCTTGGCCATTTCAATCGCAGCGAAAGTTTCGGTCAAAGTGCCGATCTGGTTGATCTTGATCAGGATCGAGTTGGCGATATCCTTGTCGATGCCTTCTTTCAGGATCTTGGTGTTGGTGACGAACAGGTCGTCGCCTACCAGCTGGATCTTCTTGCCGAGTGTTTCGGTCAGCAGCTTCCAGCCGTCCCAGTCGTTTTCCGCCATGCCGTCTTCGATGCTGATGATCGGGTACTTGTCGCACCACGACGCTAGCAAGCCAGTGAACTGGGCGCCGGTCAGGGTCATGTTTTCGCCGGCCAGGACGTAGCTGCCGTCCTTGTAGAATTCGCTGGCGGCGCAATCCAGGCCGAGGGCGATCTGGGTGCCTGGTTCATAGCCCGCGGCTTCGATTGCCTGGATGATCAACTTCAGCGCTTCTTCGTGGCTGGCCAGGTTAGGCGCAAAGCCGCCTTCGTCGCCAACCGCGGTCGACAAGCCCTTGTCGTGCAGGATTTTCTTCAGCGCATGGAACACTTCGGCGCCGTAGCGCACGGCTTCGCGGAAACTCGGTGCGCCAACCGGGATGATCATGAATTCCTGGATATCCAGGTTGTTGTCGGCATGCTCGCCGCCGTTGATGACGTTCATCATCGGCACCGGCATCTGCATCGCGCCGCTGCCGCCGAAATAACGGTACAGCGGCAGGCCGGCTTCTTCAGCTGCAGCCTTGGCCACCGCCATCGATACCGCCAGCATGGCGTTGGCGCCCAGGCGGCCTTTGTTTTCGGTGCCGTCGAGATCGATCAGGGTGCGGTCCAGGAACGCTTGTTCGCTGGCGTCGAGACCCATGATGGCTTCGGAAATTTCAGTGTTGATATGCTCGCAGGCTTTCAAAACGCCCTTGCCGCCGTAACGGCTCTTGTCGCCGTCGCGCAGCTCGATCGCTTCGCGCGAACCGGTGGACGCGCCGGACGGCACGGCCGCACGGCCCATGACGCCGGATTCCAGCAGGACGTCGCATTCGACTGTCGGATTACCACGCGAATCAATGATTTCGCGGCCAATGATGTCAACGATTGCACTCATGTATTTCCCTATCAAATAAAAATATGCGCGATATTAAAACCATTTGCAGGAACAGACTTCACGCGCAGCCACTTGCTTGTATAGCGGCAGCGATATATTCCATCCCTCAAGCAATCAACCGAAATTGCTTTCGATAAAGCCATTCTTCTTGACGACCCGGTCCAGGTCTATCATGGTCGACAACAATTCTTTGATACGGTTCAGCGGCACCGCATTCGGTCCGTCCGATTTGGCTTCGGCAGGGTTCGGATGGGTTTCCATGAACACGCCCGAGACACCCACGGCAATCGCAGCGCGCGCCAGCACCGGCACGAATTCGCGCTGGCCGCCGGAAGTGCTGCCCTGGCCGCCCGGCAACTGCACCGAATGGGTAGCGTCGAACACCACCGGACAACCGGTTTCGCGCATGATCGCCAGCGAGCGCATGTCGGACACCAGGTTGTTGTAACCGAACGAGGCGCCGCGTTCGCAGGCCATGAAATTATCTTCGTCCAGGCCGGCTTCGCGCGCCGCGGCACGGGCCTTGGCGATGACGTTGATCATGTCGTGCGGCGCCAGGAACTGGCCCTTCTTGATATTCACCGGCTTGCCCGATTGGGCGCAAGCGTTGATGAAATCGGTCTGGCGGCACAGGAAAGCCGGCGTCTGCAAGACATCGACTACTGCTGCCACCGGCTTGATTTCATAAATTTCATGGATATCGGTCAACACCGGCACGCCGATTTGCGCTTTGACTTCAGCCAGGATCTCCAGCCCTTTTTCCATGCCGAGGCCGCGGAAAGAAGAGCCGGAAGAACGATTCGCCTTGTCGAAAGACGATTTGTAGATGAAGTTGATGCCCAGCTCGCTGGTGATCTCTTTCAGTTTCCCGGCAGTGTCGAGCGCCATCTGGCGCGACTCGATCACGCACGGACCGGCGATCAGGAAAAACGGCTGATCCAGGCCGATGTCAAAGCCACAAAGTTTCATGTTCTTTCCTTACGCTGCAGTTGCAGTATTAGCTTGCTTGTGCGCCAGCGCAGCCTTGATGAACGAAATAAACAGCGGATGGCCGTCGCGCGGAGTCGATTTGAATTCCGGGTGATACTGCACGCCGACATACCAAGGATGGGCATTCTCGCCGCTGCGCGGCAATTCCATGATTTCACACAAGTCTTCAGTCGGGGTGCGGGCCGACACCACCAGGCCCGCTGCTTCGATGCGGTCCAGGTAATGGTTGTTGGCTTCGTAGCGATGACGATGGCGTTCGGTCACGGTCGGGCCGTAGATTTCGGCGGCCAGGGTGCCGGCCTTGACGTCGCAGGTCTGCGCGCCCAGGCGCATGGTGCCGCCCAGGTCGGAATTGACGTCGCGCAGCTCTACCTTGCCGTCATGGTTCTGCCATTCGGTGATCAGGGCCACTACAGGCTGGTCGGTCTGTGCATCGAATTCGGTCGAATTGGCGTGCGGCAGGCCAGCCTTGTTGCGTGCATATTCCAGCAGCGCGACTTGCATGCCCAGGCAGATACCCAGGTAAGGGATCTTGTTTTCGCGAGCAAAACGCGCAGCCGCGATCTTGCCTTCCACGCCGCGCTTGCCGAAACCGCCAGGCACCAGGATCGCATCGTATTTGGCCAGCGGGCCTGTACCGGTGGCTTCGATTTCTTCCGAATCCAGGTATTCGATGTTGACCCGGCTGCCGGTATGGATACCGGCGTGACGCAAGGCTTCCGTCAGCGATTTGTACGATTCGGTCAGGTCGACGTATTTGCCGACCATGCCGATGGTGACTTCGTAGGTTGGATTTTCCAGCGCGTGCACCAGCTTGGTCCAGACCGACAGGTCGGCCGGCTTCGGCGACAGGCCGAGCTTTTCGCAGACGATCGCGTCCAGGCCCTGGTCGTGCAGCATTTGCGGAATCTTGTAGATGGTGTCAGCGTCCCACACCGAAATCACGGCATCGCCCTGGACGTTCGAGAACAGGGAAATCTTGGCCCGTTCGTCGTCCGGGATCGGACGGTCGGCGCGGCACAGCAAGGCATCCGGCGAAATACCGATTTCGCGCAGTTTCTGCACGCTGTGCTGGGTCGGCTTGGTCTTCAGCTCGCCGGCCGACACCAGGTAAGGCACCAGGGTCAGGTGGACGAAAGCCGCCGCCTTGCGGCCGGCGCGCAGGCTCAGCTGGCGCGCCGCTTCAAGGAAGGGCAAGGATTCGATATCGCCGACGGTGCCGCCGATTTCCACCAGCGCCACGTCGAAACCTTCGGCGCCGCGATAGATGTAATCCTGGATCTCGTTGGTGATGTGCGGAATAACCTGCACCGTCTTGCCCAGATATTCGCCGCGGCGCTCCTTGCGGATCACCGATTCGTAGATCTGGCCGGTAGTGAAGTTATTCACCTTCTTCATCTTGGCCGTAATGAAACGCTCATAGTGGCCAAGATCGAGATCTGTCTCCGCGCCATCGTCGGTCACAAACACTTCGCCGTGCTGGAACGGGCTCATGGTGCCTGGATCGACGTTGATGTACGGATCGAGTTTAAGAAGGGTGACTTTAAGGCCGCGCGATTCCAAAATCGCGGCGAGAGAGGCGGCTGCAATCCCTTTACCAAGGGAAGAGACAACGCCGCCGGTAACAAATACAAACTTAGTCATTACAGAAGGTGCCGAACGGCACATGCGGGAAATTCGAATTATACATCAAACAGGCGCCGCGGCAGCCGCCGGCGGCCTGAAAAATGCGGCTATTTGTTGGCACACCCGTGATCGCCCCGGCTGGCCGGCAACCCAGGCCCATGCGTGAAATCGCGCTTCATGTGATAATTCGCGGCTTCCGCCCCGCCCTATCAATACTTTCCTCATTCTATTGTCGCCTGTGCCTACCTCGCCATTATTTCAATCAAGTGTTGCGCCAAAGCCGCGCCTTGCTGCATGAGCCAGCTGTTCGGCGATCTGCCTGAAGACGACGGCCTGCCCGGCGCAGCGCGCCGGGTAGCGATTATCGTCATGATCCTCGGCACCAGCATGACTGTGCTGGACGGTTCCATTGTTAATGTCGCGCTGCCCATGATCGCGCGCAGCCTGCAGGTCGACCCGGCCGCCGCGGTCTGGATCGCCAATGCTTATATACTCGCCGGCGCCATGACCATGGTCACTTTCGCCTCGCTGGGCGAAGTGCTGGGTTTTCGCCGTGTATATATGAGCGGCATCCTGGTATTCACCCTGGCTTCGCTGGGCTGCGCCCTGTCGCCGTCGCTGGCGATGCTGAACGGCATGCGTTTTTTGCAAGGCGTCGGCGGCGCTGCCGCCATGAGCATCGGCCCGGCGCTCTACCGCAATATCTTCCCGACCCGCCTGCTGGGCGCCGCGCTGGGCATCAATGCCCTGGTGGTGGCGTCCTCCACCGCCGCCGGCCCGGCCATCGGCGGCCTGATGCTGTCGGTGCTGAGCTGGCAGTGGCTGTTCGCCGTCAATGTGCCGATCGGCATCGTCACCCTGCTGCTGGCGCGCCGCGTGCTGCCGCGCGATCCGGGCCGCGGCGGCCGCTTCGATGCGGTCGGCGCCGTGCTCTCGGCGCTGGCGCTGGGCACCATCGTCATGGTGGTCGACGGGCTGTCGCGCCACGATAGCTGGACCCAGGAGCTGCTGCTGGGCGGGATCGCCCTGGCATCGGTGATTTTGTTTATCATTAGACAACGTCGTTATTCCGCACCGCTGCTGCCGCTTGATATTTTTGCATCACAGCGCTTTTCGATGGCGGTCGCCACCTCGCTCTGCTCTTTCGTCGGCCAGGGCATTGCCTTTATTGCACTGCCATTCCTGTTCCAAGGCGCATACGGTTTCAGCCCGCTGCTGTCGGCCGCCTTGTTTACACCCTGGCCGGTAGCGATTGCCATCACCGCGCCGATCGCCGGCCGCCTGGCCGACCGCTACTCGGCGGCGTTGCTATCAACCTGTGGCCTGCTGGTGCTGACCACCGGCCTGGCGCTGCTGGCCTGCCTCGGCGAGCATGCCTCCATCCCGGACATCCTGTGGCGTGCGTTCGTCTGCGGACTCGGCTTCGGCTTCTTCCAAAGCCCAAACAACCGCGAAATGCTGAGCAATGCACCGCGCGCCCGCAGCGGCACCGCCTCCGGCGTACTGGCGATTGCCCGCACCTTCGGCCAGTCGTTGGGAGCAGCATTGGTTGCCGTGGTGCTGGCCGCTACCAGCATCGCCCAAGCCAGCGCCAGTACTGCGCAGCTAGACGCCAGCGCAGTGCATTTGTCGCTCTGGCTTGCCGCAAGCGCAACCTTGCTTGCCACCATCATCAGTGCATTGCGCATCAAGCACGGGCGAAACTGACAGAATTGTCATACTAGCGACAGCATCACGTACCGCAGCAAGCTTTAAAGTGTTCTCAAATACTGTCCGGTGCTGCGCTTGTGTTGACCTGCACATCGGACATTCCATCCGATGTGCCGAATGTCAGCCCAGGACTCATGAATTTTCCCTTTCCCCCAAGAACCTTCTCGGCCACCGCCATGGCTGCCGCGATTGCGTTTGCGCTGGCCGGCTGCGCAGTCGGTCCCGATTACGTGCGCCCTGCCATGGACGTGCCCGCCGCCTATAAAGAAAGCGGTCCGTGGAAACAGGCGCAGCCGCAACAGATAGACAGCAGCAACTGGTGGGAAGTCTATGGCGACGCCACCCTGAACGGCCTGATACAGCAAGCCAACCAGGCCAACCAGAACATCCGCGTGGCGGAAGCCCAGTATCGCCAGGCGCGTGCCGCCGGCGATGCGGCGCGCGCCGGCTTCTGGCCGACGGCCGGCATCAGTGCAGGGGTAGACCGTTCGCGCACCAACAGCAACGGCATCAAGGTCGGCAACAGCTACAACGCCGGCCTGCAAGGCAGCTGGGAGCCGGATATCTGGGGCAGCGTGCGGCGCTCGGTGGAAGCCGGCGACGCCGGCATCCAGGCCAGCGCGGCCGACCTGGCTGCCGCCCGCCTCAGCATCCAGGCCACCCTGGCGCAGGATTATCTGCAACTGCGCATCACCGACCTGCTGAAAGATCTGTATGCGCGCACCACGGCTGCCTACGCCCGCTCGCTGCAGTTGACCCAGAACCAGTACGCCGCCGGCGTGGCGCTGCGTTCGGACGTGGCGCTGGCCGAAAGCCAGCTGAAAACCGCGGAAGCCCAAGCCCTCGACCTGCAGGCGCAGCGCAGCCAGCTGGAACACGCGATCGCCATCCTCACCGGCAAAGCGCCTTCCGGCTTCAACCTGACCGCGCTGCCGGCCGATACCCAGATGCTGAGCAAGATGCAGGCCGGCTTGCCGCCGGTTCCGGCCGGCCTGCCGTCCGACCTGCTGGAGCGCCGTCCCGACATCGCCAGCGCTGAACGCCAGGTTGCGGTCGCCAACGCCAACATCGGCGTCGCCAAGGCAGCCTTTTTCCCGGCCCTGACCTTGAGCGCCAGCGGCGGTTTCAACAGCGCCAGCCTGGCGCAGTGGTTCGATACCCCGAGCCGGGTCTGGTCGCTGGGCGCGGCGCTGGCTGAAACCATTTTCGACGGCGGCCTGCGGCGCGCGCACAGCGACCAGGCCATCGCCGTCTATGACGCCGCGGTAGCGCAATACAAACAAACCGTGCTGGGCGGCTTCCAGGAAGTGGAAGACAACCTGGCCACGCTCAAGGTGCTGGACCAGGAAGCGATCGCCCAGAACCAGGCGGTGCAGGCTTCGCAACTGGCGGAACGTCTGGCGCTGAGCCAGTACCGCGCCGGCACCGCGACCTATCTGACAGTGGTCACAGCGCAAACCCTTTCGCTCGGCAACGAACGCACCCTGGTGCAATTGCTGGGACGCCAGCTGCTGGCGAGCGTGGCGTTGATCAAGGCCGTCGGCGGCGGCTGGGATAGTAGTCAACTGAGCAGCCAGCTGAACGGCGACCAGCACGCCGGCCAGGCGCAAAACAATTCACAAAACAATACGACCAATTAATTCCGCGAGCCGATAAAGATGACCTCCACACTTTCCAAACCACGTTCGACGCTGCTGATCACCGCCGCGATACTGGTCCTGATCGGCGCCGCCGGCTGGATCATGGTGCACAAGGCCGATGCCCAGGGCACGCCAAAGGTCGCCCCTGGCGCCATCTCGGTCAGCACCGTCGCCGTCAAGCAACAGGATGTGCCGATGTACCTGAGCGGCGTCGGTACGGTGACCTCGAATGCCAGCGTCACCGTCAAGGCCCGCATCGACGGCCAGCTCGACAAAGTGGGTTTTGTCGAAGGCCAGGACGTCAAGGCCGGCCAGCTGCTGGCGCAGATCGATCCGCGTACGCTGCAGGCGCAGCTGGACCAGGCCGTGGCGCAAAAAGCCAAGGACCAGGCGCAGCTGGTCAACTCCCGGCTTGACCTGCAACGCTACACCACCCTGGTGCAGCAAGACGCCGCCACCCAACAGACGCTGGACGCCACGCGAGCCCAGGTCAACCAGCTGCAAGCCGCGGTGCAAGCCGATGAAGCGCAGATCAACTTCGCCAAGGTGCAGCTCAGCTTTACCCGCATCCTGGCGCCGATCAGCGGCCGGGTCGGCGCACGCCTGGTCGACCCTGGCAATATCGTCCATGCCGCTGACGCCAACGGCCTGGTAGTGATCAACCAGATCGACCCGATCGCCGTGGTGTTCACCTTGCCGGAAGAAACCTTCCAGAGCATCAACAATGCCCTGCGCGGCAGCCAGAAGCCGCTCAGCGTGTTGACCTATGCGCGCAACAGCAGCGCCATGCTGGCCCAGGGCAACCTGGCGTTGCTCAACAACCAGATCGACACCAGCACCGGCACGGTGCAGCTGAAAGGCATTTTCCAGAATCCGTCGCATGTGCTGTGGCCGGGCCAGTACGTCAATGTCAGGCTGGTGCTGGGTGACCGCAAGCAGGCATTGACGGTGCCGGCAGCAGCAGTGCAGCGCAGCCAGGACGGCACTTACATATATGTGGTCGACGCTGACAGCACGGTGAAAATCCAGCCGGTCCAGGTTGCCAACATCCAGGACGGCGTGGCGGTTATCGACAAGGGCGTGGACGCGGGACAACGGGTAGTGGTCGACGGCCAGTACAAGCTGAAACCCGGCGCCAAGATCACTGAAGCCAGCGCAGTAGCTGCTCCTGCCGCCGCCACAGACAAAACAAGCAAGGCCGGCAAATGAGCATCTCCGCAGCCTTCATCAAACGGCCGATCGGCACCACGCTGCTCGCCATCGCAATTTTCCTGATCGGCGCCGCGGTATGGCCGCTGCTGCCGGTGGCGCCGCTGCCGCAGGTCGATTTCCCGACCATCCAGGTCTCAGCCAACCTGCCCGGCGGCAATCCGGAAACCATGGCGTCGAGCGTGGCGCAGCCGCTGGAGCGGCAGTTTTCCCTGATTGCCGGCCTGTCGCAAATGACGTCGACCAGCTCGCTCGGCTCTACCCAGATCACGCTGCAGTTCGACCTCAACCGCAGCATCGACGCCGCGGCGCTCGACGTGCAGGCGGCGATCACCGCCGCCAGCGGCCAGCTGCCGGCCAACCTGCCGAGCCCGCCGACCTTCCGCAAGGTGAATCCGGCCGATTCGCCGATCCTGGTGATGTCGGTGCAATCGGATGCGCTGCCGCTGATCCAGGTGAATGACTTCGCCGACAATATCCTGGCGCAGCAGATTTCGCAGATTCCCGGCGTCGGCCTGGTGAATATCGGCGGCGTGCAAAAACCGTCGGTGCGGATCCAGGTCGATCCGACCAAGCTGGCAGCGATCGGCATCAGCCTGGAAGATATCAGGGGCGTCATCGCCAACCTCACCGTCAACCAGCCGAAAGGCACGGTAGACGGCGCCAAGCAAAGCTTCACCGTGTACACCAATGACCAGCTGCTGAGCGCGGAACCGTGGAACGACATGGTGCTGGCCTACAAGAACGGCGCGCCGATCCGGGTGCGCGATGTCGGCGTCGCCATCGACGCCGCGGAAAATCTGAAGGTGGCCGGCTGGGCCTATGCCGGCGCCGCGGCGCCGGCCGGCAACACCATCACCAACGGCCGTTCGATCGTGCTGGCGATCACCAAGCAGCCTGGCGCCAACGTGATCGAAACCGTAGACCGCATCAAGGCTGCCTTGCCGCGCCTGCAAGCGGCGATCCCGCCGACAGTGCATGTCAACACCCTGATCGACCGTACCCAGACCATCCGCGCCTCGGTGTCCGACGTCGAGTTCACGCTGGTGCTGACCATCGCCCTGGTGGTGCTGGTGATCTTCCTGTTCCTGCGCAACGTCCCCGCTACCCTGATCCCCAGCGTGACCGTGCCGCTGGCGCTGCTCGGCACCGCGGCGATCATGTTCCTGCTCGGCTTCAGCCTCGACAACCTGTCGCTGATGGCGCTCACCATCGCGGTCGGTTTTGTGGTCGACGATGCGATCGTGATGCTGGAGAATATCTATCGCTATGTCGAAGAAGGCATGTCGCCGATGGAGGCGGCCTACAAGGGAGCGGGAGAAATCGGGTTTACGATTATTTCGATCTCGGTATCGCTGGTGGCGGTGTTCATCCCGTTGCTGCTGATGGGCGGCATCGTCGGCCGCCTGTTCCGCGAATTCGCCATCACCGTGACGCTGACGATTGCCGTCTCGGTGGTGATTTCGCTGACCTTGACGCCGATGCTCTGCTCGCGCTTCCTGAAATCGCATACGGCTGAATCGCATGGCCGCATGTACCAGATGTTCGAACGTGGTTTCGACGCCATGCTCAACGGCTACAAGCGCGGCCTGCACGTGGTGCTGCGCCATCAGTTCATCACCCTGATGGTGTTCTTCGCTACCATGGCTGCCACCGTGGTGCTGTTCGTGATTATCCCGAAAGGCTTTTTCCCGCAGCAGGACACCGGCTTCGTCTACGGCTTTGCCGAATCGGCGCAGGATTCCTCGTTCGCCTCGATGAACAAACGCATGCTGGCGCTGGCCGACGTCGTACGCAAGGATCCGGACGTCACCGGCTTCGGCATGAGCGGCGGTGGCAGCACTTTCAATACCGGCAACTTCTTCATCAGCCTGAAACCGAAAGACGAGGGACGCACCGCCAGCGCCGACGAAGTGATTGCACGCTTGCGGCCGCAACTGGCCAAGGTGCAAGGGGTCAACCTGTTCCTGCAGGCAGGCCAGGATATCAACGTCGGCGGCCGCCTGTCGCGCACCCAGTACCAGTACACCGTGACTGACTCAAACCTGGATGAACTGAACGTCTGGGCGCCGAAACTGCTGAACCGTTTCCGCCAGCTGCCGCAATTGACCGACGTCGCTTCCGACCAGCAGAACGCCGCGGCGGCAGCCAACCTGACCATCGACCGCGCGCGCGCTTCCAGCTTCGGCATCACGCCGGCGCTGATCGACTCGACCATCTACGACGCCATCGGCCAGCGCCAGGTTGCGCAGTACTTCACGCAGATCAACAGTTACCATGTGATCCTGGAAGTGACGCCCAAGCTGCAGGAAGATCCCGAACTGTTCAACAAGCTTTACCTGACTTCGCCGGTGACCGGCCAGCAGGTGCCGCTGTCGACCTTCGTCACCATCGACACCAACAAGACTTCCTACCTGTCGATCAGCCACCAGGGCCAGTTCCCGGCGGTGACGATCTCCTTCAACCTGGCGCCGAACGTGGCGCTGGGTGAAGCGGTCGATGCGATCCAGAAGGCACAGGCCGAGATGGGCGTGCCGGCTACCCTGACCGGCGCGTTCCAGGGCACGGCCAAGGCGTTCGGCGACTCGCTGTCGTCGCAGCCCTACCTGATCGCGGCAGCGCTGGTCGCGGTGTATATCGTGCTGGGCTTGCTGTATGAAAGTTATATCCATCCGCTGACGATCCTGTCGACCCTGCCTTCGGCCGGCGTCGGCGCCCTGCTGATCCTGATGATGGGCGGTTATGACCTGAGCGTGATCGCCTTGATCGGCATCATCCTGCTGATCGGCATCGTCAAGAAGAACGGCATCATGATGATCGACTTCGCCCTGACGGCGGAACGGCAGCACGGCATGAAGCCGGAAGAAGCGATCTACCAGGCCTGCGTGCTGCGCTTCCGGCCGATCATGATGACCACCATGTGTGCGTTGCTGAGCGGCCTGCCGCTGATGCTGGGCCACGGCGCCGGCTCCGAACTGCGGCGGCCGCTGGGTTACGCCATGGTGGGCGGCCTGGTGCTGTCGCAAGCGCTGACCTTGTTCACGACGCCGGTGGTGTATCTGTACCTGGACCGCGCACACTACTGGTACATGCGGCGCAAGGAAGCGCGCCAGGCGCGCAAAGCGGCCCGCAAGGCTGCGGCATGATAAATTCAAAATAATGCGTCAAATATAATGCAGGCAATGAAATATCCTCCTGCATGCCGGCACGGTGCCGGCATGCAGGAACCTAGCCAGGAGACAGGCTACACATGAAAATACTGATCGTCGAAGATGAACTGAAGACGGCCGACTATCTGTGCAAGGGCCTGACCGAACAGGGCTGCGCCGTCGATGTCGCGCATAACGGCGTCGACGGCCAGCACCTGGCCCTGCAGCACGATTACGACGTCATCGTGCTGGACGTCATGCTGCCCGGCATAGACGGTTTTACGGTCCTGCACGCTTTGCGCGCCATCAAGCAGACCCCGGTCATCATGCTCACCGCGCGCGACCGCGTGGAAGACCGCATCAAAGGCCTGCAAGGCGGCGCCGACGATTACCTGGTGAAACCGTTTTCTTTCCTCGAACTGCTGGCGCGCCTGCAGGCGCTGACCCGGCGCGGCCGCGCTTTCGAACCGGCGCAGCTGCGGATTGCCGACCTGCAGATCGACCTAATCAGCCGCAAGGCTTACCGGGCCAATGTCCGCATCGACCTCACCGCCAAGGAGTTTTCCCTGCTGGCGGTGCTGGCGCGGCGCCAGGGTGAAATCCTGTCCAAGACCGCGATCGCCGAGCTGGTCTGGGACATGAATTTCGACAGCAACACCAACGTCGTCGAGGTCGCCATCAAGCGCTTGCGCGCCAAGATCGACACGCCGTTCAGCCCCAAGCTGCTGCATACCATACGCGGCATGGGTTATGTGCTGGAGCTGCGCAGCCAAGAGAGCAACGAATGAAGCGCTCCATCACCGCGCGCCTGGTGGCGATGTTTGCCGTAGCGGCGCTGCTGATTTTTTCCTTGATCGGCAGCGCGCTGTATGGCGTGCTGCAGCGCGAGCTGGCGCGCCATCAGCAGGACGAACTCAATACACGGTTCCTGGATACCCGCTACATGATCGGCCATAACGGCGACCCGGCACGCTGGCCGCGGGTGCAGACCAAGCTGGACACCCTGACGCCGGCCGACGGCAGCATCCGTTACTGGGTGCTGAGCGACGATCCCCGTTTCGAGTATGGCAAAGGCCTGGCCGATGTTGAGCAGCTGGACCGCAACCCGAGCGGCATGGGCATCATGTCGCTGCATGGCCGCGAATATCCGCTGCACACCATGGTAGGCACCATCGAGCCGTTCCAGGAGCGGCCCGCGGTGCGCCTCATCGTGGCGGTGGACGCCGCGCCTTACATGCACACCTTGCATACCTTCATGATTGCGCTGGTCGGCCTGTCCCTGCTGGGCGTGCTGCTGGTCATGCTGCTCGGCTACTGGATTGCGCAGGTCGGCTTGCGGCCGCTGAAACAGCTGTCCAGCGCAGCGCAGTCGCTGGGACCCAAGACCTTGTCGCAACGGCTGCAGATTTCGCCGCTGCCGGGCGAACTGTCGGACCTGACGATCGCCTTCAACGGCGTGCTGGAACGCATGGAAGGCGCATACAACCAGCTGGAGGCGTTCAACGCCGACGTTGCCCACGAACTGCGCACGCCGCTGGCCAACCTGATCGGCGAAACCCAGGTGGCCTTGTCGCGGCAACGCACGGCGCCGCAATTCGAGGAAGTGCTGCAATCGAACCTGGAAGAGCTGGAGCGCTTGCGCTCCATCATCAACGACATGCTGTTCCTGGCGCGCGCCGACCAGGGCGAAGCCGCCACCAGCCTGGTGCGCACCTCGATTGCGCAGGAAGTCGGCAAGACCGTGGAGTTTTTCGAGTTCCTGCTGGACGATTCGAAAATGACGGTCAAGGTGGCTGGCGACATGAGCGCCGAAGCCTCCATCGAAACCTCGCTGTTCAAGCGCGCAATGAGCAACCTGCTGCACAACGCGATCCAGCATTCCAGCCCTGGCGCCGCGATAGCAGTGACGATCACGGAGCAGCCTGAGGTGATCCGGATCGCGGTGTCGAATCCGGGCAAACCGATCGCCGACAATCACCTGCCGCGCCTGTTCGATCGTTTCTACCGGGTTGACGCCGCCCGCAACGACAAGGACCAGAGCCAGCTGCACGGCCACGGCCTGGGGCTGGCAATCGTCAAGGCGATCGCCAAGATGCATGGCGGCGGCGTGTTCGCCGACAGCACTGACGGTACGACTACGATAGGGTTCAGCATTCCCGCGAGCCACGCGACGATGCCTTGAAGGGCTTGCCAGCTTGCATGGATGGTAACGGCTTGCCGTAAATAAACAATAACTGCGAAACGACAACCGCAAGGACGAGCGTGGGGAGTAGTACGGAAGGAATACAGAGGATAGAGGCGAGCCTTGTCTGCGGCACTTGCAGGAAATGGCTGTGGCTGCTTCGTTCCCGACCTGACCAGGTTGACCACGCCACAATGCGCAGGGGCCCGCCGGGGTGAATTGTACCGCATTGCGGCATTGCTGGCAGGGCTTTTTGCATCCCTGCCGCCATTTTCTGCCTGCACCGCCTGCCAGCCCCGCTTTACCGGCCTCGCCTCATAACCCCAGTTCCTGCCAGATCTGGTCGACGCGCGTCTTCACTTCATCCGACATGCTGATGGTGCGCCCCCACTCGCGGCTGGTTTCACCGGGCCATTTGTTGGTGGCGTCTATCCCCATCTTGCTGCCCAGGCCGCTGACCGGCGAGGCGAAGTCGAGATAGTCGATAGGCGTGTTGTCCACTATCGTGGTGTCGCGGATCGGATCAACGCGCGTGGTGATGGCCCAGATCACTTCATTCCAGTCGCGGATGTTGACGTCTTCATCCACCACCACGATGAACTTGGTATACATGAACTGGCGCAGGAAGCTCCAGACGCCGAACATCACCCGTTTCGCATGGCCGGCATACGCTTTCTTCATCTGCACCACCGCCATGCGGTAGCTGCAGCCTTCCGGCGGCAGATAAAAATCGGTGATTTCAGAAAACTGCTTTTGCAGCAAGGGGATGAACACTTCGTTCAGCGCCACCCCGAGCACCGCCGGCTCGTCCGGCGGCTTGCCTGTATACGTAGAGTGATAAATCGGCGACTTGCGCATCGTGATGCGGTCGATGGTGAATACCGGGAACCAGTCCTGCTCGTTGTAATAGCCGGTATGGTCGCCATACGGTCCTTCCAGCGCCATTTCATAACCGGAGGGATGGGACGGATCGGGATTGATATGCCCTTCCAGCACGATCTCGGCCGAGGCCGGCACCCGCAGCTCGCTGCCGATCGCCTTGACCAGTTCGGTGCGGCTGCCGCGCAGCAGGCCGGCGAACTGATATTCGGACAAGCTGTCCGGCACCGGCGTCACCGCTCCTAATATAGTAGCGGGATCGGCGCCCAGCGCTACCGCCACCGGATACGGCTTGCCGCCGGTAGCGATCGCATGCTCGCGGAAATCGAGCGCGCCGCCGCGATGCGCCAGCCAGCGCATGATCACCTTGTTGCGGCCCAGCACCTGCTGGCGGTAGATGCCGAGGTTCTGGCGCTTCTTGTGCGGCCCTTTGGTAATCACCAGGCCCCAGGTGATCAGCGGCGCAACGTCGCCCGGCCAGCAGTGCTGGATCGGCAGCCGGGCGAGGTCGACGTCGTTGCCTTCCCATACGATGTCCTGGCACGGCGCCGAACGGTGCTCCTTAGGCGCCATGTCCCACAGTGACTTGACCAGGGTGCCGAGGCCGAGGATATCTTTAAAACCTTTCGGCGGTTCCGGCTCTTTCAGCATCGCCAGCACATGGCCGATGCGCCGCAATTCGCTGACGTCGTCGGCTCCCATGCCAAGCGCCACGCGGCGCGGCGTGCCGAACAAATTGCCTAGCACAGGTATCGAATGGCCGACAGGATTCTCAAAAAGCAGTGCGGGCCCGGCCGCCCGTAAAGTGCGGTCGCAGATTTCCGTCATCTCCAAATAAGGGGAAATCGGCGTCGAAATACGTTTTAGCTCACCGATTTGTTCTAATTTGACAATAAAATCACGTAAATCTGAGTATTTCATGGACTTTTACAATCTTTATGAATGTTAATTCGACAATTAAGGCTTTTCAGCCAAGTGCTTGATTTTATTGGCTTGCGGCGGTAAACCGGCATATTCTTTAGACATAAAAGTTATTGATTTTATTCTTTATAGTATTGACTTGATATAAACAGCCCCCTACAATGCGCCCAGCTTGAAGCAGTCGCATCGCCCAAAAAGCGATTTTTATGTCGACTCTCAATACTCACGGGATCGGGGTCCCACATGACATTTTAAGGAGTGTTTTCAAAAGGCGTCAGCCTTCTCCCCCGAACAAGTTGTTTGCCTGTAGCCGGCGCGCTCTACTGCGGCCGATCGATCCAAAGCTACTTAAGCGCAGACAACAACGACGCAACGGCACACCGCACACCATCTGCGATGCCTTGCGATATTGATTACGGTGCACGCAGCATTCGGTAGATTAGCTCCAGCTGGCAGATTAGTTCCAGCTTTATCAGGGAGCCTGCATGCGCCGCGACGATTCAGGAGGTTCAATTGTTAGCAAGATCTACCAGAGCACTACCCGGTTGGGCTACGCTCGACCAAGCAAAGAAATTCGGCATGCAATCCATCAACGGCGTGTTTTACGCCCGCGACACCGTCGGCGGCCTCGTCGCCACCACCCGCATCACCGTACTGTTCAGCGCCATGCTGGCCGTCATCGGCTTCACCACCATGCTGGTGAAACCGGACCTGGCATACAAGCTGCAAAACCTGCCGCTGTTCGCCAGCAGCACTGAACCAAAAGCTGCGCCGCTGGCTGCAGCTGCACCGATGCTGTCAAACCAGGCCAGTACCGCCCCCAAGGTGGCGAACCTGACCGTGCCGGCGATCGGCAACAGTCATGTGCTGCACATGGACAGCCTGTCGAACAAGGCCATCAAGCCGCTCGACAGCGCGCGCCAGCAGCAATGGGTCACCAGCTGGCTGTCCAAGCGTTACCGCGTGGCCGGCGACGCTACCAACATGTTCGTGACGACAGCCTACAAGACAGCGCGGGAAACCAAGCTCGACCCGCTGTTGATCCTGGCCGTGATGGCGATTGAATCCGGCCTCAACCCGTTTGCCGAAAGCCCGGTAGGCGCGCAAGGCCTGATGCAGGTCATGTCGAAAGTGCATGAAGACAAGTTCGAAAGCATGGGCGGCATCAAGGCGGCCCTGAACCCGGCTGCCAACATCAAGGTCGGCTCCATGATCCTCAAGGATTATGTGACCCAGGGCGGTTCGGTCGAAGCTGGCTTGAAACGCTATGTCGGCGCTGCGGCGTTCGCCAATGACGGCGGTTACGGCTACAAGGTGCTGGCCGAGTACCGTCGCCTGCAAGATGTCGCCATCGGTAAGAACGTGCCTTCGACCGGTTCGCCGGCGCCGATCGCCACGCCGAAACCGCGCGCCATCCAGACCACGGTTGCGCCAAGCGACGCCAGCCCGGTTCCGGCTGAAGCCGCAGTCAACGTGCCGGATCCGATCGAACACCGGATCCAGCAGTCGGACAATCAGTTCAATTCCCAACCCATGACCTGATGGCAGCTTATCCGCGGGATATAAAAAAAGAGCCTATGGCTCTTTTTTTTCGTCCAGGCAAAACGGCCGGGGTTGCAAGCAATCCCGGCCGCGGCGCTCATTGGCCCATCACTCGCCCATTATTCACCCAGATACGCCGCCTTGACCTTAGGATCGTCCAGCATGTCCTTGGCATTGCCGCTCATGGTCACCAGGCCGGAATCCATCACATAAGCCCGGTGCGCCGCTTCCAGCGCCAGCTTGGCGTTCTGCTCGACCAGCAGGATGGTGATGCCTTGCGCGGAAACGCTGCGGATCACTTCAAAGATCTTTTCCACCATGATCGGCGACAGCCCCATCGACGGTTCGTCCAGCAGCAGCAGCTTGGGATGGCTCATCAGGGCACGAGCCATGGCCAGCATCTGCTGTTCGCCGCCGGACAAGGTGCCCGCCATTTGCGCGGCACGCTCTTTCAGGCGCGGAAACACGCCAAACCACTTGTCGATGTCGGCCGCGATGCCAGCCTTGTCGTCGCGCGTGTAAGCGCCCATCAGCAGGTTTTCCTGGATACTCATGCGCGTGAACACGCCGCGCCCTTCCGGCACCATGGCCAGTTTTTGCTTGACCAGGTTGAACGAGGTCATACCCTTGGTGTGTTCACCCAGGTAATGCATCTCGCCTTCGACCTTACACTGCGGCAAAGTGCCGGTGATGGCTTTCAGCGTGGTGGTCTTGCCGGCGCCGTTGGCGCCGATCAGCGTCACCAGTTCGCCGTCATTGACTTCCAGGTTGATGCCCTTGACGGCCTGGATGCCGCCATAAGCGACTTTCAGGTTCTCGACCTTGAGGATATTGGTTGCCATTAGTGACCACCTCCCAGGTAGGCTTCGATCACCGCCGGGTTTTTCTGGATTTCGGCAGGCAGCCCCTCTGCAATCGGCTTGCCGTAGTCCAGCACGGTAAGGCGGTCGCACAAGCCCATCATCAGCTTGACATCATGTTCGATCAGCAAAATGGTCTTTCCTTCGTTCTTGATTTTCACCAGCAGCTCGCGCAGCGCCAGTTTCTCGGTAGCGTTCATGCCGGCGGCAGGTTCGTCCAGCGCCAGCAACTGCGGATCGGTCGCCAGCGCGCGGGCGATTTCCAGGCGGCGCTGGTCGCCGTACGACAGATGGCGCGCGGTGCGGTCACCGAAACGGCCGATGCCGACAAAATCCAGCAGTTCCTGGGAACGCTTGCGGATCGCAATCTCTTCCAGGCGCGCCTTCTTGTGGCGGAACACCGCGCCGAACACGCCCTGGTGAGTGCGTACATGGCAACCCACCATGACGTTTTCCAGCACGGTCATCTCGCCGAACAGGCGGATGTTCTGGAAAGTGCGGGCAATGCCGGCCTTGGCCACTTCGTGCGGCGCCGACGGCGAGTAAGCCTTGCCGGCCAGCTCGAACGAGCCGGTATCGGCCTGGTACAAACCGGTGATCACGTTGAAGAAAGTAGTCTTGCCGGCGCCGTTCGGTCCGATCAGGCCGTAGATCTGGCCCTGCAGGATCTTGATGTTCACTTCCGACAAGGCTTGCAAACCGCCGAACCGCTTGTTGACGCCGGAGATATTCAGAATGATTGGTGCGCTCATGAGATCCCCTTAAGCCTTTACCACGCCGGTCGGCGCTGTCGGATTGTCGATATCGGCATCCGGCCGATCCTCATGTTTGGGCGAAGGCCACAAACCGGCCGGGCGGGTCAGCATGATGACCACCATCGCCAGGCCGTACAGCAGCTGGCGCAAGACTTCGGCATCGATCAGCACCTTGCCGAACACCGCCATCTGCATCGGCTCGACGGTATGCCGCAGCACCTCCGGCAAGGCCGCCAGCAGGATGCCGCCGAGCACCACGCCAGGGATATGGCCCATGCCGCCCAACACCACCATCGCCAGCACCGCAATCGATTCGGTCAGCGAGAACGATTCAGGCGAAACGAAGCCCTGGAACGAGGCAAACATGGCGCCGGCCACGCCGCCGAACGAAGCGCCCATGGAAAATGCCAGCAGCTTCATGTTGCGGGTGTTGATGCCCATCGCCTTGGCGGCGATTTCATCCTCGCGTATCGCCACCCAGGCACGGCCCAGGCGCGAATTCTGCAAACGGATGGAGATGAAGATGATCGCCATGCACAGGATCAGGAACAGGAAGTAGTAGGCATTCACCGACGGCATGCCGAAACCGGCCACATACACCGTGGCGCTGGAGCCGCGCTCGCCGGCCAGCGACACGCCGAAGATGCGGATCGGATCGATCAGGTTGATCCCTTGCGGGCCGTTGGTGATATTCACCGGCGCGTTCAGGTTGTTCATGAAGATACGGATGATTTCACCGAAACCGAGGGTCACGATGGCCAGGTAGTCGCCGCGCAGCTTGAGCGTCGGCGCGCCGAGGATGGCGCCGAACAGGCCGGCCAGCGCAGCGCCCAGCGGCACGATCACCCACAGCGACAGGTGAATGCCGTTCTGGACGATCTCGGGGCCGCAGACCATCACCAGGAAATTGCCGATGGCCGGATAGGTATTGACGAAAGATTCCAGGACCGACGCAAACTGCGGCGACGCCAGCAATCCGGTCATGTAGGCGCCGATCGCATAGAAAGCGATGTAGCCCAGATCGAGCAGGCCGGCGAAGCCGACCACGATGTTGAGACCCAGCGCCAGCATGATGTAGAGCAGCGCGAAGTCCATGATGCGGACCCAGGAATTGCCGAAATTGGAGGCAATGAACGGGAAGATCATGAACAGGATCGCCAGGGCGACCAGGCTGGTGTATGCCTTGGTCGGGTTCTTTTTGGTGTCGAAGAAATTAGCCATATGTCCCTCTCCGATCAGGCGCGGTCAGCCACACGTTCGCCCATGATGCCGGACGGACGCAAGGTCAAGACGATAATCAGGACGATGAAGGCAAAGATATCCTGGTAGTTGCTGCCGAAGAAATTGCCGGTCAGGTCGCCGATGTAACCGGCGCCCAGGCTTTCGATCAGGCCCAGCAGGATACCGCCCAGCATGGCGCCGTAAATGTTGCCGATACCGCCCAGCACCGCGGCCGAGAAGGCCTTCAAGCCAGGCACGAAGCCCATGGCGAACTGCGCCGACGAATAGTTGGCGCCCCACATCACGCCGGCCACAGCCGCCAGCGCGGCGCCGATGGCGAAGGTCATCACGATGACGCGGTTGGAATCGACGCCCATCAGGCCGGCGACCCGCGGATTCTCGGCAGTGGCGCGCATGGCGCGGCCCATTTTGGTTTTCTCGACCAGCAGCACCAGGCCGACCATCGACGCGGCAGCCAGGATCAGCAGCATGATCTGCGTCGGCGAAATCAGCGCGCCGAAGATATGCACGGGATCGGAAGGCATGACTTGCGGCACCGGCAGCGGGCTGCGGCCCCAGATCATCATGGCAAACGTCTGCAGCAGGATGGAAACGCCGATCGCGGTGATCAGCGGCGCCAGGCGCGGCGCATTGCGCAGCGGCCGGTAGGCGACCCGCTCGATGATCAGGCTGATGATGACGCAGACCGGGATGGCGCCGATGATGGCGATCGCCAGCTGGACGATGCCGGGCAGGCCGGGCGCCACATGCTGCAGCAGTTTGAGGATGGACAGGCCGACCATGGCCCCGATCATCAGGATGTCGCCGTGGGCGAAGTTAATCAGGTTCAGCACCCCGTACACCATGGTGTAGCCGAGGGCAATCAACGCATACATGCTTCCCAGCACCAAGCCGTTGATAACTTGCTGGATAAAGATATCCATAATTTCCTTGTTCTATGTGTTTTGGGTCAAATCGGTCAGAACACTATTGCGACCATAGGCAGCACAGCAAAAATCATTCCCGATACAAAAACGGCACCCTGGATAAAGTCCTAGTGCCGTTGGGAGACGCCCTTCCTCTCATCTGCAGCGATGGCCGGAAAGGTAATTTGGCATTGCGTGAATAGCCGGAATAAGAAAAAAGAACTGGGTACACATACTTGTTTGTCTCCTATACGTCTTTATGTAAAAACGTTTTTTGTCCTAAAGCGCCGTGCCTGGGGGCAATGCACCATTACTGTGCGGATTATAGCTAACGTTGAGCGATAATCAACTCTGACAGCAATGCAATATTAACCTGCTGACCGCGGTTCGCACAGGTTTTTACATTCAAACCGCAGCGCCGCAATGATAGCGAGGAAAACAAAAAACTATCGATGGAAAAGTGGAGATTCTTCGAAATATAATTTCGCGCCAAAATGGATCGTCGGGACCGCCGCGCGTGGCTTTGGCCGCGAAGTTTTGACAGAAAACAAACATCATCGAAACAATATTACCAATAATCGTCACCGGACGATAATCGGTAATACCGTTTCGCAAATTTCTGCCCCTATTTAAGCCCGAACTCGCGCTCAGACTTGGACTTAGACGCGCGCCAGCCCCTTGGGCATGGGGAAAGTGACATTCTCTTCGGCGCCGTCCAGTGTGCGCACGTTCTTGGCGCCATAGGCCTTCAGCCGGTCTATCACGGCTTGCACCAGGATTTCCGGCGCCGAGGCGCCGGCAGTGACGCCGATGCGGCGTTTCCCTTGCAGCCAGGCCTGGTCGATCTGCTCCGCGTTGTCCACCATGTAGGCGACGGTGCCCTTCTTCTCCGCCACTTCGCGCAGGCGGTTGGAATTCGAGCTGTTCGGGCTGCCGACCACGATCACCACGTCGACCTGCGGCGCCATGAACTTGACCGCCTGCTGGCGGTTGGTGGTGGCGTAGCAGATATCGCCTTTCTTCGGCTCCGTAATGGCCGGGAATTTCTGTTTCAGCGCAGCGATCACGTCGGCGGTATCATCGACCGACAAGGTAGTCTGCGACACATACGCCAACATATCGGGATTGCCGACCTGCAGCCGCTCGACGTCGGCCACGGTCTCGACCAGGTGCATGCCGTCGTTGGTCTGGCCCATGGTGCCCTCGACTTCGGGATGGCCTTCATGCCCGATCATGACGATTTCGCGGCCCTCGCGCCGCATCTTGGCCACTTCCATATGGACCTTGGTCACCAGCGGGCAAGTCGCATCGAACACTTTCAAGCCGCGCACTTCAGCCTCTTCCTGGACGGCCTTGGAGACGCCGTGGGCGGAAAAAATCACGGTATTGCCAGCCGGGACATCGGCCAGCTCTTCAATGAAAATGGCGCCCTTGTTGCGCAGGTCCGCCACTACATAGGCATTGTGGACAATTTCGTGACGCACATAGATCGGCGCGCCGAACTGTTCCAGCGCGCGTTCGACGATTTCGATCGCGCGGTCGACGCCGGCGCAGAAACCACGCGGCTGCGCCAATAAAATTTCGTTATCCATATTCATATCCATGTCTATGCTTTTCGGCCCCGAACTACAAAATGCCGATGATTTTTACTTCGAACTGGAGCGACTGCCCGGCCAGCGGATGATTGAAATCGAACAAGGCGCCCTGCTCGTCGATCTCGCGCAGCACGCCGGCAAACTGGCCGCCGCCCGGCGCCGCGAATTCCACCAGGTCGCCGATGCGGTATTCCTCTCCCAGCTGGGAATTCTGGCGCAGCGTGGCGCGCGAGACACGCTGGATCAGCTCAGGATTGCGCGGTCCGAAAGCGCGTTCCGGCGGCAGCTCGAAGGTTTGATGTGTGCCTTCCGGCAAACCCAGCAGGCAAGCTTCCAGGAATGGCGCCAGCTGGCCCATGCCGAACTGCAGGGTGGCAGGCGACTCCTTGAAAGTAGTGACGATATCCTCGCCCTCTTGCGAGGCGAGGCGATAGTGCAAGGTCAGATAAGATGCTTCGGTAACGACAGGGAGAGACAAATTGGACATAAATTAGGCAAAAGAACCATTAACAAAAAAATAACTGCCAGTCAGAAGATGATATTGTAAGCCACCTTGGACCATATGACGTGGCTGACACTGACCTTACCTCGATTACACCATGGCAATTACCGACTGGCCCGCAGATCAGAGGCCGCGCGAACGTTTGATCAAACTCGGCCCGCAGGCGCTTTCCAATGCGGAACTGCTGGCGGTATTCCTGAGAGTCGGCGCCGCCGGCAAAAGCGCGGTCGACCTGGGACGCGAAATGACCAGCCATTTCGGCTCGCTGAACCGCCTGTTTTCCGCCCCGCTCAAGGAATTCAGCGAGATCAATGGCCTCGGCCCCGCCAAGTTTGCCCAGCTGCAAGCGATCCTGGAACTCGGCAGGCGCTCGCTGGCGGAAGAACTGCAGGCCGGCAGCAGCTTCGACGCCCCGGCCGCCGTCAAGCAGTACCTGCAGCTGCTGCTGACCAACAAACCCCACGAATCATTCCTGGTGCTGTTCCTGGACGTCAAGAACCGCCTGATCTGCGCCGAGGAACTGTTCCGCGGCACCCTGACCCACGCCAGCGTCTATCCGCGCGAAGTGGTCAAGGCGGCACTGACGCACAATGCCGCCAGCGTCATGCTGGCGCATAACCATCCCTCCGGCACGCTGGAGCCCAGTTCCGCCGATCACCAGCTGACGCAGACCCTGAAGCAGGCGCTGGACCTGATCGGCGTCAGGGTGCTGGATCATTTCATCGTCGCCGGCACCCAGGTCCACTCGTTTGCCGAACACGGACAACTGTAAACATCTATTCACCGCCTGTAACGCCCCTTCGATAGTCTGCTGGCAAACACTGCAATTCCAAACGACCTCAGTGCGCGCTTGAAACGCAATCCTCCCAATGAAACCTGGCAGGAGGCTAGTACAGCGAGATTTCACGCAGGACATCGAATCCAGCTATAATAACTATTCATTTAAATATTCAATTATCTATTCATAATTTTATTCATGCATACTTCCTTGCATGCTGACGCCATCCGTCTTCACCTGTCCGGTGAGCCGCTGTCTGCGCGCCAATTGGCTGACGGTCTTGCGGTCAGCCAACCAACCATATCGCGCGCACTAACCGGGCTTGGCGATGAAGTCGTATGGATCGCCGGGCGGCCTGTTCAATACGCGTTACGCGATGCCGCGCGCGGATTACCAGACATCCGGATATATCGGGTCGATGCAGATGGCCGGATCCGGCCGCTTGGCGCACTGATTCCGGTACGCTCCGAAGGCTTCGTCATGCGCCAAGAAAACGGTAAGAGCCTTCACAGCTACGGCCTGCCTTGGTGGCTGTTTGACATGCGCCCCCAAGGATATCTCGGCCGCGCGTACGCGGCCCGCCATGGCGCTGAACTCGGTCTTCCAGAGCACGTCAAACTGTGGTCCGATACCCACGTGCTGCGGGCACTGCTTGCGCATGGCCATGATTTGGTAGGTAATCTGCTGTTAGGCGATATTGCGAGAGATCGCTTTCTCGCTACCCCTATCCCCGAACCGATCACCGAGGAACGGAAAGCCGAGGAGTATGCCCGGTTGGCGATCGAAGCCGCTCGCGGCGAGAGACCTGGATCGTCAGCTGGGGGGGAACAACCGAAGTTCACCGCTTATGTCACGACGCCGGATAGACCTCGGCACGTCATCGTGAAATTCAGCGAACTGGAAGAAAGCAGTGTAAGTGAACGCTGGCGTGATCTGTTGCTGGCCGAACATCTCGCGTTGAACACACTGCGCGAAGCTGGCATCCCTGCCGCCAATACGACGATAGTCGAGCATGGAGGTCAATCCTTCCTTGAGGTCGAACGCTTTGATCGCATCGGAGCTTTGGGCCGATGCGCACTATTCTCCTTGTCAGCGCTGGATGCCGAATTCGTCGGAGCAGGAAATGGCAACTGGCCAGACATCGCCAAGCGCCTTGCGGCTTCAGGACAAATTCGCCCAAAAGCAGCGGACGATGCTGGTCTTTTGTGGGCGTTTGGCTGCCTGATTGGCAACTCCGACATGCACAACGGCAATCTGTCGTTCATCTCCGAGCATGGTCGTCCTTACGAAATTGCACCGGCCTACGACATGACCTCGATGGCCTTCGCGCCCCGCACGGGCGGGGGATTGCCGGACACTCTCTCAGAGATGGCCCTTCACTCCAGCGTGCCCAACCAGACATGGCAGCGCGCGGAACAACTGGCACGGGCGTTCCTAATCCGGATAACGGCGGCAGCGGGATTCAGCAGTCGATTCGCACCGTGCATCGCCGCACTTGAAAACCATGTCGCTGTGGCCGCTGCCAAGATCAAACGGCTAGGATGAGTCGTTACAACACATACATGCTTGCCGAGACAGCCAGCCAGCCAGCCAGCCAGCCAGCCAGCCACAATATGCCGCCCAAACAAAATGTTAAATCCATAAACGCGCAAAAGACACAATTGTTTTCTGCAAGTCGTTGAAAAATCTCATTTTTTTATATATACTCTCCTTTTTTCCAGTTTCGGAAATCTTTTAGGAGTAAAAACATGGCACGTGTCTGCCAAGTCACCGGGAAGGGGCCGATGGTCGGCAACAACGTTTCCCATGCAAACAACAAGACGAAACGTCGCTTTTTGCCTAACTTGCAAAATCGCCGCATTTTCGTTGAGTCTGAAAATCGCTGGGTCTCCCTGCGCTTGTCCAACGCCGGCTTGCGCGTGATCGACAAAATCGGCATCGATGCCGTGTTGACCGATTTGCGCGCTCGTGGCGAAAAAGTCTAACTAGCAGAATAAAGGAAGAATCATGGCGAAATCAGGCCGCGACAAAATCAAGCTGGAATCGACCGCAGGTACGGGTCATTTCTACACCACTACCAAGAACAAGCGTACAACCCCGGAAAAAATGTCGATCATGAAGTTCGACCCGAAGGTTCGTAAGCATGTTGAATACAAAGAAACCAAGATCAAGTAAGCGATCAAGGTTCTGCAAAAAGCCCCGCACGACATCTGTCCTGCGGGGCTTTTTTATGTTCTGCCTTTTGCGCTTGCGCGGCGATCGCCAGGCGAAAAAAAACGGCCCGCTTGGGCCGTTTTCTTGTTCAGGGCGAGCGCTTCAATATATCGGCGCCCCGCCCTTCTGGTCAGGAGTAGCTGCGCAGGCGCAGCGAGAAATCCTGCAGCGACTTGATGCCGGAAGCTTCGGCACGAGCACACCAGTCTTGCAGCTGATGCAGCAACTGATCGCGCGTGAAGTGCGAACGCTCCCAGATGGCGCCCAGCTCAACCCGCATCTCATGCATGGTTTGCAGCGCTTTGCTATGCAGGAACAGCTCGGTCAACTGCTGCTTTTGCGGCGCTTCCAGTTTGGTCGGCTCACGTTGCAGCAGCTTCTTCGACGACTTCAGGAAAACCGCGCCCTGCTTGGCCTTGTCGGTCAGCTGGCCGCGCTCTTCATGCCAGGCGTTCTTCAGCGATTTTGCATACTTCGCCATGACGTCGTAGCGGTTGGCGATCACCGACTGCAGCGTATCCAGGTCAGGCACCAGCTTGGCATGGTTGAACTTCGGCGCAGGTGCGACTTTCTTCACTTTGGCCAGGCCGCAGATCTCCAGGATCCGGATGTACATCCAGCCGATGTCGAACTCGTACCACTTCGACGACAGCTTGGCCGAAGTGCCGAATGTGTGGTGGTTGTTGTGCAGCTCCTCGCCGCCGATGATGATTCCGAATGGAATGATGTTGGTCGCAGCATCGTTGCAATCGTAGTTGCGATAGCCCCAATAGTGGCCGATGCCGTTGATGATGCCGGCGGCGGTAATCGGGATCCAGACCATTTGCACAGCCCAGACGCTGACGCCGACGACACCGAACAGCATGACGTCGATAAACAGCATCGCCACGATGCCCAGGGCGCTGTGCTTGGTGTACAGGTTGCGTTCGATCCAGTCGTCCGGTGTGCCATGGCCGAATTTTTCCATGGTTTCCAGGTTCTTCGATTCTGCGCGATACAGCTCCGCGCCTTCCCAGAATACTTTCTTGATGCCGCGTGTCACCGGGCTATGCGGATCTTCCTCGGTATCGCATTTGGCGTGATGCTTGCGGTGGATCGATGCCCACTCCTTGGTCACCATGCCGGTCGTCATCCACAGCCAGAAGCGGAAGAAATGACTTGGAATCGCGTGCAGGTCCAGGGCGCGATGGGCCTGGCAACGGTGCAGGAAAATAGTCACTGCAGCGATCGTGATGTGCGTCACGACCAGCGTGAACACGACGACCTGCCAGGCGCTCGCGCCTGTTACGCCATTCGATAAGAAATCGAGTATTGCATTGAACACTATGTGTACTCCATGTGTAGATGGGTAGATGATGCCACTGCTTAACTGCTTATTTTACAGTGAGATACGGGTAAGTTGACGGGTAGTTACCGAACAGTTACCCGAATTTCGAGTGCAATTGTACCCTTATTATTAGATGTTTTTAGGTTTTGGCGAATCGCGCAGGCGATCTAATGGCAAATCTTGTTGTGAATAGGCGTCGAAATTGCTTTTATGCAATTCCGCATCGTGCACCATCCTGATATCTCGTTTCAACTGAGCAACCTTGATTTGACGGGACTGCAACACCCGCCAGATCGCACGATTAACATCAGACAACACATTCAGCCGGCCGTTCTCCGGATCCGTGATCCAGAATCCGACCTCTAGCTCTAGGCCGTCAGGGCCTATTTTCATCAGCAAGGCTTGCGGCAGGATTTCGCGCGATACCCGGTCAACCTCGACTGTAACTTGTTCCAGCAACAACAATATGCTTTCGACATCATCCTGATGCTCGATCATCACATGCGTCGCCAGGCGCAATATACGGTTGGTCAGCGAATAGTTCTGCACCGCATTGATCATGAAGACTTCATTCGGCACCACCGTATCGATGCCGTCCAGTCCCTGCAGCACGGTATAGCGGCTATTGATCTGCACCACCTTGCCGTAAAACGTGCTGACCCCGACCATATCGCCGATCGCCAGGCTGCGCTCCAGCAAAATCACGAAACCCGATACATAACTGCTGGCGATTTTCTGCAAACCAAGCCCCAGCGCCACACCCAGCGCGCCACCGAAGACCGACAGCACGGTCAGGTCGATGCCGACCAGCGACAGGCTGAGCAAGACCGCCACCAGGATCAGGAAAGCGCGCGCCATGCGCGCCACCACAGTGCGCACCGATGAATGCACGGTGTTGACGCGCATCAGGCGCTCTTCCAGCGCGGCGCCGGCCCACAAGGCAATCACCAGCGTCACCAGCACCGAAACCAGCGCCTGCATGACAGCCAGCAGCGACACCTTGTAGCGGCCGATAGGCAGCACCGTGCTGTCCAGGTAGTCGAACAGGTCCGGCCACCAGCCGGTGATGTACAGCAGCAGGCCGATCCAGACCAGCACGCCGAAACTCTTTTCAAACAGCAGCAGGAAAGTGCCGACGCCGCTGTTGCGCGCGAATACCCGGCGCAATACGTAAAACACGAAACGCATCAGCGCCAACGACGCCACCAGCGGAATCATCAGCCGCATCACATTCACCGGCTGCTGCCATTTCTGCAGGGCCAGCTTGACCAGTATCAGCAACAGCAAGGTAATGATAGGAGTCAGCACCTTGGAAAAACTGCCCAGCCCGATCTGCATCGCCTGCGGCTGCACCGTACTGACGCTGAAAGAACGGCGCAACAGGCGCGCCAGCAGCCAGCCCAGGCCTACGCATAACAGCAGCAAGCCGACCTGCGCCGGCAAACCCGGTGCGCGCAGGTTGTTCAGCAAATCATTGAGCAGGTCAGTGAAGATATCTGGCATTGTTTTTCTTACGGCGATTCTTACAGCGCTTCTTACGGCGCAACGTCCTCGCGCTTATCCTTGTCAGGCGAGCCGCCTGCTGCTTTGCGCACGAATACCGCGGCAAAAAAACCATCGGTCTGGTGCTGGTGCGGCAGCAGTTTGAGATAATCGCCCATCTCCAGTTCAATCTTTTGCTCGGCCAACACGTCTTTCATCGGCAGCAGCGAAAAATCTTCGTGGCTGGCCAGGAACTGCGCGGCAATCGCTTCGTTTTCTTCATCCAGCAAGCTGCAGGTGCCGTACACCAGACGGCCGCCGGACTTGACCAGCCGCGCAGCGCTGGACAGGATCGCGATCTGCTTGACGTTCATCTCGGCGATCGCTTCCGGCGTCTGCCGCCATTTGACGTCCGGATTGCGGCGCAGCGTGCCGAGGCCGCTGCATGGTGCATCGACCAGCACGCGGTCGATCTTGCCGGCCAGGCGTTTGACCTTGCCGTCGTTTTCGTGCGCAATCAGGACCGGATGGATGTTCGATAAACCGCTGCGCGCCATGCGCGGCTTGAGTTTCGCCAGGCGCTTCTCGGAGACGTCGAATGCGTACAGGCGGCCGGTATTGCGCATGGTGGCGCCCAGGGCCAGCGTCTTGCCGCCGGCGCCGGCGCAGAAATCGACCACCATCTCGCCGCGCTTGGCGCCGACGATCTGCGCCAGCAACTGGCTGCCTTCGTCCTGTACTTCGATCGCGCCGCTCTTGAACAGCGGCAGGTTTTGCAGGGTCGGTTTCTTGATGACGCGCAAACCCAGCGGCGCATACGGAGTCGGCTCGCACAGGATAGGCGCTTCAGCCAGGGCGGTAATGACTTCTTCGCGGTTGGCCTTGAGCGAATTGACACGCAGGTCGAGCGGCGCCGGCTGGTTCATCGCATGCGCCAGCTGCAAAGTGGCTGCTTCACCGTCGCGCGCCACCAGCTTGTCGAACAGCCATTGCGGCAGGTTGGAACGCATCAGCGGCGGCATCAGGTTGCGGTCGATTTCGGCGACCCGTTTCAGCCATTCGGTTTCTTCGTCCGACAAGCCGCCCAGCGACTCGATGCTGACCGCGTCGGCCAGGCCCAGCAGCGTCATGCGGCGCATGGTCGGGCCGTTGCCGGATTCGGCAAAGCTGGTGTAGATCGCCTTGTTGCGCAGCAACCCGTATACTGCTTCGGCCACCACGCCGCGTTCGCGCGAACCCAGCTTTGGATGATCGCGGAAATAACGCGACAAGGTACCGTCGGCAGGACCGGTGAAACGTAGAATTTCGCGCAAAACTTCTTCGGTGTGACCGACGATCGCGGGAGGCAATCTCATAATGAATCTTTCATAAAAATCTTTTTAATCTGTTGATGGTGCCGGGGCCAGCCAAACGACTGTCTTAGCGTTCGTGCTGAGCCGCATTGTTATGCACTCGGCCATCCTCGATGCTCAAGCGATTTTCGACAAACCAGCGCACTGCGCGCGGGTATAGCTGATGCTCTTCGATCAGCACGCGCTGCTCCAGCGACTGTTCGGTATCGTCCTCCAGCACCGGCACCGCGACCTGCGCCACGATCGGACCGTGATCCAGCGTCGGCGTGACGAAATGCACGGTCACGCCATGCACCTTGACGCCGGCCTGCAGCGCCTGCCGATGGGTCGCCATGCCGGTAAAGCTCGGCAGCAGCGAAGGATGGATATTCATCATGCGGCCGGCGTAATGTTCGACAAACGGCGCGGTCAAGATCCGCATGAAACCTGCCAGCACCACCAAGTCGGGCGCAAATCCATCGATCACTACGCGTAAGGCGGCGTCGAACTGTTCACGGTCAGGATAGTCTTTATTCGCTACCACTGCCGTTGGAATGCCTTGGGCAGCAGCAAATTTCAAACCCTCGGCATCGGCCCGGTTGCTGACAATCGCGGCGATTCTGGCAGGCCATTGTTCGGTTTGAGCGGCGCGGACGATGGCTTGCATGTTGCTGCCACGCCCGGAAATCAGGATAACAATGCTTCTCATGGCGCGCATTGTACCCGTTGCAATGCCGTTTTTGATTAAAAACAGCGGTAATTTTGATTAAGACATTGTTACTGGAATGAATAAAAAACGCGGAAAGCTACTTTCTTGTCGGCCCAGAAATCGGCGCTGTCGCGGAATACGTCAAGCAGGGTTTCCCGTGCTTCCTTGTCAAACTTGGGGGTATTCGGCAGTTGTTCGATCACCACAATAAACCCCGGCTGCGGGCCGGATTTGTGGGCCAGGTCGGTCAGGCAATCGGCCAGGGCGTCGAAATTCTTGCCGAAATGCTTGGGAAAATGAAAGGCGTGGGCAATATTCGCCAGTACTTGCTGTTTAGTCGTTGCTTCCGCGCAATAGGCATACAGGAAATGCTGCCCCAGGCGGTTGGCTTCCGCCTGCAGGTCGGTCACACGGAAGGCGCGGATGGACTGCACTACATTTGGCGGTACGGTTTTAAACAAACTCATTTTTCCCTCAGCTAGAGCAATGATGATGGATTGCTGTTGTTGTATCTCATTCACTCTTCTCGGTCACTCCTGGATGCGCCTGAATGTTTGATAATGATTATCAGTGTAGTAATACTCACCCGAAGTCTGCGGATTGCCGCCAGCGATGATCCGGCGTGCGCCGCGGTTGCGCGCGCGCGGGGTTTTCACCGTGAATTCATGGTAATACCCGCGCCGCTGCCTGGGCAGCATCCCTTCATAATTGCCGAATACCACGCCATCCTTGGCATACGGGAACGGCCCGCCTTGCTTGATCAATACCAGCGTCGCCTGCGCTTCCTGCGGCAACTGGGCCAACGGAACCACATCCTGCGACAGGGATTCCCTAGCAAATACTTGAAAAGACAACAACAAACCGAGCAGCAGCAAGACTCCGTTGCGTGCGATTGCAACAGCGGTTGCAACAACGGTATCAGCCGCGAAATCGGAACTTAGACCAGGGAAATGGCGCCGGGTTGCGTGGCTTTTCATAAATTTAATATTTTATGGTTCTGATACCGTAGGGTAACGTGTTGATGAAAACGAATCAACCCGTATCCTTGCCCTGGCAGCAAGTGTTGCAATATTTGACAATATTTACCAATCACAAGTTCGCAGTTTTTTGCTGCGCGTCCGGGCTGGGGCCGAAGAAAGCAGCTACTTCGTCCCGGCGCGCCAGCGTATCTTTCTGGCCCATGCGTATCAGCTCGCGGGTATAACCCGACTCGAACAGCAGGTAAGATGCGAGGCCGCCGCCGCGCGCATCCTTGGCGCCAAGGCCGCCGAGCAAAGTGCGGATCGGCATCGGTAAGCTGCCGAAGTGCTTGGTAGCAATATCGTCGATTTGTTCCGACGGCGAAATGATCAGCATTTCCACCGGTTTCAGCGGCGTGCGCTGGCGCTGTTCTTCGGTCAGGAAAGAAAGCGTATGGTTGATGCGTTCCAGCCGTTCGATATCCACCGCCAGCCCGTCCAGGAAAATGCTGGACAAGGCATGGCTGGCGATCTGCGCCAGGCTGGGATAACGGGCAAACACCGGGGCATCGGTCGGCGCTTCCTGGCGGCGCCCCGCTCCCACCACCAGCACTTTGCTGGCGCCCAGGTGGATCGCCGGAGAAATCGGCGCCAATTGCCGCATCGAGCCGTCGCCGAAATATTCGCGGCGGCCGTCGCAGTAGATCGGGATCGCCGGGAAGATGAAAGGAATCGCCGACGACGCCAGCAAATGGCCGACATTGATCTGGTCCCTGACCGCGCGCCGCTGGCTGCGGGTCCAGCCCTGGATTTCGATGGCGCTCTGGTAAAACGTGATGTGCTGGCCGCCGCTGTATGAGGAAGCGGTGATCGCCAGCGCCTCGAGGCTGCCGTTGACCAGGGCCGCATCCAGTCGCTCCAGGTCCAGCAGCCGGTGCAGCAAGGTAATCAGCGGCGTATTGTCGAGCAGCGAATTGGGCGGATGCGCATGCCATTTGCGCAGCAGCCAGCCGAACGACAGCAGCGACAGCCAGCGCGCGCCCGAACGCAGCACGCCGAGCGAATCGGCGCGATACACCTGCTCTACGGTGAAGTGCTCCCAGACATCCATCAGTTTTTGCACGCCCTGGCCGAAGTTCTCGACCCGGCACGCCAGCGCCGTAGCGTTGATGGCGCCGGCAGAGGTGCCGCAAATGATGGCGAAGGGATTCTGTTCCGGCGCCCAGCCATGCTCGCGCAAGATCGACGCCACCGCATCCATCACGCCGACCTGGTAAGCCGCACGGGCGCCGCCGCCGGTCAGGATGAGGCCTGTTTTGTGTTTTGTCTCCATGGATATAAAGAGTAACAGGGAGAGGAAATTCGTGTAGAACGCTGCTGAAAAAAAGGGAGCGGCAGGCCGCGCCTGCCGCTCCCTCGCTCTTCGCCAAACGGCTAGTGGACGCTGACTTCGACCCGCCGCGCCTGGGCGTTGTCGCCGCTGCCGGTCGTCACCTGGGGTTTTTCCAACACGATGGCGTCTTCCGCCACCCCGGCGATCAGCAGGATCGCTTTCACGCTCTTGGCGCGTTCCTTGGAAATTTCCTCATTCTTGGCCGGATCGCCGGTGGTGTCGTGGAAACCGCTGATCACGATCTTGGAGCCGGCCTTGGCTTTCGCCGCGTCGACCACGGCCGCCAGTTTTTCAGCGGTATCGCCTGGCGCATCGGCCTTGCCGGATTCAAAATAGATGACAGTCGCGGGCGAAGACGCCGGAGCTGCTGCCGGCGCAGTGGTTGCGGCAGCGCCGTTGTTGACCACGATCTCGGTCGCCGTGGCAGTCACCGGCACAGGCACCAGCACCACCTCGCGGCCTGCCGCCGCCTGCTGCATGCCGGAAGCCGGCAGCAAGGGCACCAGCAGCAAAGCCACGATATTGATGATCTTGATCAGCGGATTGACAGCCGGCCCCGCGGTATCCTTGTAGGGGTCGCCGACGGTGTCGCCGGTCACCGCCGCCTTGTGCGCTTCCGAACCCTTGCCGCCATGGTTGCCGTCTTCAATATATTTCTTGGCGTTGTCCCAGGCGCCGCCGCCGGTGGTCATCGAAATCGCCACGAACAAACCGGTCACGATGGTCCCCATCAACAAGCCGCCCAAGGCCGCCGGTCCAAGCAGCAGGCCGACCACGATCGGCACCACCACCGGCAGCAGCGACGGCACGATCATTTCCTTGATGGCCGATGAAGTCAGCATGTCGACCGCCTTGTCGTACTCCGGCTTGCCGGTGCCATCCATGATGCCTTTGATGTCGCGGAACTGACGGCGTACTTCGACCACTACCGCACCGGCAGCGCGGCCGACTGCTTCCATCGCCATCGCGCCGAACAGGTAGGGAATCAGGCCGCCGATGAACAGGCCGACGATCACCAGCGGGTTCGACAAATCGAACACCGTGCTTTTGCCGACCGAATCGAGAGCATGGGTGTAGTCGGCGAACAGCACCAGCGCCGCCAGGCCGGCCGAACCGATGGCGTAACCCTTGGTGACTGCCTTGGTGGTGTTGCCGACCGCATCCAGCGGATCGGTGATCGCTCGCACCGAATCAGGCAGGCCCGACATCTCGGCGATGCCGCCGGCGTTGTCGGTGATCGGACCATAGGCGTCCAGCGCGACAATGATGCCGGCCATCGACAGCATGGCGGTAGCCGCAATCGCAATGCCGTACAAGCCGCCCAGCCAGTAAGAGGCGAGGATGGCGACGCATACCGCCAGCACCGGATACGCGGTCGACTTCATCGAAACGCCGAGGCCGGCGATGATGTTGGTGCCGTGGCCGGTAGTGGAAGCTTGCGCAATATGCCGCACCGGCTTGAAATCGGTGCCGGTGTAATACTCGGTGATGTAGACCATCAGGCCGGTCAGCACGATGCCGATCACGGCCGAACCCATCATCGGCACCCGCATCGGTTCAGGCAGGATCAGCCAGGTCACCACGACAAAGCCGATCAGGCTCAGGATCGCCGCCCACCACAAGCCGGTGTACAAGGCCGACATGATTTTCTTGCCCGGCTTGGCCTTGACCATGGAACAGCCGACGATGGAAGCCAGGATAGACACGCCGCCCAGGGCCAGCGGATACAGCACCGCCTGCAGCTCGGCGCCGTGGATCAGCAAGGAACCCAGCAGCATGGTGGCGATCAACGTCACCACATAGGTTTCGAACAGGTCGGCCGCCATGCCGGCGCAGTCGCCGACATTGTCGCCGACGTTATCGGCGATCACCGCCGGATTGCGCGGATCGTCCTCCGGGATGCCGGCTTCCACCTTGCCCACCAGGTCGGCGCCGACGTCGGCGCCCTTGGTGAAAATGCCGCCGCCGAGACGCGCGAAAATCGAAATCAGGGAGGCGCCGAACGCCAGTCCGATCAAGGGCCGGATGATGTCATGCAGAGAGAGTCCGGAAGGCCCGGCGAACGCCAGGAGCCACAGGAAGAATAGAGTCACGCCGAGCAGCCCCAGCCCGACCACCAGCATGCCGGTAATGGCGCCGCCGCGGAAAGCAACGTCGAGCGCCGGCCCCATGCCCTTGGTCGCAGCCTGCGCCGTGCGCACGTTGGCGCGCACCGAGACATTCATGCCTATGAAGCCGCACGCTCCCGACAGCACCGCGCCGACCAGGAAACCGGCTGCTGTCACCAGGCCCAGCCCAGGCAGTATCGCGATAATGATGAACAGCACCACGCCGACGATGGCGATGGTGCGGTACTGGCGCGCCAGGTAGGCCGCCGCTCCCTGCTGGATTGCGGCGGCGATTTCCTGCATGCGTGCGTTTCCAGGATCCTGCTTCAATATCCAGCTGCGCGAGACTAGCCCATAGATGACGGCAATGATGCCGCAAGCGACGGCAAACCATAGACTTAATGCCATGTTGACTCCTCCAGTTTTTGTTACGGCTTCACGACAAAGTAAGACAACTACACCATTTCACCTGCGGCCATGTTTCCCAAATGGGTGGCTGCCGGCCAATACTGCGTAATGCATTTCTTTTCGCTGCCCTTTTATTTTCGGAGAGGCGCCTGGGCTGGTTTGCGGCTGATAGATCCCTGATGAATTCTAAATTATTTTGTTGATCAAAAGAAAAAGCGGACCGAAGTCCGCTTTTCTTTATGCTTCCAACGCAGCAAACGCGCTGTCGCGTATTTGCTCAACCGGACCGACGCCGGCGATCTTGCGGTATTTGGGAGCACCCGGCAGGCCGGCCTTGGCCCAGTCGCCGTAGTAATTGACCAGCACCTCGGTCTGTTCGTGATACACCGACAGCCGCTTCTTGACGGTTTCTTCCTTGTCGTCGTCGCGCTGGATCAGGTCTTCTCCGGTGATGTCGTCCTTGCCTGCCACCTTGGGCGGATTGAACTTGGCATGGTAGGTGCGGCCGGACGACAGATGCACGCGGCGGCCGCTCATGCGTTCGATGATGGCGCTGTCGGGAACGTCGATTTCCAGCACATAGTCGATCTTCACGCCGGCGTCCTTCATGGCGTCGGCCTGCGGAATGGTGCGCGGGAAACCGTCGAACAGGTAGCCGTTGGCGCAATCCGACTGCTTCAGCCGGTCCTTGACCAGGCCGATGATGATGTCGTCGGAGACCAGGCCGCCTGCGTCCATCACCTTCTTCGCTTCGATACCGAGCGGAGTGCCGGCCTTGACTGCTGCGCGCAACATGTCGCCGGTGGAAATCTGCGGAATGTTGAATTTCTCTTTAATGAAAGTCGCTTGCGTGCCTTTACCGGCACCAGGCGCTCCTAAAAGGATGAGGCGCATGTTAAAGTCCTAAGGTGAGTTTGTGAATTGATTGTGGCGACGGCGCACCCAAAGGTTGCTGGATTTGCTGCGACGTCTCCGATATGCTTTATTTACATCACGCTATCTTTGCATGAAACTTACCATACAATTTTACCAAACAGCCAGTCCGCGGCACTATTTCTGTTGGTTCAACGATAATTTCCAAGCACTTGCGCGACACTTTCGCTCTTTATAGAGCGCTGAAAAAACGTCTTACCCGCTCCAGGTCTTCCGGCGTATCCACGCCCACTGCCGGCGCCGCCGGCGCAATATGCACCGCAATCGGGTAACCGTGCCACAGCACCCGCAGCTGCTCCAGCGCCTCGATCTGTTCCAGCGGCGACACCGCCAGCGTCGGGTAGGTTTGCAAAAAACCATTGCTGTACGCGTACAGGCCGATATGGCGCAACGGCACATAGGCCGCCGGCAAATCCTGGCGCGGCGGTGCAAACGGCGGCGCAAAGCCGTCGCGGTGCCACGGAATCGTCGCCCGCGAAAAATACAGCGCGCGCCCGGCCTGGTTCAGGACCACCTTGACCACATTCGGATTGAAGGCATCGGCCGCCGAGTCGATCGCGTGCGCCGCGGTTGCCATCGGCACCTCGCCGCTGATCTGCGCCGCGGTAGCGGCGATCAGCTCAGGCTCGATCATCGGTTCGTCGCCCTGCACGTTCACCACCACGGCGTCCGTCGCCAGGCCCAGCGCCGCCGCCACTTCGGCAATGCGGTCGGTGCCGGACGGATGGTCGGCGCGCGTCAGGCGCGCGGCGATGCCGTGCCGGGCGCAGGCCGCCAGAATATCCGCATGATCGGTCGCCACGATGACCTGCGCCGCACCGGACAGTGCAGCACGCTCGGCGGTGCGCACGATCATCGGCTTGCCGCCGATATCGGCCAGCGGCTTGTTAGGCAGCCGGGTAGACGCCAGCCGCGCCGGGATGATGACGGTGAAAGGCTTGCTCACGCTCACGCTCACGATAAACGCCGCCTACGCCGCAGGAGTTGCAGCCGGCGCGGCCGGGCTGCTCAGGTCGCGCGCCTGGTCGGCCCACATGATAGGGATGCCGTCGCGCACCGGGTAAGCCAGCTTGTCGGCAGAGCAAATCAGTTCCTGGGCTTTTTTGTCGTAATGCAGCGGACCTTTGCAGATCGGGCAAACGAGGATGTCAAGCAGTCGGGTGTCCACGGAGCTTCTCCAGAATTTGATGTATTTGACGAGACAACACGGCGTCGATCTGCGCCGTCACCGGAACCACCCAGATGCGCGGATCGTTCCTGATGCTGTCTATTTGCCGACATTTTACTGCATCCTTTTCAGTTATCAGGATGATCTCGGCCTGGAGTGCTGCAAACGGGTTGTCGGAAAAATCATGATGATCAGGCAAAGCCAGCGCTTCGAAGCGCAATCCGGCCGCCGTCAGCATCGAAAAAAACCGCTGCGGATTGCCGATGCCGGCGGCGGCGGCAAGCCGCAAGCCCGGGTCTTGCAGGCTGGCCAGCGGCCTGGTCCGGCTCGGGTCGCCCAGCTGCTCGGCCTGCTCACCCACCAGCTGCATGCGGATCGCCGAGGCCGGCATGGCAGCCGGCATGGTTGCCGCATTCACCACGGTAAAGTCGCGGCGGCGGCTGGCCGGTTCGCGCAGCGGCCCGGCCGGCAGCAGCCAGCCGTTGCCGGCGCCGCGTGCGTCGAACAGCACGATTTCGATGTCGCGCTGCAAACGGTAGTGCTGCAGACCGTCGTCCGACAGGATCAGGTTGACTTCGGGGTGCGCCTGCAGCAGCGCTTCGGCGGCAGCCACCCGGTTGCGGCCCACTACCACTGGACATTGCGCGCGGGCGGCGATCAGCAAAGGCTCGTCGCCTGCTTCGGCCGCCAGCGATGCCGCATTTACATGTTGCACGGCTGGCTGGCCGTCGCCGGACTGCGCGGCATAACCGCGCGAGATCACGCCCGGCACGTAACCGGCCTGGCGCAGCGCCTGCACCAGCCAGATCGTCAGCGGCGTCTTGCCGGTGCCGCCGACAAAGATGTTGCCGACCACGATCACCGGCACCGGCAGGCGCGTGCTGGCCTGCCAGCCGGCCGCGTACAGACGGCGGCGCAGTGCCGCCACCAGCCCGAACAACAGCGACAGCGGCCATAGCAGACATGCCAGCAAACCGCGCCGCTGCCAGGCAGCGCTCAGGACCGATTCCAGCGAAGATTTATTTGTGGCCACTAGTCTGGGCAGCAAACGTGATCTTGTCGAAACCAGCCAGGCGCGCCGCTTCCAGTACATTGATCACGGTCTGGTGAGTAGCCATGGCATCGGCGTTGATGATCACCACAGGGTCGCCCTTGGCGCCGTCGGCCTGCACCGCATTCTTCAGGTCGAGCGCCAGCGATGCCGCATCCTTGGACGATACCTGGACATTGTTGACCGCGTACTGCCCTTGCGGACTGACAGCGACGTTGATCTCCTGCGGCTGCACCACTGCCTTGTCGGCGTCAGCCGTCGGCAAGGTGATTTGCAGCGCGGTGAATTTGCTGTAGCTGGTGGTCACCATCAGGAAAATGACGATTACCAGCAAGACGTCGATAAACGGAATCAGGTTGATTTCCGGGTCGTCGCGACCCTTGCCTTTGCGGAAGTTCATTTGCGTGCGCCGTGAACGGTATCGACAAATTTTACAGCCTGCTGCTCCATGTCAACCACGAAGCCATCGACCAGCGCGCGGAAATGGCGGTAGAAAATCAGCGCCGGCATGGCGATCGCCAGGCCGAAGCCGGTGTTGTACAAGGCTACCGAAATGCCGTGGCCCAGCTGCGCAGGGTCGGCGCCGGCGCCGTTGGTCGCGCCAAAGATTTCAATCATGCCGACCACGGTGCCGAACAAGCCCATCAGCGGCGCCAGCGAGGCAATCGTGCCGAGCGTAGTCAGGAACCGCTCCAGTTCATGGGCGGTAGCCTGGCCAGCTTCTTCGATCGACTCTTTCATCAGGTCGCGCGGCGCATCGACGTTGCGCAGGCCGGCAGCCAGCACCCGGCCCAGCGGCGAATTGGTTTCCAGGTTGGTCAGGACTTCCTTATTGACCTTGCCGTTGTGATAAACCCGTATCACTTCCTGCAGCAGCTGCGGCGGCAGGATGCGCGGCCGGCGCAGGTAAACCAGACGTTCGATAATCAATGCGGTGGCAATGATGGAGGCAATCAGCAACAGCCAGATCGGCCAGCCCGCAGCTTGAATAATGGCAAACAAAAGAAACTCCTTGGTGAAATCGCATTCAATATCGGCAAATGCGGATGAGGGGTTCATCAGCATGGATGCAGAATGTAACTTGTTGAAGGCTTGTGAGCAAGGGCGACAAGCGTTGCGGGACGGAAATTTTTACGCTTAATTTGACCGCGGCTAAGCGACACTGCAAGTTCCACACATTTTATGTGAACAAGATTGTGGACAAGTGCCGGACTCGGATGCGAAGTCCATGATTTCAAAGGATTTTTTTGCGCTGCTTGAAAAACGTGCAAATTTTATCCATCCGCCTTGGCGAAACGGCCGGCCTCCGCAAGAAAATGTTGCACGGCCGGCAGCGTGTCCGTCTGCCGGCACACCAAGGTCAACGGCGCGCTGAATCCGCCGCCGCTTTCAAGCAGGCGGCAATACGCCACCTGGTCGGTGTGGAAGCCATTCATGGATGCCGGCACAACGGAAATACCAACACCTGAGGCAACCAGGCAGATATTGGTCAGCATGCGGTCGACTTCGACAGCGATCTTGGGCGAGAATCCGGCGCGCACGCAGGCATCGATAAAATTGGAATACATGCCGGTAGCTCCCGGGTTGCGGACCATGATGAACTGTTCGTCGCGCAATGACTTCAGGGAAATTGCCGGCATGCCCTTTTTTGGCCGCTTTTGCAAAAGCGCATGTCCGACGGGCAGGACCAGCAGCATTTCTTCGTCAAGCAGACGGTGGAACGCCAAACCGGGAGGACGGCTGACCGGCATGCGCAGGAAGCCGAGGTCAAGCTTTCCCGAGGCGATCGCGCTGGTCAGTTCCGCCGCATTGCCTTCGCTGAATTTGACGGCGACGCCGGGCTTTGCCGCGCGGTGCGCCCGCAGGATCTCTGGGATCAAGGGATGCGCCGCAGCCGAGCTGGTGAACCCTACCGAAATGATGCCTTCGATCCCGCTTGCCGCACGCACCGCACGCTGCGCGCCCTGGGCGACATTTGCCAGGATAGCCTTCGCCTCGTGCAAAAACACCTCGCCGCCGATGCTGAGGTCGACGCCTTTCGGATGCCGGTGGAACAGCGCAAATCCCAATTCGGTCTCCAGCATGCGGATCTGCTGGCTGAGCGGGGGCTGCTGCATGTTCAACCGTTTCGCCGCACGCGTGAAATTCCCCTCCTCGGCAACAATCACAAAATAACGCAAATGCCTCAATTCCATGATGCCCTCAATGCACTACAGCGATACATATAAAGTATGGAGATGCCGTTTTTATTATATTTTACATTGACCTGCCGCCCTCTTATTATCAGTGGCGTAATCACATCGGCAATTTCAACGGGACTTTGACATGGACAACATAAAACGGCGGACCTTGTTAGGAATGGGCGTGCTGGGAGCATCGGCGCTGATCGCCCCGCGCGTGCTTTACGCCGCATCCTCATCCGCGGAACAACATGAGATCCCGCTCTGGTCCAAACCGCCTGGAGGCAATGGCCCCGACGGACCGGAACGGACCAATGCCAAAGGCTCGGTCACCAACATCTCCCGTCCGCGCCTGGTGGTCTATCGTCCCGAACGGCCTGACGGCAGCGCTGTACTGGTGATTGCCGGCGGCGGTTATGGGCATATCGAACGAGGAAGCGAAAGCATCCCGGCAGCCCAGTGGCTGCAATCGCTTGGCGTCACCGTATTCGAACTGGTCTATCGTTTGCCCGGCGAAGGCTGGTCAAACATTGCGCCGTTCCAGGATGGCCAGCGCGCCATGCGCCTGATCCGGGCACTGGCGCCGAAATATGAACTGGCGACCAACCGCATCGGGATACTCGGCTTTTCCGCCGGCGGCCATCTGGCGGGAACCACGGCGGCAGAACCGGATGCCCGGCGCTACCAGGCCATCGATGCGGCCGATCAATTTTCCGCGCGCCCCGATTTCGCCGGATTGATCTATCCTGTGCTCACCTTCATGCCACCCTACGACAACACGCGTTCGCGCCGTGAAATCATCGGCAAAAACCCGGATCTTGCAGCCAGCGAAGAATTCTCGGTGGAACGGCACGTTACCAGCGGCATGCCGCCGACCTTCCTGGCGCAGGCTGCGGACGATCCGATTGCGCCGATCCAGAACAGCCTGCTGATGTTCAATGCGCTCAAGGCCGCGCAGATCCCGGCGGAAATGCATGTGTTCCAGGATGGCGGACATGGCTGGGGGCTGGGGAAACCGGATAGCCAGCCGCGTGCCTGGCCCGGCTTGTTCGAATCCTGGACTGCACATAACGGCTGGATAAAAAAAGCCTGACACCGGACCCGGCGCCTTCAATGCAGAGTTCCACACATATTATGTGAACAAGATTGTGGACAAGTACTTAACTCGAAACTTAAGCCGATGATTTGAAAGGTTTTTTTGGCGCTGCATGAAAAACGTGCAGTATCGTCGGACGCCACACCAGCAAAGTTCTCCACAGTTTTTGGGGATAACTTTGTGCACAAGCGCACTGGATTCACGAGAAGTCCTTGATTGGAAACGCCTTTTCACAACTGTTGGCGGCAGGTGCAAAGGCACCTCAAACAGCGGTTTACGGAGGGCGATGACGATTTCGACGGATCTTTTGTAGCCGCTTTGCCATGATCCCACCCATGGATATCCACAAGCCTCGGCTCATCCACAGTTACCCACAGAATTTGTGGATAAGCTTGTGCGCAAGCACACTGCAATCCGGGCAAGCCTTTGATTTGTTTCGCTTTTCCATTGATGATCAGCGACCGTGCTTTACAATGGCAAACTCCAGCAAATCACGCGCCAATAAAGAACCCCGGAAAGCCCGTATGAATTTCTCCAGCGACACCGACCTCCGTTCCAGCGGACCGCCAGTACTGACGGTTTCCGCCTTGAATCAAGCCGTGGCGCGTTTGCTGGAACGCAGCTTCCCGCTGGCCTGGGTGGCAGGCGAGATATCGAATTTCAAAAGCTACGCTTCCGGCCACTGGTACTTCACCTTGAAAGACGATACGGCGCAAGTGCGCGGCGTGATGTTCAAGGGCCGCGCCCAGCATGCAGGTTTCACCCCGCGCGACGGCGACAAGGTGGAAGTGCGGGCGCTGGTGACGCTGTACGCTGCGCGCGGCGACTACCAGCTCAACGTCGAAGCGATCCGGCGCGCCGGCGTCGGCAACCTGTACGAAGCGTTCTTGCGCCTGAAAGAAAAACTCAATGCGGAAGGCTTGTTCGATCCGGCCCGCAAACGGCCGCTGCCGCCATTCGCCCGCACCATAGGCATCGTCACCAGCCTGCAGGCGGCGGCGCTGCGCGATATCCTGAGCGCCCTGGCGCGGCGTGCGCCGCATGTGCGCGTGATCCTTTATCCGACCCCGGTCCAGGGCGACGGCGCGGCGGAGAAAATCGCGCGCGCCATCAATACCGCTGCCGCGCGCGCCGAATGCGATCTGCTGCTGGTGTGCCGCGGCGGCGGCAGCATCGAAGATTTATGGTCGTTCAATGACGAAGCGGTAGCGCGCGCCATCGTCGCCGCGCCCATGCCGGTGATTTCCGGGGTCGGCCATGAAACCGACTTCACGATTGCCGATTTTGCCGCCGACCTGCGCGCCGCCACCCCGACCGCCGCCGCCGAACTGGCGACAGTGCCACGCGCCGAATGGCTGGCGACGCTAGAGACGCATGCTGACGACCTGACCCGCGCCCTGCGCCGGCGGCTGGCTGAAACCAGCCAGACCCTGGATTGGCTGAGCCGGCGCCTGAGCAGCCCGGCCACCACCATCGCCCACGAGCGGGTCAAGCTGCAAAGCCTGCAAACCAGGCTGCTGCACGCCACCCGTATTCCGTTGACGCAATCGCGTCACGCGCTGCTGAACTTGCGCACCCGCTGGGCCGCGCAAATGCCCAGCACGATTGCACCGCGCATCGCGCTGCTGGAACAGGGCCGACGCCTCAACGGCGCGCTGGCGGCGCAAAACCGCGATCGCCGCCAGGCATTGGCAGCGCTCAATGCGCAGCTGGAACTGCTGAATCCGCAACGCACGCTGGAACGCGGCTACGCCATCGTTTCGGACGCCAAGGGCCATGTGATCCGGACGCCGCAGGCGCTGCAGCCGCGCCACGTGATCACCGTGCAGCTGGCCGAAGGCAGCGCCCAGGTCGGCATAGACAGCGTGCAGGCGACGCTGGATTGAACGGATGTTTTTTTGTGATGCAAGTCACATAGCGGATCGAATAAAAGCGCAAGCATGCTGCATGGAATAGCTAAGCGCTTTACAATAGCTCTCTCCAGAATCTGTTCACGGCACTAGATGTATAGGCAACAGCTTCTTTGTAATTCCAATAAAACTATAGAAAGGACGCACCATGGCACACACACTCCCGCCTCTCCCGTACGATCTGGACGCACTGGCTCCGCACATCTCCAAGGAAACCTTGGAATTCCACTATGGTAAGCATCACCAGACTTATGTGACCAACCTGAACAACCTGGTTCCGGGCACAGAATTCGAAAACGCTACCCTGGAAGAAATCGTCAAGAAATCGTCCGGCGGCATTTTCAACAATGCGGCGCAGATCTGGAACCATACGTTCTACTGGCACAGCCTTTCGCCACAAGGTGGCGGCGCACCAACCGGCGCATTGGCAGATGCGATCAATGCAAAATGGGGTTCGTTCGACAATTTCAAGACTGAACTGACCAAGACCGCAGTCGGCACTTTCGGCTCCGGCTGGGCATGGCTGGTGAAGAATGCTGACGGTTCGCTCGGCCTGGTGTCGACTTCGAATGCAGCCACTCCGCTGACCACCGACGCCAAGCCGCTGATTACTGTCGACGTCTGGGAACATGCTTACTACATCGACTACCGCAACGCCCGTCCAAAATACCTGGAAGCATTCTGGGCATTGGCGAACTGGGAATTTGCTTCGAAGAATTTCGCATAAGCAAATTCGTAAATATCGATAAACACTTTATCGACATTGCAAAAATAGCGCCGCTTACCGCCGGCGCTATTTTTTTTATCTGCAAGCCAAATCGGCTAAAGTTGCTCAGGCTTCGCGATCGCCCGCCACAACATCCTGAACAGCGCATTCGCCTGCAACGCCAGCGGCTCTTTTTCGCCGCGCATGGTGTGCATGTGCACCAGCCTTTCCAGGATGCCGATGAAATAGTCCAGCAGGATTTTTTCATCCACTTCATCGGTCAGCACGCCTTGCGCCCTGCCGTCGGTCAGGGTCTTCATCAGCACTTCCATCATTTCCGGCTGGCGGAAAGTACGGTCGCGCCCCCATGCGCTGATCTGCAGCGAACTCATGATGAGCTGGCTGACCTTGGGGTTGCGGTCGAAAAAATCCAGCACTACCCAGAACACCTTGCGCAGTTTGTCCTGGCAGCTCTCGATGCCTTGCAGGTGATCGAGCATGCGCGAAGCCAGCGTGCCTAGCCAGGTTTCCAGGCAGGCAAACAACAATGCTTCCTTGCTGCCGTAGTATTTATAGATGGTTTGCAGGGAGACGCTGGCGGCGCTGGCGATCTCACCGTAGGCGACGCTATGGAATTCGCGTTCTGAAAACAGGTCCAGCACGGCGTTTTCTATCCTCTGCCTGATCAAGGGCTTGAGCAAGGCGCGGTCCAATATGATTTTCTGTTTTTCCGAAGCCATAAATTTTGTTATGGTTTTACCATATGTGTAATTAATATTACTACCAATACGACAATCAATTTCCGCTCGGATTTAGAGTGGCTTACCAATTGACGCCGGCCACTGCTTTAACTACAGTGGGCATTCAGGATGAATCAGCAGCAAGCTAAGTGTAATTTTAATTACTAGAACATACAAGCCGGAGACGCTATGACTGAAGCCTATATTTTCGATTCCGTGCGGACCCCGCGCGGCAAGGGCAAAAAAGACGGCAGCCTGCACCAGGTAACGCCGGTCAGCCTGCTGGCCCAGCTGCTGCAGGCGCTGGAGCAGCGCAACCGCCTCGATACTTCGCAGGTCGACGACGTCGTGCTCGGCTGCGTGACGCCGGTCGGCGAGCAAGGCGCCGATATCGCCCGCACCGCGGTGCTGTATGCCGGCTGGGACCAGTCGGTGGCGGGCGTGACACAATCGCGCTTTTGCGCCTCGGGCCTGGAATCGGTCAACCTGGCGGCGATGAAAGTCATGTCCGGCCAGGAGCAGCTGGTAGTGGCCGGCGGCGTCGAGAGCATGTCGCGCTGGGCCATGGGTTCGGACGGCGGCGCCTGGTTCATGGATCCGCGGGTCAACCAGGTCACCGGCTTCGCGCCGCAAGGCATAGGCGCCGACCTGATCGCGACGCTGGAAAATTTCTCGCGTAGCGACGTCGACAATTTTGCCCTGCAATCGCAGCAGAAAGCTGCGCGCGCCCGCGCCGAAGGCCGCTTCGGCAAATCGCTGGTCGCGGTCAAGGACCTGAATGGCCTGGTGGTGCTGGACCATGACGAATACATCCGCGCGCAAACCACTATCGAAAACCTGGCTGCGCTGAAACCCGCCTTCGAACAAATCGGCCAGATGGGTTTCGACGCCACTGCACTGCGCAAGTACACCACTGTCGAAAAGATCAACCATGTGCACCATGCCGGCAATTCTTCCGGCATCGTCGACGGCGCTGCGCTGGTGCTGGTCGGCAGCAAGGAGATGGGCCAGAAACTGGGCCTGAAGCCGCGCGCCAGGATCGTGGCGACTGCCGTCACCGGCTCGGAGCCGACCATCATGCTGACCGGCATCGCTCCGGCTGCGCGCAAGGCACTGGTCAAGGCCAAGATGTCAGCCAAGGATATTGACCTGTTTGAAATCAATGAAGCGTTTGCCGCAGTGGTGATGCGCGCCATGCGCGACCTGGAGATCGACCCGGAACGGGTCAACGTCAATGGCGGCTCGATCGCCATGGGCCATCCGCTGGGCGCAACCGGCGCCATGATCCTCGGCACCGCGCTCGACGAACTGGAGCGCAGCGGCAAGAAGACTGCCCTGATCTCGCTGTGCGTGGGCGGCGGCATGGGCATCGCCACCATCATTGAACGTGTCTAACAGACTGGAAGACTGGATCAGATCATGAGCGTAAATTTTCAGAAAGACAGCGACAATATCGTAACCTTGACCCTGGACATGCCGGGGCGTTCGATGAATGTATTGAATGAAGCGCTGACCGCGCCGTTCATGGAAGCGATTGCCGCCATCGAAGCCGACCCGGCCGTCGCTGGCGTCATCATCACCTCGGGCAAGGCGGATTTCGTGGCCGGCGCCGATATCGAAAAACTGTTCCAGATCACCGATGCACAAGCAGCCTTCGACCTGGTGCAGGAATTCAAAGGTTTCCTGCGCCGCCTCGAATCATGCGGCCGGCCGGTAGTGGCCGCGCTGAACGGCACCGCGCTGGGCGGCGGACTGGAGCTGGCGCTGGCCTGCCATCACCGCATCGCCATCAACAATCCGAAAGCCAAGTTCGGCCTGCCGGAAGTCAAGCTCGGCCTGCTGCCGGGCGGCGGCGGCACGCAACGCCTGCCGCGCATGATCGGCATCCAGGGCGCGCTGCAGCTGATGTTGGAAGGCAAAGAGCTGCGCGCCGAAGAAGCGCTGCAGCAAGGCATCGTCCAGGAACTGGCGAGCGACAAGGAGGACTTGCTGGCCAAAGCCAAGGCTTGGTGTCTGGCCAATCCCAAGGCCAAACAGCCGTGGGACGACAAGAAATTCCGCTGGCCCGGCGGCGACTCGCGCAGCCCGGGCAACGGCCAGCTGTGGGCGATCGCGCCGTCCATGGCAAGCGCCAAGACCCATGGCAATTATCCGGCGGCGACCAACATCATGAGCTGCGTATTCGAAGGCGGCATCGTCGATTTCGATACCGGCTGCGAAATCGAATCGCGCTATTTCGTCAACTGCGCCTTGTCACCGGTCGCCAAGAACATGATCGGCAGCTTGTGGTTCCAGCTGAACGCCATCAACAAGGGCAAGTCGCGCCCGGAAGGCATCGCGCCATCCAAAGTCGGCAAGGTCGGCATCCTCGGCGCCGGCATGATGGGCGCAGGCATCGCCTATGCCTCGGCCAAGGCCGGCATAGAAGTTGTGTTGCTGGACAACAGCCTGGAAACCGCGCAAAACGGCAAGGACTATTCCAGCAAGCTGCTCGACAAGGCCATCAAGCGCAAGCAGCAAACCGCGGAGGGCAAACAAGTCCTGCTGGACCGCATCAGACCAACCGTGGATTTCAACGATCTGGCAAGCTGCGACTTGGTTATCGAGGCGGTGTTTGAAGAGCGCGAGATCAAAGCGACAGTCACCCGCAAAACCGAAGCGCTGATCAGCGCCGACGCCGTGTTTGCCTCGAACACCTCTACCCTGCCGATCACCGGCCTGGCGCAAGCCAGCGTGCGGCCGGAAAATTTCATCGGCCTGCATTTCTTCTCGCCGGTGGACAAGATGCCGCTGGTCGAAATCATCGTAGGCCAGCGGACCAGCCAGCAGACGCTGGCGCGCGGCTTCGACTACGTACAGCAGATCAAGAAAACCCCGATCGTAGTCCACGATTCGCGAGGTTTCTACACCTCGCGCGTATTCGGCACCTACGTGATGGAAGGCTTGAAGCTGCTGACGGAGGGCCAACATCCGCGCGCCATCGAGATGGCCGGTTTGCAGGCTGGCATGCCGGTGGGCCCGCTGGCAGTGCACGACGAAGTCAGCCTGTCCTTGTCGCTGCATATCCTGCAACAGACGCGCAAGGATTTTGCTGAAGCCGGCAAGCCTTTCGCCGGCCATCCGGCCGATGCCGGGCTGGAAAAAATGGTGACCCAGCTGGACCGCAAAGGGAAAAAAGCCGGCAAGGGATTTTATGATTATCCCGAAAACGAAAGCAAGCACCTGTGGCCCGGCCTGCAGCAAGCCTTCCCGCTCGCAGCCACGCAGCTGCCGCAAAAGGACTTGATCGAGCGTTTGATGTTTGTGCAAGCCAACGAAGCTGCCAAATGTTATGAGGAACAGGTGGTGCTGACAGTAGCCGACGCCAATATCGGCAGCATTTTCGGCTGGGGATTTGCACCGTTCCATGGCGGCGCCCTGCAATACATCAATGCCTACGGCGTCGCCGATTTTGTCCAGCGCGCGAACCAGCTGTCAGAGCAGTTCGGCAGTTATTTTGCGCCGGCGGCGATACTGGTGAAAATGGCGGAACAAGGAAAACGTTTCGAATAGCGGGCTAACGACAGGCCGCGGCTCTTCCTCGGCGACGACGAAGAGCCGCAGGCGGTTCAGCCGATCTTGCTGGCGTCGAACAGGGAAGGAATGCGCTGGGCCAGCATCAGGTCGCCCTTCAGCTTCAGCTTGCCGCCCATGAACGCCATGGCGCCGTTGAGTTCGCCTTTCAGCATGGCCTTCAAATCTTCGTCGGCCATGGTCAGCGCCACATCCGGCGCATCGACCACGCCTTCGTGCGCGGTGCATGTGCCATGGTCGATCAGCAGGTACATCGGTTTCGAAATATCGAACTGGATGCTGCTTTTCATGCCTGCCGCCGCTACGGTGTTCAGGCACGACGGCATGAGCTTGATGATGTCGTTGACTGTCATTGCTGTTCCTCCGGTTGTTTAAAATCAGTACTATCGCTTGCCGGCGCAGGCAAGCAGCTTATCATTCCCATCCGACCGCGTTGCGTATCTGCAGTTCCTTCTCCATCAGCGCAGCGTAGCGTTTTTCCACTTCGCCACGCTTGACTTTCATGGTCGGCGTCATCAGCCCGTTGTCTATACTCCAGGCCTCTTTCAGTACCACGCATTTGGCGATCTTTTCGTGTGGCTCCAGCGTAGCGTTGACCAGCGCCATGTCGGCGATCAGCTGCTGCTCCACTTCGGCGCGCGGCTTGCTGCGCGCCGCTGCGGTCAGGGTCACCGCCATCACTGGCTGGTTCATGCCGCTGCCGATGAACAACAGATTCTCCAGATCAGTATTGCGCGCCAGCGAACATTCGATAGGCGCGGGCGCCACATATTTTCCCTTGGCGGTTTTAAAGATGTCTTTGACACGGCCGGTAATATACAGGTAACCGTCCTGGTCCACCCTGCCTTTATCGCCAGTGCGCAGGTAACCATCCGCGGTGAACGCAGCGCGTGTACTCTCGGGGTCTTTGTAATACCCCATCATCAGCCCCGGATGCTTGAACAGGATTTCGCCTTCATCCGACAATCTGAATCCCGCATTCGGCGGCGGCTTGCCGACCGAGCCGCTGCGGTTATTGCCCGGCAGGCAGGCGCTGGAATAGACCGAGGCTTCGGTAGGCGCATAACCTTGCAGCACTTCCAGCCCCAGGTTGCGGCGGTACCAGTCGAGCAGCGCCACTGGTATGGGCGCTGCGCCGGACAGGCAAATGCGGGTATTTTGCAGGCCGACGGCGGTGCGGATCTTGCGCCGGATGATGTTCCTCAACAGGGGAATCGCCATCAGCCGGTCCAGCTTCCGCTGCGGCATCTTGTGCAGGATGGCGTTCTGTATCCGGCTGTAAACCAGCGGTACGCCAAAAAAACGGGTCGGCGCCACCTGCGCCAGCTGCTCGCCCATCTTGTCGACATTTTCCAGGAAATGTACTTCGCCGCCGTTGTAGCAGCTGGGAATGGCGATCGCAAAGCGCTCGAATGCGTGCGCCAGCGGCATGTATGAAAAATAGCGCTCCTGGGTAGGTGACGGCGCCAGGTCCATGATGCTGTATACCGCGAACAATACGTTGCCGTAACTGAGCATCACCCCCTTCGGATTGCCGGTGGTGCCGGAAGTGTAGATCAGGGTCATCAGCGCCTCCTGCGACGGCGCCTGATAGTCCTCCATCGGCTGGTTGGCCGCGACCAGTTCGTCCCACTTGAACTGGCCCGCCAGCGCTTCCTGGTAGGGAAACGAGATGGTGCGGACCGATTCCGGAATCGCCCCCATGAAATCGTCGGCGTCCGGCATGGGGCCGAGGAACACGGCCTTGGCCTCGCTATGTTCGAAGATATAACGTGTGGTGGCCGCCGCCTGTTTCGGGTACATGCCGACGCTGACATGGCCGGCCATGGCGATCGCCAGGTCGGCCATGATCCAGTGCGCGGTATTGCGCCCGGAGATGCAGATGCGGCTGCCGGGCTCCCAGTCCATCGCCTTCAGCGCCGCCGCCATGCGTCTGATCTGGTCGCTGCCCAGGCCCCAGGTAGTGGCTTGCCACTGGCCGTCGACCGGCTGGAACAGCCAGGGCATGTCAGGTTTTTGCGACGCCCACTGCAACAGCATTTGCACCGGATTCTTTTGCCCGTTCATATTGCCTCCTCGCCCATCGCTCTGGATAACCGCTTGCCGATATTTTTATTCTGTCGGATGGCCTTGCTTCAAATCGCGCCGCTTGCGCGCAGTGCGGCCAGCGCCGCGGTACCAAACCCCAATCCTGTCAGAACGCTGGAAGTATCCGATCCCAATGCCGGGCAATCGCCAGTCGTGCCGGCAGCGTCGCTGAACTTGATCGGCAGGTCCGGCAACGGCTTGCCGTCGTCCATTCGCACCAGGCCGCGGGCCTTGACCTGCGGGTTGTCCAGCGCTTCCTGCGGGGTATAGATGCCGGATACGCAGCAGTCGCGGTCAGCCAGCAGCAACTCCCATTCATCGCGCGAACGGGCCTTGAATAATACTTCCAGGGCGCTCCGCAGCGCTGCGCCATCCGGCCCTGGCGCCAGCGGCAAGGCCGCCAGGTCGGGACGGCCGACGGCCTTGCAGAAATTCAGGAAAAATTTAGGCTCCAATGCCGCCATCGCCACATGCTTGCCGTCGGCGCAGGCGTAAATGCTGTAGTTGGCCAGGCCGCCGCTCAAGATATCGCCGCCGCGCGCCGCGCTCGCGCCCAGGGTGCGGACAGTTGCCAGCGACAGCGCCTGCAGTGCCAGCGTGCCGTCCAGCATGCCGACGTCGACCATGGTGCCATGGCCCGAGGCACGGGCGCCTATCACCGCCGCCAGGATGCCCAGGGCGCAGGTCAGCGCGCCGCCGGCCAGGTCGGCGCTCTGGAAATTCGACAGCGCCGGCGGACCGCCGGCGGCGCCGCTCTGGTCCAGCAGGCCGGCGTAGGCGCAGTAATTCATGTCATGGCCGGCGCGGTCCTTGTAGGGGCCGGTCTGGCCGTAACCGGTCAGCGCGGCGTAGACCAGGCGCGGATTGATGATCTTCAGTTCCTGGTAGCCGCAGCCCAGCTTGTCCATCACGCCGGGCCGGAACGATTCGATCAGGACATCGGCCTGCGCCACCATGACCTTCAGCACGGCGACCGCTTCCGGCTGCCGCAAATCCAGCGTCACCGATTTCTTGCCGCGATTGACCAGGGTGAACAATTCAGGCGACAGCATGCGCGCGTAATCGCCGCCTTGCGGCTCTTCCAGCTTGACCACCTCGGCCCCCATCTGCGCCAGGTAAAGGCTGCAAAAGGGACCAGGCAGCAAACGGGTCAGGTCGAGCACCCGGATGCCGGACAGCAGCGGATTAGCCATTGCGGATCATGGCTTGCCCTGGCCAAAGGGCGAGCCGACGTCCTGCACGATGGACATCAGCGATTCGCCTATGCTGCCTGGATAGGTAACGTCGTCGAAATCGACAATCTCTTGCCAATGCTGGGCCACCTGCTCAGGGCCGAAAGCCTGTCCGTGGAAATGATGGCCTTGCGTGCGCTGCCAGCGCAGCTTGGCGTGGAAGCCGGCACCGACCTCGAACAAGCTGCCGTTCTCCTTGCAGCTCTCGTGACACAGGTATGCCGCCAGCGGCGCCACGAACTCCGGCTTGAGCGCTTCCATCATCTGTGGCGGCATCACCGTTTCCGAAATGCGCGAACCGGCCAGCGGCGCGATGGTGTTGACCAGCACGTTCTTGGCAGCGCCTTCGATCGCCAGCGTATTCGCCATGCCGATCAGGCCCATCTTCGCCATGCTGTAGTTGGCCTGGCCGAAATTGCCGTAGATGCCCGCCGCCGAAGTGGTCATGACGATGCGGCCGTAACCTTTGTTGCGCATGTGCGGCCAGGCGGCATGGGTGACGCGGAAAGCGCCCAGCACGTGGACGCGGTAGATCAGGTCCCAGTCGTCGGCGCTCATCTTGGCGAAACTGCTGTCGCGCAGGATGCCGGCATTGTTGATCACGATATCGACGCCGCCGAAATGGTCGAGCGCGGTCTGCACGATCTGGCGGCCGTCTTCCACCGAGTCGTAATTGGCGATCGCGCTGCCGCCGGCCGCCTTGATCTCCGCCACCACCTGGTCGGCAGCGGCGCTGGACTTGCCGCCGCCATGCACGTCTCCGCCCAGGTCATTCACCACTACGTGGGCGCCGCGCGCTCCCAGCAGCAAGGCATGCACCCGTCCCAGGCCATTGCCGGCGCCGGTGACGATCGCCACCCGGCCGTCGTAGTGCAATTCATTCCGTAATTCATTTTCCATGGTCTGTGTCTTTATTCAAAATAGAAAAACCCGCACTCATATTGAGCGGGAAATGATTTCTTTCATGATTTCGTTGGTGCCGCCATAAATGCGCTGGGCACGCGCATCGATAAATGCACGCGCAATCGCGTACTCCTGCATGAAACCGTATCCGCCATGCAGTTGCAGGCATTGGTCCAGCACCTTGCCTTGCAAATCGGAACACCAGTACTTGGCGGCCGCCGCCGCGTCAACCCGCAATTCGCCCGCCACTTCCAGCTCGACGCAGCGGTCGACGAACACGCGTGCGATCTGCAACTCGGTTTTCATCTCGGCCAGCTTGAAGCGCGTGTTCTGGAACGACGACACGGCGCGGCCGAAGGCTTGCCTGTCGCGCGTGTATTCGATGGTTGCGGTGAGCATGGCTTCGGCATTGGCGACCGAGGTGATCGCAATCAGCAGCCGTTCCCAGGCCAGCTCTTGCATCAGCATGGTGAAACCGGCGCCGACCTGGCCGACGATGTTGCTCTTCGGGACCCGCACATTGTCAAAGAACAGCTCGCAGGTATCCTGCGCCTTCATGCCGATCTTCTTCAGCGGCTTGCCCTTGCTGAAACCGGGCCGGCCGGCCTCGATCACCAGCAAGGACACATTCTTCGCTCCGCGGCTCTTGTCGCCGACCTTGACCGCCGCCACCACCATGTCGCTGTTATAGCCGTTGGTGATGAATATCTTGGAGCCGTTGACGATGTAATCGTCGCCGTCCTCGATCGCCGTGGTCTGTATCGCCTGCAGGTCCGAGCCGGTGCCCGGTTCGGTCATCGCGATCGCCGTGATCGCGGTGCCGGCGGCCATCTTCGGCAGCCAGGCTTGCTTCAGTTCTTCGCTGCCGTAACGCAGCAGGTAAGGCGCCACGATGTCGGAATGCAGGGGCCAGCCTATGCCCGAGGCGTTGCTGCTGGCCAGCTCTTCCAGCACGATGGTGCTGAATTTGCGGTCGACGCCGGAGCCGCCGTAATTCTCCGGCATATTGGTGCACAGGAAACCTAGCTCGCCGGCGCGCTGCCAGACATCGCGGTCGACAAAACCCTGCTCCTCCCAGGCAGCATGGCGCGGCAAGATTTCAGTCTGCAGAAAACGGCGCAGACTCTGGCGAAACTCTTCATGGTCGGAATTGAACAGCAGGCGCGGGATCATGCGCGGCCCCGGCAAGCGGCAAGACCGGCGCAGCCGTCGGTACGGCAGATAAGTGCGTGAAACATGTAGTCTCCTGATATTTTATTGTGTAATTTAATTTACACTTACATCAATCACAGGGTCGAAATCACCGGGATTGATGGTATTTGAGAATACACCGGTTTTCAATATGAAAGCTAGAGACAGGTCTCGGACTATCGGTAATTATTATTACACCAGACTCAATTCCCGAAGCTGCGCTTATGGAGCAATGGCAAGCCGCAAACCAGGCTCGTGAATCAAGCTTGTAAATCGGGCTGCATATCGCCTTTCATTGCGCATAAGAAAAACAAACATTGCGCGGCTGACAAACTCACCTATAGAATCCGGCTTTATAGCGAGGCCGCTGCTGTCACGCAGTCGTCATATGACTTCGCTACCATAAAAAATTTTACGGAGGCCCTGATGAAATTGAAAGCACTGGCTGTCGCTTGCACACTGGCGACCATGAGCGTTGCGGCGCACGCCGCCACCGAGATATCGTGGTGGCACTCGATGGCCGGCGCTCTCGGCGACCGCGTCAACGGGCTGGCCGACGAATTCAACAAGAGCCAGTCGGAATACAAGGTCACCCCGGTTTACAAAGGCGCCTACGACGAAGCCATGGCAGCGGCAACCGCCGCCTACCGCGCCGGCAACGCGCCAGATATCCTGCAGGTGTTCGAAGTCGGCACCGCCACCATGATGTACTCCAAGGGCGCCATCAAGCCGGTGTCGGAAGTCATGAAGCTGGCCGGCGAACCGTTCGATCCTTCTGCCTACGTGCCGGCCATCGGCGGCTATTACGCCGCGCCTAAAGGCGGCGGCCTGCTGTCGCTGCCGTTCAACAGTTCGACTACAGTGATGTTCTATAACAAGGACATGTTCACCAAGGCCGGGCTGGACCCCAACAAGCCGCCGGTGACCTGGCAGGAACTCGCGGTCGATGCCGCCAAGCTGAAAGCCAGCGGCGCCAAATGCGCCTACACCACGACCTGGCAGTCGTGGGTCGAGCTGGAATCGTTCTCGACCTGGCACAATGTCGAATTTGCCTCCAAGAACAATGGCTTCGACGGCCTCGACACACGCCTGAAATTCAACAGCCCGCTGCACGTCAAGCATATCGAAAACCTGGCCAACTGGGCCAAGCAAGGCTACTTCACCTACGCCGGCCGCAAGGATGAAGCTACCTCGAAATTCTATGCCGGCGAGTGCGGCATCCTGACCGGTTCGTCGTCCAGCTATGCGGATATCGCCAAAAATTCCAAGTTCAAGTTCGGCATCGCCACCCTGCCGTATTACAACGACGTGCCGGGCGCGCCGCAAAACACCATGATAGGCGGCGCTTCGCTGTGGGTCATGGGCGGCAAGAAAACCGAGGACTACAAGGGCGTGGCCAAGTTCTTCAAATTCCTGTCGAAACCGGAAGTGCAAGCCAAATGGCATCAGGAAACCGGCTACCTGCCGACCACCACGGCGGCTTACGAAATCACAAAGAAGTCCGGTTTCTATGAACGCAATCCGGGCACCGATGTGCCAGTCAAGCAGATGATCACCAAGACCACCGACAAGTCGCGCGGCATCCGCCTCGGCAACATGCCGCAGATCCGCACCATCATCGATGAAGAACTGGAAAACGTCTGGACCGGCAAGATCACGCCGAAACAGGCGCTGGATACCGCGGTGGAGCGCGGCAACCTGCTGCTGGAACGTTTCGAGAAAACCAACAAGTAATTAATGTAGGGTGGGCATATTTGCCCACCCTACGGAATTGCATTCCGTCATACCCTGAAATCCCGCGCCAGCGCGGATGCTCCGGTCAGAAAGCCTCATCTTGGAAAAACGCGCTCGCTTCAAGTCTGCCTGGCTGCCTTACGCGCTGGTCGCGCCGCAGATCATTGTCACCCTGTTGTTTTTCGTCTGGCCGGCGGTGCAAGCCCTGTACCAGTCGATGCTGCTGCAGGACGCTTTCGGCGGTTATTCCGAATTCGTCTGGTTCGACAATTTCCGCACCCTGTTCGCCGACAGCAATTACCTCGCCTCGTTCAAGACCACCGCGGTGTTTTCCATCCTGGTCGCCGTACTCGGCCTGTCGCTGTCGCTGATGCTGGCCGCTTTTGCCGACCGCGTGGTGAAAGGCTCGGCCATCTACAAGACCTTCCTGATCTGGCCCTACGCTGTGTCGCCAGTGGTGGTTGGCGTGCTGTGGATGTTCATGCTGAGCCCCACGCTCGGGATCGTCTCCAACTGGTTGCATTACATCGGCATCGACTGGAACCACGTGCTGAACGGCCGTCACGCGATGATACTGATCGTGATCGCCGCCGTCTGGAAACAGGTCAGCTACAACTTCCTGTTCTTCCTGGCCGGCCTGCAAGCGATACCGAAGTCGCTGATCGAAGCCGCCGCGATCGACGGCGCCGGCCCGGTCAAGCGCTTCGCCACCATCATTTTCCCGCTGCTGTCGCCCACCACTTTTTTCCTGCTGGTGGTGAACATCGTCTACGCCTTCTTCGACACCTTTGCCATCATCGAAGCCACCACCCAGGGCGGCCCCGGCAAGGATACCGAGATCCTGGTCTACAAGGTCTTCATCGACGGCTTCAAGGGCGGCGACCTGGGCAGCGCCGCGGCGCAGTCGGTGATCCTGATGACCATCGTCATCGTGCTCACCGTGGCGCAGTTCAAGTATGTTGAAAAGAAAGTCCAGTACGCATGAAAACTGTCACGAAAGCCGCCCATGATTGAGCGCCGCCCCATCCTCGACATGGTCAGCCACCTGGTGCTGATCCTGGGCCTCATCATCATCGCCTTCCCGCTGTATGTAGCTTTTGTCGCCAGCACGCAAACCGCGCAGGAAGCAGCGGCAGCGCCACTGTCGCTGCTGCCCGGCAGCCATCTTGTCGAAAACTACGGCGCCCTGCTGACCAAGGGTGCATCCGGCAACGTCTCGGCGCCGCCGGTGGCGCGCATGCTGCTGGTGAGCCTGATATCGGCGCTGACGATCGCGATCGGCAAGATCTCGATTTCGATGCTGTCGGCATTCGCCATGGTGTACTTCCGGTTTCCCGGACGCTCGCTGTTCTTCTGGATGATTTTCATGACTCTGATGCTGCCGGTGGAGGTGCGCATCACGCCGACCTACCAGGTGGTGTCCGACTTCCACATGCTCAACAGCTACGCCGGCCTGACCATACCGCTGATCGCGTCGGCCACCGCCACTTTCCTGTTCCGCCAGTTCTTCCTGACCATTCCCGATGAACTGGCGGAAGCAGCGCGCATCGACGGCGCCGGTCCCTTGCGCTTTTTCAAGGACGTGATCTGGCCGCTGTCGCGCACCAATGTCATCGCGCTGTTCGTGATCATGTTCATCTACGGCTGGAACCAGTACCTGTGGCCGCTGATGATCGCCACCAACCAAGACATGTATCCGATCGGCATAGGCATCAAGACGCTGATCGCCGGCGGCGATTCGGCGGTGGAATGGAATATGGTGATGGCGACCCTGGTGCTGGCGATGCTGCCGCCGGGCCTGGTAGTGGTGGTGATGCAAAAATGGTTTGTTAAAGGTCTGGTTGATTCCGAGAAGTGATATGGCAAAAGTACACCTAGAAAACGTCAAGAAAACCTACGGCAAGGCGCCCAAGGCGGTCGATGTCATCCACGGCATTTCGATCGATATCGCCGATGGCGAATTCATCGTCATGGTAGGTCCTTCCGGCTGCGGCAAGTCGACCTTGCTGCGCATGGTGGCGGGCCTGGAAGAAGTCACTTCCGGCGACATCGTCATCGGCGACCGCGTGGTCAACCGGCTGGAGCCGAAAGACCGCGACATCGCCATGGTGTTCCAGAATTACGCGCTGTACCCGCACATGAGCGTGTACGAGAACATGGCCTACGGCCTGAAGATCCGCGGCCTGGGCAAGGACGACATCGAGGTGCGAGTGCAGAAGGCAGCCAAGATCCTGGAACTGGGCGCGCTGCTGCAACGCACCCCGCGCCAGCTGTCCGGCGGCCAGCGCCAGCGGGTGGCGATGGGACGCGCCATCGTGCGCGAGCCGGCGGTGTTCCTGTTCGATGAACCGCTGTCCAACCTGGACGCCAAGCTGCGCGTACAGATGCGCCTGGAAATCCAGAAACTGCACCGCACGCTGGGCACCACCAGCTTGTATGTGACGCATGACCAGGTCGAAGCCATGACCCTGGGCCAACGCATGATCGTCATGAACGGCGGCCGCGCCGAACAGATAGGCACGCCTGCCGAGGTCTACGCCAAACCGGCCACCACCTTCGTCGCCAGCTTTATCGGCTCGCCGCCGATGAACCTGCTGCAGGGACAGCTGGCGGAGGACGGCAGCAGCTTCATCCTGGCCAACGCCGACGCCGTCGCATTGCCATTCGTCCACGGCGCAATCGCCGGCCGCGAGTGCATCATGGGCCTGCGTCCGGAGCAGCTGATCTTCGGCCGGCCCGGCTTGAACCTGCGCGCGGAACTGGTGGAAGCCTTGGGCGCCGACCTGCTGGTGCATGCTTCGATAGGAGACCAGCTGCTGGTGATGCGGGTGCCGGCCGCGACCGCGGTCGTGACAGGCCAGCAAATCACTGCCGGTTTTGACGCCACGGCCCTACACTGGTTCGATCCGCAGACGACTCAACGTATCGAGCTGGCATAAAAAAGGGCGCTGATCTGCGCCCTTTTTACTTTGCACCCGCAGTTCAGTTTGCCGGCTGCAGGCGAATCCGTTGCACCGTGGCCTGCTCCACCGCCGCCCGCGAATACAGCAGCGGGAAATATTCGCCCTTGAGCCATTTGACAGCCAGGTCGCGGTAATGCGGACTGTCCGGGTCTCCCGATTGTCCCGGCGAATTGACCGCGCGCGAATTATCCCAGTTGCCGACATCGACCACCACTCGGAACGAGGGCCCGTTGGTTTGCAGGAAATCGCTGCTGCGATAAGTCGACTGGTTGGGCGAATAGGCGCCGCCATGGGTCGGCATGGGGCCGACATTCAATTTTGCGCGGGTAGCCTCATCCACCGCAGCGGCCAGCGGGTGCTCCATAAGGTTATGGTGCAGCTTGCCCCATTGCCATTGGCTAGCGTCGCTGCCCTGCAGCTTCTGCAGTTCGGCATAAGCTGCGCTCAAGCTGCTCAATAGCAACTGGTCGCGCTTTTGCACAGCGTCCGGGCCAAAACGCGCCTGCGGCTGCTCCAGCGTATCCAGCAGCACTGCGGTATCCGGCGCGCCCATCGCTTCCGCCGCAGCCGGGCTCAGCACCGCAGCCTTGAACGCCTTGCCCAGGTGCCGTGAGAGCCAGACTTCAAACAAGGCGGCTGGCGCCGAATCGGCGCGCTCGACAAAATCCCAGCCGGCAAACAGGTTCAACGCCGCCTGGGTCTGCGCATCGCCGGCGGACAGCGGTTTCAGCAGCGCCGCCAGGCGCCGTGCCGGGATCGACAGGTCATCGTTCTGCAGGCGCATGGAATCTTCCAGCGACACCTTGTTCAGCGACGACAGTACTTCGCTGATGCGCGTGAAACGTGAATTATTGGTCCACTCAAACCCGAGCTTGCGTTCGCGATACGGATAACCGTCCGGCAGGTTCATCTGGTTGGCGGAGGCGAACCAGCCCTGTTTCGGATTGTAGCTGGAGGGCAGCCGGTCGCCTGACCAAAATCCGGCCCATTCGTAGCGGCCGTCGCCAGGCACCGGCAGCAAACCGTCCCAGTTGGGGCGGATCGGCGCCAACCCGCCCGGCATCCAGCCGATATTGCCCTTGGTGTCGGCATATACCTGGTTCTCGGTCGGCGCGCCCCAGTGCAGCAGGGAATGCTTGAACTCGGCAAAATTCCTGGCGCGCATATAGTCGATGCTGCCGAAATACGGCGACATGCCGGGTTCCAGCCAGCCGGAACGGACGGCAAAAGCGCGGTTTTTCCCTGGCTCGGAAAAAATCACAGGACCGTGGCGGCTGAACACCAGTTCGGCAGCAACAGGTTTCCCGCCCTTGACCGGAATCTGTTCCGTGATGATATTGAACGGCTCCCACTTGCCCTGGTATTGATACTGGTCGGAATGCTCGGGGTTAAGCTGGTAGACGTACAAATCTTCCTGGTCGATATTGAAAATCGTCAGGCCGAAGGCGACGCTGCCGTTATGTCCGATCGAAATGCCCGGCAACGCCGGTTCGCCGGCGCCAATCACATTCAGGCCCGGCGCATTGATATGGGCGATGTAGCGCAGCGACGGCGCCGAATACGCGCGATGCGGATCGTTCGCCATGATGGCGCGGCCGGTCGCCGATTTTGCCGGTGCAACTACCCAGTTGTTGCTACCTTCGGCGATTTCTTCAGGATTCTCGGCGGCGGCGATCACGACGGCATCGCTCTGCCCTTTCTGCAAGCTGTCTTTGCTGATCTTCACGCCCTGGGTAGCAAGCTGGAACACTTTCAGCAAATCCTTCGGCAGGCAGGGATCCAGTCCTTCCGGCATGGTCGTCTCCCATTTCGGCGTCAGGCCGAAACGGATTTCGTCCGATTTCAGGTCGGCCTTGCAGGCGACGTTGGCCCGCGCCACTTCGCTGTCCAGGTTGCGGGTAAGGCCGTGGCTACGGATGCGCACCACATCCTCCGCCTGCCACCTGGCCGGCGCATAACCCAGCTGCCTGAATTCAAACGGCAATTTTTCCGGATGGGTATTGACGTAGTCGACATAGGCATTGATGCCAGCCACGAAGGTGTTCGCCACCTGCTGCGCGTGCGGACCGTAGGACTGCCACTCGCGCTGCATGTCGCCGCGGTACAGGAACAGCCGGGCCGCGCGGTCTTGCTGCACGTAGGCCGGGCCGAATACCTGGGCCAGCAGCCCGAGGCCGCGGCGGCGCCACAAATCGATCTGGAACAGACGGTCGCGCGCCGCATTGAAGCCCTGGACAAAAAAAGCGTCATCCTGGTTCGCCGCGTATATGTGCGGTACACCCCATTGGTCTACTAAAATTTCTGCCGGCTTTTTCAAGCCCGCAATCTTGTAGGTAGCTGCCGGCGCCGGCAAAACATCCCTGGCCTGGCTTGAGGCTGCTGCCAATAACACCAGCAGCGCCGCCGCAGACGGAGCCCAGATAGGTCGTTGCATAAGCGTTTATCTCTTTTGTATTTTATTTACAAACCAGCTATTACCAGGCCCCGCGCCGGAAGGCCCCGTGCCGCAAAAATCATGGTGTCTCAGATGGCGATGAGATTATCCACCTCATTTTTGGCAAGCAAGATGCTGCTGTCATAAGCGGCTTTCCAGTTGTTATGCACAACTTCCGTGTTGGTGAAATTGGCAACGCTGATCCCTGATTTTGATATCTGGTAACCGTCATGCCACAGATCATCACGCGGGTTCCGCGCCGGTTTCGACACAATGACATAACCGCGATATTCGACGTTTTCACCGGTTTGATTGTCCATGTTTACCTCGCTGCAAATAAGACTTAATCCTAGCATGAGTGTGGAATGCACACATTCCAGCAAAATCGTGTACCTTGAACCTATTGCTGAAGCATGCGTCATACCTGCAGGTACGTTCTATATCAGTCACAACCACATGGAGAGATTGATTATGCACAAAGGTAGCGAACAGAACACGCACTGGAAAATCGCCGACCTGGATTTTTCAAAAATCAACATCCCTAAAGTCCGGCCCGACGAGAATCTTTTTTACCTGGTCACCTGCGCCTCGTTTGTCGAAAGCGGCTCCGACCTGTATACACAGAACCTGGTGGACTACTACGGCGACGAGCCGGAAATCTCCACCTGGCTGCGCGAGCAGTGGGAAGTCGAGGAACTGCAGCATGGCCAGGCGCTGCGCGCTTATGTCGAACACATATGGCCGGAATTCGACTGGCCTGCCGCTTATCGCAACTTCCTCGACGAATATTCAACTTATTGCAAGGTTGAACTGCTGGAACCCAGCAAAGGCCTGGAAATGGTGGCGCGCTGCGTGGTGGAAGCCGGCACCGCCACCTTCTACAGCGCATTGTCGCGCAGCACCGATGAGCCGGTGCTGAAGGACCTGGCCTCGCGCATCGCCAGGGACGAGGTGAACCATTACAAGCATTTCTTCCGTTATTTCCGCCGCTTCCGGCAGCACGAGGGACTGCGCCGCCACCGCATCTTCGGTGCCCTGCGCCGCCGTACCCTGGAAATGAAAAACGAAGACGCCGCCTGCGCCCTGCGCCACGTGCTCGGCACCAGGGCGCCGCAGCATGCCGACGACCAGGCCATGCTGCAGCAGATCCACAGCAAGATGAACACCACCATCCGCAGCCACCTGTCGCCCGACATGACGATCAAGATGATCATGCGGCCGCTGGACCTGCCGCCCGCGGTGCAGTCGATGGTGGTCTACCCGGTCACGCAGATCATGAACAAAGTGTTCTTGCGGTAAGCGCGGTCGCGCTATAGACGGTAGAAGCGCTGCGCATTCAGGCCCATGACCTGCTGCCGCTGGGAGACATCAAGACCCGCCAGCAAATCATCGGTAGCCGCCAGCCAGCGCCCATAATCCGCCGCCAGGTTGACTACCGGCCAGTCGCTGCCCCAGATCACCCGTTCGGCGCCGAATACATCCAGCACGTGAGATGCATATGGCTGCAGCTGTGCTACCTGCCAGCCGGCCGCCGCTTCGGTCACCAGCCCCGACAACTTGCAATACACCTGTGGCAGCGTCGCCAGGCGGCTCATCGATGCCCGCCAGGGTTCCATTGCGGTGCTGGCGATCAGCGGTTTGGCCGCGTGGTCGATGACGATAGGCAGATCCGGATAGCGCTCGGCGAACTCCAGTAGAGACGGCAGCTGGCGCGGCACCACCAGCGCGTCCAGGCTCAGCCGGTGGCGCTGCATGGCGTCGATTGCCGGCGCCAGCAGCGGATCGCAGATCCAGTCGTCGGCCAGCCCCTGCAGCATGGGCCGCAGGCCGCGCATCTTCGGATGGCTGGCCAGCAGCTGTATTTGCTGTTCGGCGTTGGCCGCCTTCAGATCGGCCCAGCCGACCACTGCCCGGATAAATGCGCTGCGCTCAGCCAGCCCCAGCATGAACAAGGTATCGCTCATGCTGGGCAAGGATTGCACCAGTACGCTGCCGCTGATGCCGTGCTGCTGCAGCAAAGGTTCCAGCTGGTCCGGCAGGAAGTCGCGATGGATTGCCGCCAGTTCCGACGGCGGCCATTGTCCGGTCCGGTTCGCCAGCAGCCAGAAATGCTGGTGGGCGTCGATGCGCATGGGGGCCGGCGCTGTATCAGGCATATCGTCAGGCATATTGTTGGTCTCGGATCAGTATCTTTGGCACGGCAGTTGCGACGAAAGGTCCATTGGATGGACCAATACTATCATGTGCAATTTTCGCCGGGCAACCGAAAATTACCCGCTCAGATTACGCCCAGTTGCCTCAGCTCTGCGATCTGCTCCGCGCTTTTGCCAATGGCGGCCAGCACCTCCGCCGTATGCTGCCCCAGCTCCGGTCCCACCCAGTTGGTCTGGCCCGGCGTCGCCGACAGTTTAGGCACGATGCCCGGCAAGTCTATCGGCTGGCCGTCCGGCAGCACATGCTGCTGGATCATGTCGCGCGCGCGGAAATGCGGATCCTGGTGGATATCGGCGGCGGTATACACCTTGCTGCTCGGGACTTCGGCCTGTTCCAGCACCTGCAGTACATGTTCCAGATCATGTTGCGAAGTCCATTCCGTGATGGCGGCGTCGAGCATGTCGTTGTGCTGCGCCCGGCCGTCGTTGCGCGCCAGGCGCGGATCCTGCGCCAAGTCGCTGCGGCCGATGGCGTGCATCAGGCGCTTGAAGATGCTGTCGCCGTTGCCGGCGATGATCACATAGTGTTCGCCGCGGGCATCGCTCAGGCAGGGATAAGTGCTGGATGGCGAAATGCCGGGAAAACTGGCGCCGGTGCGCTCGCGCACGAATCCGAACTCGGCGTATTCCGGGATCAGGCTTTCCATCACGCCGAACACTGCTTCATACAAGGCGATGTCGATGAACTGCCCTGTGCCGTTGTTTGCTTTCAGATGGTGCATAGCCAGCAGCGCGCCGATCACGCCATACAGCGACGCCAGCGTGTCGCCGATGCTGACGCCGACCCGCACCGGCGGCCGGTCCGGATAACCGGCCAGGTTGCGCAAACCGCCCATCGACTCGGCAATCGCCGCAAAACCCGGACGCGCATGGTAAGGGCCGTCCTGGCCATATCCCGACACGCGGACCATGATCAGTTTCGGATTGATCTTCGACAGATCCTCCCAGCCCAGGCCCCAGCCTTCCAGCGTGCCGGGGCGGAAATTCTCGATCACGATATCGGCATCCTTGACCAGGTCGCGCACAATCTGCTGGCCCTGTTCCGATTTCAGGTTCAGCGTCACCGATTTCTTGTTGCGGCTCTGCGAATACCACCACAGCGAAGTGCCGTTGTGCAGCTTGCGCCATTTGCGCAGCGGGTCGCCATCTCCCGGCGCTTCGATCTTGATCACCTCGGCGCCAAACTGCCCCAGCAGGCTGGCGGCATACGGGCCGGCGATCAAGGTGCCGAGTTCGATCACCTTGACGCCCTGGAGGGAGGATTGCTGCTCTGCGCCTGGCTGCTGCATTTCTTTTCACCTGTTTTCTGTCATCTGTTCATGCTGCGGATCGGCAGATTATAGAATAGTCTGCGAGCCGCCAGCCTTGCGGTCTGCCACGCGACGGCAAGTAAAAAATCCTGCTGTCCTGCAACAATTCCCTTCATTGGCTGCCCCGCAGCAATCGCTTTGTATCAAAGAGTTAAAATGGTTGGTCTTGACGCCAACATTTGCAACCAGAAGTAACTCCTTTTGCTACTTTTGACGGTCCGGGATTACTATTAAATCACTGATAAATGCGTGGGAAATATCATGAAAAAAATTGCTCTATTGGTACTTGCAGCTGCGGGCCTGATGGTTACCAGTTCGGCCAGTTTTGCCTATGGTTATTACGGACATGGCGGCTTCTACGGCCCACGCATCGGTGTAACCATAGGCGGACCGCTGTATTGGGGCCCGCCGCCGGTATACTACGCGCCGCCGCCGGTGTATTACGCCCCGCCGCCGGTCTACGTTGAACCGGAACCGCAGACTTATATAGAAAAAGCCCCGAACTATGCATATTACTGCCCTAGTCCGGCTGGCTATTATCCCCAGATTCCTCGCTGCCCGAAAGGCTGGATGAAGGTAATGCCGGACCAAGCTCAACCTAGATAAGGCGGTGTGTGATGATAAGTGGAACTACCAAGATAATCGCGGCCTCGCTGGCCGTCCTCCTGACCGGCTGCGTTACCGCGCCGTCGGGTCCGAATGTGATGGCGTTGCCTGGTTCAGGTAAAAGCTACGAGCAATTCCGCAACGATGAGGCAGTATGCCAGCGTGCTGCCCAGGAAAGAATAGGCCCGTATGCGCCGCAAGCCGCAGCTGACAATGCGGTAGGAACAGCGGCAGCCGGCACCGTCATCGGCGCAGCGGCTGGCGCCCTGATCGGCGCGGCAACCGGCCGTGCCGGCGCCGGTGCGGCAATCGGCGGCGGCGTCGGCCTGCTGGCAGGTAGCTCGGTTGCCGGCGACTCGGCGGCGCGCAGCAGCTACGGCATGCAGCGCGAGTACAACAATGTCTATACCCAATGCATGTATGCCAAGGGTAACCAGGTTCCGGTCTCCGGCGGCTACGCAAACAGCCGTCGCCAGCAATATGCTCCGGCTCCGCAGTACTCGGCGCCGCCTGACTACTACCCGCCGCAACGGGGTAATTACGGTCCGCCGCCAGACTACGTTCCCTACTGATCGCCTTTGATCGCAGCCACAAAAAAGACATGCTTCATGCATGTCTTTTTGCATTCAGGGCGCGTTTCCTGCGGCCGGCGACGGAACTCAAGCTGCATTCCGCCTCTCTCTCATCTTTGCCTCCCCCGCGAGCCACGTTAAAATAATCGCAACATTCGACGGCCATTTCCCGCAGGCCCGATCGAATCCGCTAGAGCAACCCTGATCCGTAGGAGATAAAGGATGAGTTTCATCGTAGTTATTCTGGCTTTGCTGTTCCTGATGTTTGTCGCCTACCGCGGCTACAGCGTTATCCTGTTTGCCCCGGTCGCCGCGCTCGGCGCCGTGCTGCTCACCGACCCCAGCCTGGTCGCTCCCATGTTCACCAGCGTGTTCATGGAAAAGATGGTCGGTTTCGTCAAGCTCTACTTTCCCGTTTTCCTGCTGGGCGCGGTATTCGGCAAGGTGATCGAACTCTCGGGATTTTCCAAATCCATCGTGTCGAGCGTCATCAATGTGGTCGGACGACAGCGCGCCATGCTTTCCATTGTCCTGGTATGCGGCTTGCTGACCTATGGCGGCGTCTCGCTGTTTGTGGTGGTGTTCGCGGTCTATCCGTTTGCCGCCGAAATGTTCCGCCAGGGCGGCATCCCGAAACGCCTGATCCCCGGCACGATTGCGCTGGGCGCGTTCACCTTCACCATGGATTCGCTGCCAGGCACGCCGCAGATCCAGAACATCATCCCCACCACCTTTTTCAATACCACTACCTGGGCCGCGCCCTGGCTGGGCGTAATCGGCACCGTATTCATCCTGGTCACCGGCCTGCTCTACCTGGACTGGTGCCGCCGCCGCGCGGCTGCCAGCGGCGAAGGCTACGGCAGCAACTTGCTGAACGAGCCGGAACCCGTGGCCGACGGCAAGCTGGCGCATCCGCTGGTCGCCCTGCTGCCACTGGTGCTGGTGGGGGTGATGAACAAGCTGTTCACGGCATGGATTCCCATGCTTTACGGGACTAGCCATGAAATGACGCTGGCCGGTTCAAGCAAACCGATTACTACCCAGGTCTCCGGCGTGGTAGCGATCTGGGCGGTCGAAGCGGCGCTGCTGGTCGGGATCTGTTCGGTGCTGCTGTTTGCCTTCAGCGCCGTCAAGGAAAAATTCGCCGAAGGCAGTAAAGCGGCCGTCGGCGGCGCCTTGCTGGCGTCGATGAACACCGCTTCCGAATATGGCTTCGGCGCCGTCATTGCCGGCCTGCCGGGTTTCCTGGTCATCGCCGACGCCCTCAAGAGCATTCCGAATCCGCTGGTCAACGAAGCGGTGACAGTCACCACGCTGGCCGGCGTCACCGGCTCCGCTTCCGGCGGCCTGAGCATCGCCCTGGCGGCGATGTCGCACACTTTCATTGAAAACGCGCAGGCTGCCGGCATCCCGATGGAAGTGCTGCACCGGGTTGCGGCCATGGCCAGCGGCGGCATGGATACGCTGCCGCATAACGGTGCGGTGATTACCTTGCTGGCCGTGACCGGGCTTTCGCACCGGCAGTCTTACAAGGATATTTTTGTGGTGACGATGATCAAGACGGCGGCTGTGTTTGTGGTGATTGCGGCTTACTACCTGACGGGGATTGTCTAAGGATAGCTTCGATACATTTAGAGAAAAATCGGCCTCTGGATGCGACTTGATGTACTCCGTGGTTCGTTAAATGGGGCCAGAGTAATTTTCGCAAAGAGCGCGAAAAAAACTCTGACCCTATTTAACTGCCTGGTGTAGTTTTTTTAAGCTGTTCAGATACCGTTCAAGGCGGGCAATCGCAAGGTCGCCTCCAGGCCACCCTCGGGATGGTTGCGCAATTGCAGCGTGGCCCGGTGGTTCTCGGCGATGTTGCGCGCGATGGTCAGCCCCAGCCCGGTGCCGCCGGTATCGCGCGAACGGGAAGTCTCCAGGCGGAAGAACGGATCGAATACCGTCTCCAGCAGCTCGGCGGGAATGCCTGTGCCGCCGTCGCGGATGCGGATTACGATATCGCTGCCTTCACGCGCCACCAGCAGGCGCGCATAACGGCCGTATTTGGTTGCATTGTCGACCAGGTTGGTCAGGCAACGCCGCAGCGTGTTCGGCTGCGCCATGATCGAAGCGCGGGTGCGCCCTTCCAGCGTGACGTCCTGCCGGGCGTCGACGGCGTCGGCGCACACGCTGTCGAGCAGGGAATCGATATCCAGCTTCTGCATCGCTTCCGCCGAATCCATGCTGCGCGCCAGGTCCAGGCCTTCGCGCACCATGCTCTGCATGACCGCCAGGTCCTCCAGCAGCTTGCGGCGCAAATCGGCCTCGCCGACCTTTTCCAGGCGCAGGCGCAACCTGGTCAGGGGCGTTTGCAAGTCGTGGGTGATCGCCGCCAGCATGTGGGTGCGATGCTGGATCTGGCGCTTGATGCGCGCTTGCATGGCATTAAAAGCGGTAGCAGCCTGGCGCACTTCGGTCGGTCCTGTTTCATCCAGCGGCGGGCGGTCGATATCGCGCCCCAGTTCGCCGGCGGCAATCGCCAGGTGCTTGATCGGCCGTGCCGTCATCTTGGCGACAAAATAGGCCAGGCCGCCGATCAGCAACAGGAACAAGGCGAAATAAGGCGACAGGTAGGGCATGCCCGGCGGCCGTGCGGGAGGCGGCGCGCCGGGGCCGCGCGTCATGCGCAGCTTCAGCTTCAGCAGCGTGCCGTCTTTCAGGCTGACGTATACCACCTGGCATTCTTCGGGCCGGCGGAAATCGAAATTCTTGCGCGTGTGCAGCTTGCAGTCGCTTTGCTTGTCGACCAGGATACTGCGGTCTCCGCCCAGGCGCGCCTTCAGCAGCGAGGTCAGGGATGGATTGTCGTCGACGGCGTCTTCGGTGTCCTTGACCATGCTGGCTTCCAGGCCGAAATTCTCGCTGGTCTGCAGCACGACGGAACGCATGTCGGGACCGACGTTGTCGAGCGAGAAAACGATCTGCTCGACCCGTTCGGCGATGCGGAATTCATAAAATTCCTTGAAAGACTTGCGCCTTTCGTTTTCGGCCAGCCAGCTGGTGGTGGCGGCGGCGACCAGGATCCCGGTCAGCAGGATCAGGAACACCCGGTTGGCAACCGAGCCAAAGAAATTTCTCACGGACGGCATCCCTCTTCTACCTATCCAGGCGCGCAGCTGGCGTGCATTGCAATTTTGCCGTCACGACTCAACCGTCACCGCGGTGGCCAACACATATCCTTCGTTGCGCACGGTCTTGATGATCACCGGGGTACGGGCGTCGTCGCCCAGTTTCTGGCGCAGGCGGCTGATCTGGATATCGACCGAGCGGTCGAAAGGATCGGATTCGCGTCCCTGGGTCAGCTCCAGCAGCTGGTCGCGGTTCAGGACCCGGTTCGGATGGTCCAGGAATACCTTGAGAATGCGGTATTCGGCGCCGGACAGCGCCACCACCAGCCCCTCGTTATTGACCAGGTGGCGCGCGATCAGGTCCAGCGTCCAGCGTCCGAACTGGATCTGCTGGGCTTCCGGCGACGCCATGTTCGGCGGCAGCGCCTGGGTGCGGCGCAAGACGCTGCGGATGCGGGCGAACAGTTCGCGCGGCTCGAACGGCTTCGACAAATAATCGTCGGCGCCCATTTCCAGGCCGAGTATGCGGTCCAGCGGTTCGCCGCGTGCGGTCAGCATGATTACCGGGATATTCGAATCGGCGCGCAGGTTGCGGCACAGCGTCAGGCCGTCTTCGCCGGGCAAGGTGAGATCCAGCACCACCAGGTCGACCCGTGCTTCCGACAGTATCTTGCGCATGTCGCTGCCGTTGGTCGCCATCAGCGTGCGGAACCCGTTGGCGTCCAGGTATTCGGCCAGCAGGGTGCGGATTTCGTGGTCGTCGTCGACCACCAGTATGTGAGCAGCAGTTTCCATATGCGTGATTATCCTAGGACCGGAAGTGCGGCCAATCGAAAAAAGAAAAGCTTGATGACGGGTGACGAAGTATTCAAAACAATCAATCCCTGGTGGGTGGCAGCTGCGGACGGCTGCAGTTTCTAGGATTATGGCAACTCGGCGCAAGAAAGACGATAGTAATTTGTATATTGGCATATCTGCCACGTGCGCGGACACATTAAGATACAAAGCAATCTTGATCCCATACATGGCGATACAAAGCTGCTTCCCCATGAAAAATCGGCGATACACCAGCGCGTTCCAATGCGAACTGTGCGGATTGCACTTAAATTCACGGAAGGATTTCATTATGTTCAAGCTTCGTAAACAACTGCTGATCGGCATGACCGCACTGAGTTTTGCTGCCATGGGCATGACTGCCCACGCCCAGGCCGACAGCGGCCCCGACGGTCCAGCCCGCCATGCCCCTACGCCGGAGCAAAAGGCCAAATTTGCCGAAAAAATGGCAAAACGCCAGGCTAAACTGCATGATGACCTGAAAATCACCTCGGCCCAGGAAACTGCATGGCAAACCTTCATCGGCAAGATCAAGCCAGTCCGGCCGACTGATATGCCGCAACGTCCAAACAAGGAAGAATGGGCCAAGCAAACCGCCCCTGAACGCCTCGACCACCGGATGGAATTCCTGAAACACGCTGAAACACGCCTGGCCGAGCGCACCGCTGCGGTCAAGGAGTTCTATGCCGTGCTGACGCCGGTCCAGCAAAAAGTGTTCGACGACCATTTCAGGCAGATGGAACAGCATCGCTTCGGCGGCCATCGCGGTGGTCACCGCGGCGGTCCGGACACAGCCAAGTAACTGCAAAGGGCCCGGTTGCCGGCCGGGCCAAAACCCGCTTGTCGCAGGCGGCGAGGTCCCGGAAGCAGCCTGGCTTGATCTCGCGCCAGGCGTGTTTTCGCGGCGTTGCTGTTTTCCGCCGTACCCTGTCCGGACTAGCCCAATTGCCGACCGCCAAGCCAGTAGCTACACTGCCTCGCTGGCGCCTTTCATTAATTTGAAACAATTTCTAATAAATACACACGGCAGTAAAATTTACTCGCTAAACTCATGTAATTATTTTTCAACAATCTGCCGGACGCCTGCCGGCGGCAAATTGTTGCATTGCACCCGTCCACATTCTGACTGACCTCCTGCCTGCGATGACTACTACACCGACTCCTCAAATCGACCAATCCAGCCAGTCCCGGCCTGCCCTTCCCAATCGACGCCAGGGCGGATTCCAGCGCGGCTGGTGGTGGCTGGCCGCAGTCGTCGTGCTGGCGCTGGCGGCTTACCTGATCTGGGGCCGCAGCCACCAGTCCGGCGACGCCGAAACGGGACAAGCAGGAGCAACAGCGGGGCAGGCGGCCAATGGCGGCGGCAAAGGTGGAAAAGGCGGACGGCGCGGCGCATTTGCCGGCGCCGGCGGTCCGTTGCCGGTGGGCGTCGCAGTAGCCAAGACGGGTGATATCCGGATCTATCTTTCCGGCCTCGGCAGCGTCACGCCGGAAGCGACGGCGACGGTGAAAAGCCGGGTCAACGGCCAGTTGATGAAACTGCATTTCAAGGAAGGCCAGGTGGTCAAAGCCGGCGACTTGCTGGCGGAACTGGATCCGCGTCCTTACCAGGTGGCGGTGACGCAAGCTGAAGGCCAGCTCATCCGCGACACTGCCCTGTTGAAGGCGGCGCAGATCGATCTGCAGCGCTATCGCACACTGCTGGCGCAGGACTCCATCGCCAGCCAGCAGGTCGACACCCAGGCCGCCCTGGTCAAACAATATGAAGGCACGGTCAGGTCGGACCAGGGCGCGCTCGACAGCGCCCGCCTGCAACTGACCTACTCGCGCGTCACCGCGCCGATCGGTGGCCGCATCGGCCTGCGCCAGGTCGACCTTGGCAATATAGTGCAGAGCAGCGACACCAACGGCATCGCCATCATCACCCAGCTGCAGCCTATCACCAGCGTATTCAGCATCCCGGAAGATAACATTCCCAGCGTCATGAAGCAGATCCAGGCCGGCAAGACGCTGGCGACCGATGTCTGGGACCGCGACCAGAAAAACAAGCTCGACAGCGGCGCCCTGCTCACCATCGACAATCAGGTCGACAGCACTACCGGCACCGTCAAGCTCAAGGCTGAATTCCCGAACGCCGGCTACGCTCTGTTTCCAAGCCAGTTCGTCAATGTCCGCATGCTGCTCGACACGCGCCGCGACGCCATCGTCATTCCTAACGCGGCGATCCAGCGCGGTTCCAGCGGCAATTTTGTATATGTCGTGAAACCGGATCACAGCGTCACCATCCGCCTGGTGACGGCCGGTCCGGTAGAAGGTGAGTCGACCGCAATCGACAAGGGTATCGCCGTCGGTGAAACCGTGGTAATCGACGGCATCGACAAACTGAAAGAAGGCGCCAAGGTGGAGCCCGTGAATCGCGGCGGTCCGGCTGCAGCCGGCGCCAGCGCCAACCCTGCAGCTGCCGGCGCCGGCGCTCATAAGGGCGGCCGCCGCCACCGCGCGGACGCCAGCGGCGATGCTGCCGCGCCTGCGGCTTCTGCACCTGCACCTGCACCTGCACCTGCCGCACCCAATAACCGCAGCAGTCAATAACCGGCTGTCAAGAACGCATGAATCCCTCACGTCAGTTCATTCTCCGGCCAGTCGCCACATCCCTGTTGATGCTGGCCATTTTCCTGGCCGGCATCGTCGCCTACAAGCAGCTGCCGCTTTCAGCCTTGCCGGAAGTCGACTACCCAACCATCCAGGTGGTGACGCTGTATCCCGGCGCCAGCCCGGACGTCATGACCTCGTCGGTCACCGCCCCGCTGGAGCGCCAGTTCGGCCAGATGCCAGGCCTCAACCAGATGTCGTCGACCAGTTCCGGCGGCGCTTCGGTCATCACGCTGCAGTTCAGCCTCGACCTGAGTCTCGATATCGCCGAACAGGAAGTCCAGGCAGCGATCAATGCCGGCGGCAACCTGCTGCCGTCCGACCTGCCGACGCCGCCGATCTACAACAAGGTGAATCCGGCCGACACGCCCATCATGTCGCTGGCGATCACCTCGAAAACGCTGCCGCTGCCCAAGGTGCAGGACCTGATCGATACCCGCCTGGCGCAAAAGATTTCGCAAGTGCCGGGAGTCGGCCTGGTCAGCCTGTCCGGCGGCCAGCGGCCAGCCGTGCGGCTGCAGCTGAATCCGCGCGCGGTAGCCGCGCTGGGCCTGAACCTGGATGACATCCGCACCGCCATCGGCAATGCCAACGTCAACCAGGCCAAGGGCAGTTTCGACGGACCGGCGCGCGCTTCGACCATCGATGCCAACGACCAGCTGCGTTCCGCCGACGAATACCGCAACCTGATCATCGCCTACAAGAACGGCGCGCCGATCCGGGTCTCGGATGTCGCCGATGTGGTGGACGATGCGGAAAACATCCGCCTGGCGGCCTGGTCCAATACATCGCCGGCGGTGATCCTGAATATCCAGCGGCAACCGGGCGCCAACGTGATCGGCGTGGTCGACAATATCAAGAAGATCCTGCCCAAGCTGCAGGAAACCCTGCCTGGCGCAATCGATGTCCAGATCCTGACCGACCGCACCACCACCATCCGCGCCTCGGTGGCTGACGTGCAGTTCGAGCTGCTGCTGTCAATCGCCCTGGTGGTGATGGTGATCTTCATTTTCCTGCGCAGCGTCCCCGCCACCATCATTCCCAGCGTGGCGGTGCCGCTGTCGCTGATCGGCACGTTCGGCATCATGTATCTGGCCGGTTTCTCGGTGAACAACCTGACCTTGATGGCGCTCACCATTGCTACCGGTTTCGTGGTGGACGATGCGATCGTGATGATCGAAAACATTTCGCGCTACATCGAAGAAGGCATGAAGCCTTTGCAGGCGGCGCTGAAGGGCGCCGAGCAGATCGGCTTCACTATCATTTCCCTGACGTTCTCGCTGATTGCGGTGCTGATCCCGCTGCTGTTCATGGGCGACGTGGTGGGACGCCTGTTCCGCGAATTCGCCATCACGCTGGCGGTGGCGATCCTGATTTCCGCCGTGATCTCGCTGACGCTGACGCCGATGATGTGCGCCAAGCTGCTGCACCACATCCCGGAAGAAAAACAGAGCTGGTTCTACCGCAAGAGCGGCGCCTTCTTCGACAAGATTATCGCTCGCTACGGCGTGATGCTGGAATGGGTGCTGCGCCATCAGTTTGCAACGCTGGTGGTGGCGATCGGCACCCTGGTGCTGACCGCGGTACTGTACATATTCATTCCGAAGGGCTTTTTCCCGGTGCAGGATACCGGCGTGATCCAGGGCATTTCGGAAGCCAGCCAGTCGATTTCGTTTGCCGCCATGTCGGAGCGGCAGCAGGCGCTGGCCGCGACGGTGTTGAAAGACCCGGCGGTCGAAAGCCTGTCGTCGTTCATCGGCGTCGACGGCAGCAACGCCACCCTGAACAGCGGCCGCATGCTGATCAACCTGAAGCCGCGCGAACAGCGCAACATCAGCGCCAGCGACGTCATCCGCCGCCTGCAGCCGGAACTGGACCGCGAGGTCGGTGACATCACGCTGTACATGCAGCCGGTGCAGGATCTGACGATTGAAGACAGCGTCAGCCGCACCCAGTACCAGTTCAGCGTCGAAGACGCCAACGCCGCCGAACTGAGCGCCTGGGTGCCGAAGCTGATCGAGCGCCTGCGCAAGATTCCGGAACTGGCGGACATCGCCAGCAACCAGCAGGATCTCGGCTTGCAGGCCTACATCGCGATCGACCGCGACGCCGCTTCACGGCTGGGCATCACTACCGCCGCCATCGACAATGCCCTGTACAACGCCTTCGGCCAGCGCCTCATCTCGACCATCTACACCCAGTCGAACCAGTACCGGGTAGTGATGGAAGTGAAGCCGGAATTCCAGAAAGGGCCGGCGGCGCTGAACAGCATTTTCCTGGTCGCAGGCAACGGCAGCCAGATCCCGCTGTCGAGCATCGCCACCGTCGAGGAACGCACCTCGCCGCTGGTAGTGAACCATATCGGCCAGTTCCCGGCCACCACGATTTCCTTCAACCTGGCGCCCGGCGCCTCGCTGGGCAACGCCGTCAAGGCGATCCAGGCAGCCGAAAAGGAAATCGGCATGCCGGACAGCATCCAGACCAGCTTCCAGGGCGCGGCGCTGGCGTTCCAGGCTTCGCTGAGCAATACCCTGATGCTGATCCTGGCCGCCATCATCACGATGTACATCGTGCTCGGCGTCCTGTATGAAAGCTATATCCACCCGATCACGATCCTGTCGACGCTGCCGTCGGCCGGCGTCGGCGCCCTGCTGTCGCTGATGATCGCCGGCACGGACCTGGGGATTATCGGCATCATCGGCATCATCCTGCTGATCGGTATCGTCAAGAAGAACGCCATCATGATGATCGACTTCGCGCTGGACGCCGAACGCAATGAAGGCAAAGAGCCGCGCGAAGCGATCTACCAGGCTTGCCTGCTGCGCTTCCGTCCCATCCTGATGACCACCATGGCCGCCTTGCTGGGCGCCTTGCCGCTGATGCTGGGTTCGGGCGTCGGTTCCGAGCTGCGGCAGCCGCTGGGAATCACCATGGTCGGCGGCCTGCTGGTGTCGCAGGTGCTGACCCTGTTCACCACGCCGGTCATCTACCTGGCGTTCGACAACCTGGCGCGCCGTACCAAAGCGCGTTTCGGCATCAAGGAGGACGAGCACAAGGGCAAGGGCAGGGGCGATGATGACAGCGACAGCGACGGTGCAATCCCTGAACCGGCCAAGCCGTAGGGGAAGGCAAAGACAGCATGAATATCTCGCGTCCCTTTATCCAGCGGCCGATCGCCACCACCCTGCTGACCATCGGCATCGCCCTGGCCGGCATGGTGGCGTTCCGGCTGCTGCCGGTCTCGCCGTTGCCGCAAGTAGATTTCCCGACCATTTCGATCTCGGCCTCGTTGCCCGGCGCCAGTCCGGAAACCATGGCCGCCACCGTCGCCACGCCGCTGGAACGGGCGCTGGGATCGATCGCCGGCATCACCGAAATGACGTCATCGAGCTCGCTCAGTTCGACCCGCATCACCTTGCAGTTCGACCTCAGCCGCGACATCGACGGCGCGGCGCGCGACGTCCAGGCAGCCCTGAATGCGGCGCGCAACCTGCTGCCGACCGGCCTGCCCAGCAATCCCAGCTATCGCAAGGTGAATCCGGCCGATGCACCCGTCATGATCCTGGCGCTGACCTCGGACAGCATGACGCAAGGCCAGATGTACGATGCCGCCGACACCATCCTGGCGCAAAAACTGTCGCAGGTGAAAGGTATCGGCCAGGTTAGCGTCGGCGGCAGCTCGCAGCCGGCGGTGCGCGTCGAACTGAATCCGACCGCACTCAACAAATACGGCATAGGCACGGCCGATGTGCGCACCGCGATCGCCGCCACCAACGCCAACCGCCCCAAGGGCATGCTGGAAGACGGCGACAAGAACTGGCAAATTTACGCCAACGACCAGGCCAAGACCGCCGCCGAATACATGCCGCTGATCGTTTCTTATCGCAACGGCGCGCCGGTGCGCGTCAGCGATGTCGCCACGGTAGTCGACTCGGTAGCCAACCTGCGTAACGCCGGTTCCGCCAACGGCAAGCCGTCGGTGCTGGTGATCCTGAGCCGCCAGCCTGGCGCCAACATCATCGAAACCGTGGATGAAGTACGGGCCCTGCTGCCGCAGTTGCGCGCCTCGATCCCGGCTGCCATCAATCTCGATGTCGCCATGGACCGGACGCCGACCATCCGCGCCTCCTTGCACGAAACCGAAAGCACCTTGCTGATGTCGATCGCGCTGGTGATCATGGTGGTGTTCCTGTTCCTGCGCAACGGCCGCGCCACGCTGATTCCGGCGGTCGCGGTGCCGATCTCGCTGATCGGCACTTTCGGCGTCATGTACCTGCTCGGCTACAGCCTCGACAACCTGTCCCTGATGGCGCTGACGATCGCTACCGGTTTTGTGGTCGACGATGCCATCGTGGTGCTGGAAAACGTTTCGCGCCATATCGAAGAAGGCATGAAGCCGTTCGCCGCGGCGCTCAAGGGCGCAAAGGAAGTCGGCTTTACCGTGATGTCGATGAGCATTTCCCTGATCGCCGTCTTCATCCCGATCCTGCTGATGGGCGGCATCGTCGGCCGCCTGTTCCGTGAATTCGCCGTCACCTTGTCGGTTGCGATCCTGGTGTCGCTGGTGGTCTCGCTGACCACTACGCCGATGATGTGCGCGCGCCTGCTGAAACACGACCCGGAGCGCAAGCAAGGACGCTTTTTCAACGCCACCGAACGCGCCTTCGACGCCATGCTGCGCGGCTACGAACGGTCGCTGGCGTGGGCCCTGCGTTTTGCGCCGCTGATGATGCTGATCCTGTTCGGCACCATCGTGCTCAATGTGTACCTGTACACGGCGATTCCCAAGGGCTTCTTCCCGCAGCAGGATACCGGCCTGGTGATCGGCGGCATCCAGGGCGACCAGTCGATTTCCTTCCAGTCGATGCGCGTCAAGCTGGACCAGTTTGTCGACATCGTGCGCAAGGATCCAGATGTAAAAAGCGTGATCGCATTCACCGGCGGCGGCCAGAGCAACCGCGGCCAGATGTTCATTACGCTGCAGCCTCTGACGCAGCGCAAGCTGACCGCGGACCAGGTGATCGCGCGGCTGCGCGGCAAGCTCAGCCATATCGCCGGCGCCAACCTGTTCATGCAGTCGGTGCAGGATATCCGGGTCGGCGGCCGTTCCAGCGACGGCCAGTACCAGTACACCTTGCAATCCGACGACCTGAATGAGCTGCGCACCTGGGAACCCAAGATCCGCGAGGCGTTCAGCGCCTTGCCGCAGCTGGCCGACGTCAGCACCGACCAGCAGGACAAGGGCTTGCAGACTACCTTGACCATCGATCGCGAAACCGCGATCCGCAGCGGCGTCACGCCGCAGCTGATCGATTCGACCCTGAACGACCTGTTCGGCCAGCGCCAGGTGTCGACCATCTACAGCGGCATGAACCAGTACCACGTGGTGATGGAAGCAGCGCCGCAGTATTGGCAGAGCCCGCAGGTCTTGCATGACACTTACGTCAGCATTCCTTCCAGCACGGCCAACCTGTCGCCCACCACCTCCGCCCTCGGCACGCCGCCGGCGCTGACCGCGGGCGGCAAGCTGGCTTCCAATTCATCGCTGGCGCTGACCTTGTCGACCACGGCGGAACAGCAGATGCCGCTGGCGGCGTTCTCCAGCTTCCAGCCGACCAATACCTCGCTTGGCGTCAACCACCAGAGCCAGTTCATCGCCTCCACCATTTCCTTCAACCTGCCGGTCGGCGGTTCCCTGTCCGACGCCACCCTGGCGATCAACGATGCCATGGCCCGGATCGGGGTGCCGACTTCAGTTCACGGCAGCTTCCAAGGCAGCGCCAACCTGTTCCAGTCATCCCTGAGCAGCCAGCCGATGCTGATCCTGACGGCGCTGCTGGCGGTGTATATCGTGCTGGGCATCTTGTATGAAAGCTATGTCCATCCGATCACCATCCTCTCGACCTTGCCGTCGGCCGGCGTCGGCGCCCTGCTGGCGTTGCTGGCGACCGGCACCGAGTTCAGCCTGATCGCCCTGATCGGGGTGATCCTGCTGATCGGCATCGTCAAGAAAAACGCCATCATGATGATCGACTTCGCCCTCGATGTTGAACGCACGCGCGGACTGTCGCCGCGCGATTCGATTTTCGAGGCTTGCAAGCTGCGTTTCCGGCCGATCATGATGACTACCATGGCGGCCATGCTGGGCGCGGTGCCGCTGGCGCTGGGCCAGGGCGACGGCGCCGAGCTGCGGCGGCCGCTGGGCATCGCGATTGTCGGCGGCCTGATCATGAGCCAGCTGCTGACTTTGTACACGACGCCGGTGGTCTATCTGTATATGGATCGCTTCCGCCTGTGGAGCAAGGATAAGTGGAAACGGCGCGGCGGCAGGCCGTTGCCGGATACAAGCGAAGCATAAGAACATGGCAGGCGCACGAAGATAATCAACGGATCGAATATGAGACAGAATTTGAAGCAAGCACATACGAATAAAACCCTGTTGGCGATTGCAGCCGCGGTGCTGCTGTTGAGCGCCTGCGCCGTCGGCCCGGATTACGTACGGCCGGCCACGGTTGCGCCGGCTGCTTTCAAGGAAATGAAGGACTGGAAGACGGCTACGCCGCAAGACCAGGAGTTGCACGGCAAGTGGTGGGAGATCTACCAGGACCCGCAATTGAATGCACTGGTCGAGCAAGTCAATATCTCCAACCAGAACCTGGCGCAAGCCGAGGCCCAGTTCCGGCAGGCGAAAGCCCTGGTCGATTCCGCCAGGTCGTCCTACTTCCCGACGGTATCGGCCAATGTCTCGGCTACCCGTTCGGGCGGACGCAATAGCAGCAGCCTGAGTAGCGGCGGCTCGGTAAGCACCACCGACGCGCTCGGCCTGAGCGCCAGCTGGGAACCCGATCTGTGGGGCCGCATCGGCCGCACGGTGGAAGCCAACCAGGCTTCGGCCCAGGCCAGCGCCGCCGATTTGCAGGTGGCCAGGCTCAGCGCCCAATCCACACTGGCGCAGAATTACCTGCAGCTGCGCGTACTCGACTTGCAGCAGACCTTGCTTGACGACACGGTAGCGGCCTATCAGAAGTCGCTGCAGCTGACGCAGAACCAGTATGCCGTCGGCGTGGTCGCCCGTTCTGACGTGATCCAGGCCCAGACCCAGCTCAAAGGCGCGCAGGCGCAGGCGCTGGACAATGGCGTATCGCGCTCCCAGCTGGAACACGCGATCGCGCTGCTCACCGGGCAGGCTGCATCCACATTCTCGCTGGCACCGGCGCCGCTGGTGGCCGTATTGCCGGCGATCCCGGTCGGCGTGCCGTCCACGCTGCTGGAACGCCGTCCAGACGTCAGCGCGGCGGAACGGCTGGCAGCAGCAGCCAATGCCCAGATCGGCGTGGCCAAAGCGGCTTATTTCCCGAACCTGACCTTGTCGGCTTCCGGCGGATTTCAAAGCAACAGTTTCTCTAACTGGCTGACCGTGCCCAACCGCATCTGGTCGCTCGGACCGGCTCTGGCGGCAACCCTGTTCGACGGCGGCGCCCGCCGCGCGCAAAGCGACCAGGCGATCGCCGCCTACGACGCCAGCGTCGCAGTGTACAAGCAGGCGGTGCTGACCAGCTTCCAGGAAGTCGAAGACAACCTGGCGGCCTTGCGCATCCTGGAACAGGAAGCCGCGGTCCAGGCCGAGACGGTCCAGTTCGCGCATCACGCCCTGGAGCTGATCATGAACCAGTACAAGGCCGGCACCGTCAACTACACCAGCGTGGTGACGGCGCAGGCGACCGCGTTCAACGCCGACCTGTCGGCGCTGAATATCCAGAACCGGCGCTTTGCCGCCAGCGTGCTGCTGATCAAGGCGCTGGGCGGCGGCTGGAACCAGGCCGAGCTGCCGGACAACGCCATGCTGAATGACCGCGGCGCCGCTAAAGACAGCAAGCCTGCGGCGAAATAACTGTAGGGTGGGCAAGATTTTTTTGCCCACGCGTGAACTCACACCACGTACATGCCATTACGATGCTACGCAGGCATGCACTCCGGTTATCATGGTCACGCGTGGGCACAGGTGTCCACCCTACAATCCGATATCTGGGAGAACAAAATGAATTTCGGTTCCAGCTGGCAGGTATTTGCCCTCGGTTCGGCATTTTTCGCCGGCCTGACGGCGATCTTCGGCAAGTTCGGCGTTGCCGGCATGAATTCCAACTTCGCCACCTTCATCCGCACCGTCATCATCCTGTTCGTAATCGCCGGCATCGTCACCTTGCGCGGCGAATGGCAAAAACCGGCGCTGGTCAGTTCGTCCAACTGGCTGTTCCTGGTGCTGTCGGCGATCGCTACCGGCCTGTCCTGGCTGTGCTACTACCATGCGCTGCAAATCGGGCCGGTATCCAAGGTGGCGCCGATCGACAAGCTGAGCGTGGCCTTCGCCATTGTGCTGGGCTTGCTGTTTGCCGGCGAACAGCTGACCTGGCCGGTGGCCATCGGCGGCTCCCTGATCGTCGCCGGCTCGGTCGTGATTATCGCGTTTTAAGCTAGCTGCAGCAGCGTTGCCGGCATGGTTCCGCGCAAGGCGTTGCACACCATGACCTGCTCGGCCGCCAGCAAATCCGCCATGCTCAGGCTGCGTTCGCTGGCATTCCACGTCGCATCGTTCAATACCACGCTACGCATCACGCCCGGCAGCAATCCAGCCCGCAGCGGCGGTGTATACCAGCACCCGTCCAGCTTGACAAAGACACTGCTACGCCCGCCTTCGGTCAATTCACCTTCGCGGTTGAAGAACAGCATGTCGAAGGCGCCCTGCTGCTGCGCCTGTTGCCAGGCCTGGTCGTAACCTTGCCGTATCGTGGTTTTATGCCGCAGGAACAGGTCGTCGGACTGCGTCGGCGTCGACGCGATCAGCAGGCGGACCGGCAGCTCAAGCGTCCCCAGTTGCGCGCTTTGCAGGCTGCAGCCGCCATCCGCCGCCAAGGTCAGGCGCAGGCGCTGAGGCCCGTTGGCGGGCAGGTTCGCGCAATGCGTCCGCAAAGCCGCACGCAAGACGTTTTCGTCATAGGGAAAGCCGAAGTAGGCAGCCGATGCCTGCAAACGCTGCAGATGCAGGTCCAGGTGGCGGCAGCCGTCCGCGCTGGTGGCGTAGATGGTTTCAAACAAGGAAAAATCGCCACCCATGCCGGTCAGGAATTTTGCTTTCAACGCGCATTCGGCATATTCTTCCGCCGCTACGCTGTCGTGCACGATGCCGGCGCCGACTCCCATTTCGCCATGACGTATGCCGGCGCCGTGCAGGCCGTCCGCCGCGGCCGGCTGCAGCCACAAGGTGCGGATCGGCACCGACAAACAGAAATCGCCGAAGCGGCGGCCTGGCTGTTCCACCTCGAACCAGCCAATCGCGCCGGTATACAAACCGCGCGGCTCGGGCTCCAGCTCGCTGATGATTTGCATGGTGCGATGCTTGGGCGCGCCGGTGATCGAACCGCAGGGATACAGCGCCTGGATCACGGCACTGAGGCTGACATCGTCGCGCACCTGCGCCTGCACGGTGGAAGTCATCTGCAGCACGCTACTGAAGCGCGTCACCTCGAACAATTGCGGCACGCGTACCGAACCGGGAACGGCGATGCGTCCCAGGTCGTTGCGCAGCAAATCGACGATCATCAGGTTTTCCGCCAGGTTCTTGGGATCCGCGGCAAGCGCCTTGGCGGCCAGTGCATCCTGTTCCGCATCGCCGCTGGCGGCGGCGGTTCCTTTCATCGGGCGCGCCGTCAGCACGCCCGCCGCATGGCGCACGAACAGTTCCGGCGACAACGACAATACCGCCGCGCCGTCCTCCAGCAGGATCAGGCTGCCGTAAGGCACCGGTTGCCGTTGCCGGAGCTGGCGATACAGGGCGACAGGGCTGCCGTAGACATCGAAACGCAGGCGGTAGGTATAGTTGACCTGGTAGGTGTCGCCGGCTTCGATGTAGGCGTGTATCTTGGCGATGGCAGCGGCGAATTGTTCGGCGCTGACGTTCGGACGGAGGTTGGCGATGCCGGCGCCGGCTTCTGCCGCGCCGGTTTCCGCAGCCTGGCGCTGCGCCAGCCAGGCATCCACCTCGGCATCGCTCAAATGTTCGCAATGCGCAAACAGCAGGATCTGCGCCAAAGGCCGGGACGGCACTGGCAACCGCTCCGGCAACCCAACATGCTGCAGTCCGATCCCGAGTTCGTAGGTAAACAAGGTCACCGCATGCAAGCCTTCGCGCAGGGCTTGTTGCATCTGCTCGATCAGCTGCGGCAGCCGGTCCGCGTCAAGACAGGACAGGCTGTGTACGTGGCCTGTGTACAGGCGCGAAGACGGCGATTGCGCGGAAGCGGCGCTGCGGTCATCCAGCAAGGCAAAACACTCGGTTGGCGAGGGAAACGTGTTGATCATGGTTCTTGTAAAAAGCGGCAGGCGGCCAGAGAAACAGCCTGCATGCTACCTGAACGGTAAGGGATAGTCTAAAACGCTATAATTATGCTCTTTTAAGCAGGCTGGGCGGGCTTTTGTACCCACCCTGCCCATCCATCCCCTCATGGCCATATCCCGCGTCTTCCTCACCCCGCTGATCGTGGCATGCGCCTTGTTCATGGAAAACATGGACTCCACCGTGATCGCCACCTCGTTGCCGATGATGGCGCATGACATGGGAGAAAGCCCGATCGCGCTCAAGCTGGCGATGACTTCCTACCTGGTCAGCCTGGCTGTGTTCATCCCGGTCAGCGGCTGGATGGCGGATCGTTTTGGCGCGCGCACGGTATTCCGCAGCGCGATCGGCGTGTTCATGCTCGGCTCGATCCTGTGCGGCATGTCGGATACGCTGGCGCAATTTGTCGCCGCCCGCTTCCTGCAGGGCGTGGGCGGCGCCATGATGGTGCCGGTCGGACGGCTGGTGATCTTGCGCACCACCACCAAGGCGGAACTGGTGCGCGCGCTCAGCTACCTGACTATCCCGGCCTTGCTGGGACCGGTGATCGGGCCGCCGCTGGGTGGTTTCATCACCACCTATTTCCACTGGCGCTGGATCTTCTTCATCAACGTCCCGATCAGCATCCTCGGCATCTACCTGGCCACGCGCTACATCGAGAACCTGCGCAGCGACGATACCGTGCCGCTCGACTGGATCGGCTTCCTGCTGTCGGCAATCGGCTGCTCGACGCTGATGTTCGGCCTGGCCAGCGCCGGCCGGCACCTGGTGGCTGGCGACGTCTCGCTGATCTGCGTGGTGGTCGGCACAATCAGCTTGCTGGCGTATGTATGGCACGCCTTCCGTACGCCGCATCCGCTGATCAACCTGCGGCTGCTGCAGATTCCAACGCTGCGCATGAACGTCTTCGGCGGCTCGCTGTTCCGCATCGGCGTGGGCGCCCTGCCGTTCCTGCTGCCGCTGCTGTTCCAGCTGGGTTTCGGCCTGACGCCGTTCCAGTCCGGCCTGCTGACCTGCGCTTCGGCAGCCGGCGCGATTTTTGTCAAGACCATGACGACCACGGTGCTGAAAAAATTCGGCTTCAGGAGTGTGCTGATCTATAACACTGTGCTTGGCGCGCTGTCGATGGCGGCATTCGGCGTGCTGAAAGCGGATTCGCCGCATGTCTTCATCATCCTCATGCTGCTGCTGGGAGGCTGCGTGCGTTCCATGCAGTTCACCAGCCTGAATGCGATTGCCTACGCCGAGATCGACCAGCGCCAGATGAGCCAGGCCACCAGCTTGACCAGCGTCGCCCAGCAGCTGGCGATCGGCCTGGGCGTGACAGTCGGCGGTTTTGCATTGCAGGTATCTAACCAGGTGCAGGGCCACACGACCATCGTCAGCGCCGATTTCTGGCCGGCCTTCTTGCTGATCGCGCTGGTTGCCCTGGCTTCCCTGCCGTTTGCCTTGAAACTGCAGCCCGATGCCGGCGCGGAACTGTCGGGCCGCCGTGCCTGATAACCGGGCCTAATCGAAGCGCAGGTTGTACAGGACTTCCAGACCGTTGATGGTGCCACCACGCATCACCATCGACCAGCGCCGCGAAAATTGCCAGGTCAGCTTGAGGATGCTGGCGGCGCTGGTCAGGCTCTGCTCGTAACCCAGGTTGATTTTCTCGGTGATGACTTTGCCCAGGCTCACCACTTGCTCGTTTTCGATGCCGGAATCGCTGGACCCGATCGAGAATTCGTCGAAACCGATGCCCTGCGCAATTTTCTTGCCACCGTAATTTCCCAGCAGCGCCAACGCCTGGCCGGCGGCCTGGCGCTGGCCGAGCGCGGAACTGTCGCTGCCGTGGCCAAACATCAGCCAGGAAAGTTTTTCCTCATCCGACACGTTCGGTTCCGACACCAGCTTGACCCGCAGGTTGCTGGGATTGCCAGTGATCTCGGCGCCCGCTTCGACTTCCTGGTTGCGTTTCATGGCGAGGATGTTGATATTCGGATTGTCGATCGGTCCCTGGAAATTGATCAGTCCGCGTTCAATCGCCAGCTTGCGGCCAAACACTTCGTAGCTGCCGCTTGCGACCCGGATCGTGCCGGTGGCGCGCAATGGCTGGTAAGGCTCGCTGCGCACCTGCATGGCGCCGCGCAGCAGCAGGTCGGCGCCGCTGCCGCGGAAGCGGAAATCGCTGCCGAAATCGACTTCCACGTTCATCACCGGGGTGGCGCCGCCGGCCGGTTTCTGCGCCGCCTTGGCCAGCTTTTCCTGTTCCGTCAACGGTGTCGCCCGCGCTTTGGATTCCTTGCGCACGATGATCACATCGTCGCCCAGCACCGGTGCGCTGCTCTTCGGCAAATCGAACAAGGCTTTGTCGACCGTGAACTTGCCGTCGACATGCAACTGCTCCTTGACGTTGGCGATCTTGGCCTGGCCCGACAGCATCAGCTGGCGGTCCGGGCTGGCGAACAACTGCAGGTGGTCGGCGACGACATTGGCGGTCAGGTCGGGATTGTCATGACCCAGCTGCAGCCGTCCGGTGGCGCGTATGGTGCCGTCGCCGCCATGGAACTCCAGCTGCTGCAGGTCGACCACGTTGTCAGCCAGGTTCAGGCGCGCAGTGCCGTCTTTCAGCTTGATGCCCTGATCGAACAGGGTGACGGCCAGCTGGTCGCCCGCGACTTTGCCTGACAGCATCGGCTTGCCCAGCTGGCCGGCCAGGTTCAGGTCCAGCGCCAGGCTGCCATCGAGCGCAACCTGCGGTCCGATCAAGGCGCCCATCGATTTCAGCTGCGGCACCTGCAGTTTGGCCTGCCCGGACAAAGCCGAACTGTCGCTGACAGTCCAGCTGCTGCCGCTGTGCTGCAAAGCCAACTGCAGCTGCGCGCTCAGGGTGCCGATCCTGGATGCCGCCAACTGGCCGTCCAGCTTGATCTGGCCGGCCAGCAGGTCAGCCCGCAGCTTCAGTTCGGACAAACCCAGGCTGACGTCGCCGCGGCCGGGATTGACGCGCAGGTCGCCGCCGCGGCGCGCGATCTGCAGATAACCGGCGACAGTCTCCGCCAGGGAAAAATCCCAGCTGCTGTCGAGCACCAGGTCGGTCTTCAAGGGAATTTCTGGCGCGCCGAATTCGTGCGCCAGGCCAAGTATCGTCGCCACGTTGAGCGCATTGATGGCGCCGGCTGAACGGATTTTGCCGTTGTCGTAGCTGAAATCCTTCAAATCGATCTGCGCATCCGCCACCGTCAGGCGGGTCGCACCCAGCACCAGGCGGCCGGCATCGGCGCTGATCGCCAGCGGCGCGCCCAGGCTGATGCGCGGCGTGCCCTGGTTTTGCAGTTCGCTCACCTGCCCCTGCCAGCCGTAGCCGGTTTTGCTCTCGCTCAGCTGGCCTTGCGCCGCCATCGTCAAGTGCAGCGGCTTGCCGCGCAGCGTGCCGCTGCTGTCCAGTTTCAAGGTATGTGCGGCATAGGTGCCGGACAGGTTGAGGCTCAGCTTGTCGAGCGCCATGTCGGAACTATGCAAGCCGCGGCCGTCAAGGCTGACTGCCAGCCTGTTGCCGCCTGAATTCAGCTTGGCGTTCAAGTCGGCCTGCACATCGGCCTGGCCTGACAGGCTATCCACCCGATGTTCGCCGTAAGCCAGTTTTTCGGCGCGATAGGTGGCTTGCACATTCGGTTTTTGCAAACTGCCGCTGAGCTGGCCGTCCAGATGCAGCGCGCCGGAAATGCCGAAACCCAAGCCTTGCAGCTGCGGCGCATCGAGCTTCAGGTTGAGGCGATCGCCGGCGGCGCCGAAACTGCCCTTGGCCTGCAGCTCGTTGCCCGCTACAGACAAGGCGATATCGCTGGGCAGCAAACGGCTGCCGGCCAGGTTGAGCAAGCCGTTGCCGGTCATCGGCAGCTGATCGTAGCGGCTGTCGCGGATGGCGAACTTGAGTCTCAGCTTCAGCTCCGGCGTCAGGTTGCCGCTGGCGTCGATATCCATGTTGATGTTTGCCGTCACCGCTTTGGCCTTGGGGGCGCTGCTGGCTTTGGCCGCACCTTTAACCGCGCTTTTAACTGGATCTGCGCTGTTGATCCAGAGGAAAGGATTGAAATCGCGCAAACTGCCCTTCACCGCATACGCCATGCCGGCATCGCGCCCCAGGCTGCCGCTGACATCGAGACGCGCCGGCCCGGCTGCAAGCTGCGCCGTCTTCACTGCGATCTGCTTGGCGTCGATGACGGTTTCCAGTTTCGCCTTGTAAGTAGCGTCGGCCAGGTTCAGGCTGATCTGCTGGTTTTCCGGCGTCAGCCTGACCTTGACCGGCCCGCGCAGCTGCGTCGGCTTCAGCTTGCCGTGCAGCGCTTGCAGATCGAGGCCGGCGACATCGAAACTGAATTCGCCGTTGCTCTTGTTTTTGCCGTCGCTATGGTATTCGCCCTGGCCGCTGATGCTGGCGTCTTTCAGCAGCTTCAGCTGCAACCGCGACAATTGCTGGGCCTGGGTATCCAGCCGCAGTTCGGCGCCGGCGCTGACCAGCGGCAGGCGGTCCTTGTCCAGGGAACCGGGCATTGCATTGACGATGCGTATCGGGCCGCTCACCGTCAGCGTCGCCAGGTCGACCACCGCGGGTGCGCTGCCGGCCGCCGTGGCAGGCGGTGTCTCCGGCTTCAGCGAAGCCTGCAGGCTGAGGTCGGCCTGCGGCGCGCCGCTGCTGAACAATTTGGGATTGATGTGGGCGGCGTTCAATTCAAGCTGCCGGAACGGGATAGCCGCAAACGGCGTCGCTGCGATCTTGGCAGTACCGCTCAGTTTGTCGCCGCGCGCATTCAAGTCTATGTCCAGCAGCGCCAGGCTGCCTGACAGAGCCGCATCCACCTGGTATTTTTCTTTCTGGTATTCGCCGCTCAGCTCCGCGCCGCCGCTCAAAACAAACGGCTGCACGCCGTTCAGGCTGAGTGTGGCGCTGGCCTTGCCGTAGGGCGTGTCCAGCCGTTCCAGCACCAGCTTATGCTGCGTACCGTCCGACTCCCCATGCAGCTGCAAGTGGCTCAGTTCGGTCGTGCTCAACCCCTGGTGCAAGGACAGCTTGCCCAGTGAAATATCGTTGAGGACCAGCTGCAGCGGCAATGCCAGGCTGGCCGGCATCACCGTCGGCTCCGGCGGCGTCGGCTGCAGGCGCGCATCGACATTGCCTACATGCAGGTAAGCGACATCCAGCTTGAGCGGCGACAGGCCGAGGCGCCACTTGGCGTCGACACGATCGATCTTGTATTGCTGGGTAGCGTCGCGATAAACCAGATTGCGCAGCTGCAGACCGTCCGCCACGGTGCCGCCGGCCAGCTGGCCGGACAGCTTGCCATGCATCGCCCATGTACTCAGTTGCCACAAGGTGCGTGCGCCGGACTCGGAACGGACGCCGAAAAACAGCGCAGCTGCCAGCACCGCCAACAACAGCAGGATGGCCGCCAGCAATCGCCACAGCCAGCGCAGGCGGCTGCGGCCGCCGCTCTGGTTCGGCGGCGGGCCTGGTTGCGGAGAGGTGGCTGCTTCGGGCTTCATCTGTTTAATATGCGTTCAGTCTTGAAAATGGAAAAATCAGAAGGCGATGCCCAGCGAAATATGCGGCCGGAACTGCTTGGCCTGGACGCCGTAGGCCAGGTCGACATTCACTGTCCCGACCGGACTGCGATAACGCACGCCGACGCCGGTGCCGACCTTGGTCGCGCGGTCGGCCCAGCTGTCGGTAGCGGTGCCGACATCGTAAAACACGGCGCCGCCCCATTGCTGGGTAAGCCAGTGCTGATATTCGGCGCTGCCGGTCACCATGTACTTGGTCGGATAGACCGTGCCGTTCTGTGAATTGCCGATGCTGTCGTAACTGTAGCCGCGCACCGATTCGTTGCCGCCGGCACGGAACAGCAAGGAAGCCGGCACCGCGGCGCTGGAGCCCGCTGTGAATACGCCGCCCAGCTCTGTGCGCAAAATCACCACATCGCGTTTCGCTACCGGGAAATAATGCTTGTAGCGGCCGTCGGCCCGGAAAAAGGTCTGGTCGGTCAGAAAGCCCTTCACGGCAAACCCGGTCTGTACCGAAAAGATATGGCCGCTGCGCGGAAAGATAGGATCGTCGACAGCGCGCCTGACCCAGGCAAATCCCGGCACCAGGGCCTGGTGCTGACCCGGCTGGACCACGGTATCCGGCGGCAAGGTTGCGCCATCGGTCTGCTCCAGGCGGTCGCGGTAATAATCCAGGGTCAGCGCGGTATCGTAGTTTTCCAGCGAGCGGGCGCGCTTCAGCCCGATTTTCATGCTGCGCAGGTCTACTCCCTGCAAGGTAGTGCGGTCATACGAGCCGTTGATGCCGTTGACGAAGCTGCGCTTGTCGGGCGGCATCGACAAATCCAGCGAGCCGTACTGGCGGCGCTGTTCAATCTTGGTCTGGGCATCGAACACCCATGCTTTGCCGAACACATTGTAGTTGGTGTAACGGCCCTGCACCTGGGCCCCGGTGTCGGAGGCATAACCAAGGCCGGTGCGTATCCGCTGCGTCTGGAATTCGGTGACTTGCACATTCACCGGCGATTCCAGCGCATGCGCCGGATCGTCGTTGATGCTGACGATCACATTGCCAAAGTATGGCGTGTTCTGGATCTGGCGCTGCAGCAACAGCAGGCGGTCGACGCTGTACTCTTCTCCTACCTGCAAGGGATTGACGTTCTCGATGATGCTGGCCGGATAGCGCTTGGTGCCGGTGATGTGCAACGCGCCCAGGGTAAATGGAGGACCGCTGTCGTATTGCACGGACAACTCGGCATCGTTGTCTTCCGGCGTGATCCGCGCTTCCGAATGCGCCACCTTGGCCGCCGGATAACGTTTCTTGAGCAATACCTGTAAACCGTCGTCCTTGGCCTTGGCCCAGTCAGCCTGGCGGAAAGGCTGGCCGGCCGGCAAGCCCCAGTTCTGCTGTATCTGGCGCACCCGCTCAGGCACTTCGGCAGCGGCGCTGCCGCTGACATCGACGGTAGCGGCGGAGACTATGGTGCGTTGCTGCGGATCGACTTTCAAACGGACAGTCTTGACCTCGCCCGCTTCCACCGTGACACTGGTCTTGGGTGAAAAATAACCTTCGGTCGACGTCAATTGCGTGACCTGCTCATCAACCGTATCGACCAGGAACTTCAGTTGATCCTCGCTGAGGTCCTGCCGATCCTTGTAGCGCGACAGGTCCAGGTGCTGCTCGAGCAAAGCCTTCAGATCGCCAGGAGCGTCGATCTCGACTCGATAAGTGGCGCCGGCGCCGGCCGCGCTCAGGGACAGCAGGCCAAAAACCATGCCATACAAGTAGGGCTTGAAGCAGGCAACGGGCATGCGCAAGCATTTCATCATGCGCGGCAGCCCATGACCAGCAATGGCAACGACAGCGGCAACGGCATGTCCGTTTCTATCAGGAAAACCAGTAAGGGCATAAGCAAGGGCAACAGTAGCGGAGGGTCATTTTAACAAATATTGTTTTTGTATTGCAAAAACGACATTATCCCTATGGTGTCATTGTATTGGATGCCCTGTACGCACGGGGCGATGTAACGTGATTTAACCTCAGGCGATCCGGGGCGGCAAGCACGCCCCGGCAAGACTGTTACTCCGGGTAAGTCATTTTTGCCGGCTGCACCCACTCGGCAAACTCCTGTTCCGTTACATAACCCAGCGCCAGCGCCGCCTGCTTCAGCGTGCTGCCGTCATGGTGCGCATGCTTGGCGATCTGCGCCGCGCGGTCGTAGCCGATGTGCGGCGCCAGCGCCGTCACCAGCATCAGCGAACGCTCCATCAGTTCGGCGATGCGGTCGCGGTTGGCCGCGATGCCGTCGGCGCAATGCTCTTCAAAACTGGCCATGCCGTCGGCCAGCAGCCGCACGCTCTGCAGGAAATTATGGGCGATCAGCGGCTTGAACACGTTCAGTTCAAAATTGCCGGAAGCGCCGCCGAAATTGATCGCGACGTCGTTGCCGAATACCTGGCAGCACAGCATGGTCAGCGCTTCGCACTGGGTCGGGTTGACCTTGCCCGGCATGATGGAGCTGCCTGGCTCGTTCTCCGGGATGCTGATCTCGCCCAGACCTGAACGCGGCCCGGACGCCAGCCAGCGCACATCGTTGGCGATTTTCATCAGGGCCGCGGCCAGGGTCTTCAAGGCGCCGTGGGCGGCAACCAAGGCGTCGTGCGCGGCCAGTGCGGCAAACTTGTTGTCGGCAGTACGGAAAGGCAGGTTCTCGGTCTTTGCCAGCTGCGCGGCGACGCGCTCGCCGAAATCCTTGGGCGCGTTGAGCCCGGTGCCGACCGCGGTGCCGCCGGCGGCCAGGTCGCACAGAGGCTCCAGTGCGGCCTTGATGATTTTTTCCGCGTAATCCAGCTGCGCCACATAGCCGGAGAATTCCTGGCCCAGCGTCAGCGGCGTCGCGTCCTGCAAATGGGTGCGGCCGATCTTGACGATGTCGTCAAAATCGGTCGCTTTCTTGTGCAAGGTCGCGCGCAGTTTCCGCAGCGCCGGCAGCAGCTTGTTGGCCACGGCGATGGCGGCGGCGACGTGCATCGCTGTCGGAAAGATATCGTTCGAGGACTGGCTCAGGTTGACCGCATCGTTGGGATGCACCAGGCGCGATTCGCCGCGCACGCCGCCCAGGATTTCCGAAGCGCGGTTGGCCAGCACCTCGTTCATGTTCATGTTGCTCTGGGTGCCGGAGCCGGTCTGCCAGACCGACAGCGGGAATTCATCGGGGTGCTGTCCCGCTATCACTTCCTGCGCCGCCTGGATGATGGCCGCGGCCTGGGTTTTCGGCAGCTTGCCGAGATCCTGGTTGACTTGTGCGCAAGCTTGCTTGACCGCCGCCAGCGCCACGATCAGTTCGGGCGGCATGCGTTCGCTGGAGATATGGAAATGGTGCAGGCTGCGCTGGGTCTGCGCGCCCCACAGGCGCTCGTCCGGGACTTCAATCTTGCCAAAGGTGTCGCGTTCGATTCTGCTGGTAGTCATTTCAGCTCCATAAAAGTGGCGGCGTCCCGCACTGAAAATTCAGCGAGGGCGTCAACAAAGTCTTATGGTAATACTTTTCCTTCGCGCAGGATAACTTCGATGTCATCCGCGGACACCGGTTCGCTAAAATAAAAGCCTTGCATTTCATCGCAGCGATGGCGTTGCAGATAGGACAGCTGCTCCCGAGTTTCCACTCCTTCCGCGATCACCTGCAGGCGCAGGTTATGGGCCAGGGAAATGATGGAAGCCACGATCGCCGCGTCGTCCTGGTCAACCGTGATGTCGCGCACAAAAGACTGGTCGATCTTCAATGCGTCAATCGGGAAACTCTTGAGATAGGCCAGGCTTGAGTAGCCGGTGCCAAAATCGTCGATCGACAATTGTACGCCGATCGATTTCAAGTCATTCAGGATGCCGACGGCCAGCTCGACATCCGTCATCACCAGGCTTTCGGTCAATTCGATTTCAAGGTAGTGCGGCGCCATCCCGGTTTCTTCCAGCACCTTGGCCACCTGCTGCACCAGGTTCTGCTGGAAGAACTGGCGCGTCGACAGGTTCACCGACATCCGCAGGTAACCCAGGCCCATGCGTTGCCAGGCTTTGTTCTGCTCGCAGGCGGTATGCATCACCCAGGCCCCCATCTGCACGATCAGGCCGGTTTCTTCGGCCAGGTCGATGAAACGCGTCGGCGAAATCATGCCCAGCTGCGGGTGCTTCCAGCGGATCAGCGCTTCCATGCCGACCATGCGGCCGGTGCGCAGATCGACTTGCGGCTGGTAGTAAAGCAGCAGTTCCTTGCGTTCCATTGCGTTGCGCAGGTCGCCCTCGATGCGCAGGCGTTCCAGCGCCCGCTCATTCATCGCCGCAGTGTAGAACTGGTAGTTATTGTTTCCCATTTCCTTGGCGCGATACATGGCGATGTCGGCATGCTTGAGCAGGCTTTCCGGATCTTCGCCATCGTTCGGATAGACCGCAACGCCGATGCTGCAGCTCAGGAAAAAGTCGTAGCCTTCGATTTGCAAAGGACGGGCGATCGCATCCATCATGCCTTGGATCAAGCCTACGCTCAGCTCTTCATCGAGGCGCTCCGGCAGGATCAGTACAAACTCATCGCTGCCCAGGCGGGCGATGGTATCCGCTTCTCGGGTGAACGCCTTCAGGCGGCCGGCCACTTCCTTCAGCAACAGGTCGCCGGCGTTGTGGCCCAGCGTATCGTTGACGAATTTAAAGCGGTCGAGATCGACGAACAGCACCCACACCCGGTGGCCGTACAGTTCGCCGTAGACAATCGCCTGGCTCAGGCGGTCGCTCAGCACGTTGCGGTTGGCCAGCCCGGTCAAGGTATCGTGCCGGGCCTGGTGTTCCAGCTCGGCTTCGTAGCTTTTCATTTCCGTGATGTCGTACAGCGCGGTGACGAAATGGCTGACGCGGCCCGAACTGTCTTTCACCGGCGCCACGTACAGCTCGTTCCAGAACAGGGTGCCGTCCTTGCGGTAGCTGCGGAACACCGCGTTGGCGCTGCGCTTTTCGCGCAAGGCGGCGCGGATTTCTTCCAGGCCGATCTGGTCGTGGTCGTCGCCGTGCAGCATCTCCAGGTTGCGGCCGATCATCTCGCTGGCGGTGTAGCCGGTAATCCGTTCGAATGCCGGATTGACGTACTCCACCAGGTAGTCCGGCAATTTGGCGCTGGAGATGATGATGGCGTTGGCGCTCGACTCGATGGCGCGCTCGCGCAGCTGCAAGGCGTCTTCAGCGCGCTTGCGGGCGACGATGTCCTCTTTCATCATCTGCGTCGCCAGCCTGACCTGCTGGGTGCGGGCGTCCACCAGCTGCTCGATCCGCTTGGAGCGGGTCGACAGGAAATACAGATAGGTTGCGCCCATCCAGCTCAGCAGGCTGCCCAGTATCAGGACCAGGATAGATCCGGCATTCTTCTTGGTGAATACGCGCGGCGGCGCCGATGCTTCTATATACCAGGACTTGCCGGCCAGTTCGAAAGTCTGCGACATGTCTTGCGGGGCGTCGTACAGCAGCCAGGACGGCAGCCAGTCGCTGGCGTTGGACAGGGTGATCGGATTGCCCTGGCGATATACCAGCGTGCCCTCTTCCGGCTTGGCGCTGGCATATACCCGCAGATAAAAATCCTCGCGGCTTGCACGCCGTCGCGCGACAGCACATTGTTGACGAAAGCATCCGCTCGCAATGCCGCGCTGGTATAACCGCTCAATGCAGCACGGCGCTGGTCGACGCTGTCCAGCGCCGCGCCGCGCCGATACACCGGCATCAGGATGACCAGTCCCAGCTTGCCGCCGTTGCTGGAAGTGCGCAATGCAAACAAATCGGTAGACGCAGGCAAGCCGGAGTCGCGCGCGCGCTGCCCCGGCTCTGCCTGCAGCGCGCTGGGGGCGACGTCGACGCCAAATACATTCTCATTGCCTGTCATCGGCTCCACATAGTCAACCACTCGGTACTGGTCGCGGCCGGCACTTGGTTCCGGCAAGCCGTCGCTCAGCTGGCGAATCGAAAAATTGGGGAAATGTTTACGCATTTCCGCTTCATAGGCGGGCCGCTGGGCAGCCGTCAGCACACGCTGGAAAGTCAGGGACTTGATAAAGGGAGAGCGGCGCAACATCGGCGCCGTAAAAGTGTGGAATTGTTCGCGGCTGACATCTTCCACCGTCAGGAACAGCCGATTCACGGTTTCCAGCTCATGCACCAGGGCGTCAAGGCCGTCCACCACTGCCTTCAGGTGGCCGCTGGCCAGGCGCCGGAATTCGGCGTCCATTTTTTCGTATTCGAGGTGGCGTACCGAGACAAACAAGCCGAGCGTGATGGCCAGACCCAATATCAAACTGGATAAAGAGGCAATGGGTATGAAGATTGACGAACCACGACGAAACATTTCTACTCCATTGCGAACAATAGGCGAAATATTACACGGTCTTTTTACTCGAGAACGTCGCGCGCTGATTTCTTTTTAGTGCCGTGAATCAACTAAAAGCCGTGGGGCAAGAGCCGTTACCGGCGCAGGCAGGGAATCATGTAGGTTTCGGGGCTTCCGCGTCGGGCAACAGGCAGGCATGCAGGATCTGCAGATCATTGTCTTTCGCAAAATTGACTACAAAATGATAGGCCAGCGGTTCGATCTGGCGCAAGTCTTCATTAACGACCACCGAGCGCACGCCATTCAGCAGCACCGGCCGCACATATGGCGAATATTGCAGATGGGCGTTGCGGCCGCCCGATCCTTCCGGGCGAAAACAGGCCATGACGCCGCACAGGCGCTCAGCCCAGTCGCTGGGGCGGAACTGCCTGCCGTCGCTGGTAATACCTTGAATGAAAAATTCGCGGGCGGGGGCGTCAGGAGGTTGGATGGTATCAGCCATGCGTACAGCTCGTTTCTTCTATAACGCTTGCTACAGACATTTGCTTAACCTCTGGTAGAAGCAAGCGACAAATTTTCACCTACTCATTTACGTAAGCGATTCTTACGTATTATATCTTATAGAAGACCAGCACACCATCCGCCACAGCCACCTGCCAGTCCGCTTTATCCGAACCAGACCGCGGCCGACAACAGCAACAGCAGGAACATCCACAACAGCAGTGCGCGCCACACCAGGCCTACCGTGCTTTGCAGGGCGCGCGGCGTCGGCACGTCGCCCGGCGGACTTTCGCTTTCCATCGCGGTCGAGTCGATCGTCGAGGCGTCGGCCGGCAGGATCGCAATCGCGGTTTCCAGCGGCGTGCCGAGCAGTACTCCCATGGCGCCGCCGCCGGTAGACAAGATGATGCCGTCGGTTTCATTTTTCCAGCGGTCAGCAAAATTGCGCCAGGCGTAGATCGCATCTTCGAAATTGCCGACCACCGCAAACGCTGCTGCCGTCATGCGTGCGGGAATCCAGTCGATCCAGTAAAACGCCTGGGCCGCGAAACGCCCGAAAGCTTCATTGCGCATGTGGTCGGGTTCATTCCAGCCGCGCGCCAGGTACTCGGCGATGCGATACATGACGGCGCAGGCCGGGCCGACCGGCATCAGGAACCAGAAAAACACGCCGAATACATGGCGGTGGGTGGTGATCAGCGCTTTTTCCACCGCGATGCGGGAAATTTCGCTGACATCCATATCCGTGGTGTCGAGCTTGGTCCATTCGGCCAGCAAGGTGCGCGCGGTGGCGTCGTCGCCGGTGTTGAGCGCCAGCTGGATCGAGCTGAAATAATGGCTGTAGTGGCGGAAGCCGAGGGTCAGGTACACGATCAGGACATTCCACAGCAGCGCAGCCCAGGCCCCGATGTGCACGCACAGCCAGTACACCAGCGCGGTCGGCACGGTCAGCGCCAGGATCACGCAGAACCAGCCGAGGCGGCCCTGGCGCGCCTGTCCGGCATTGAACGAAGCTTCTATCTTGCCCGCAAACTGCTTGACCCATGCATACACGGGATTATCCGCGCGCAGCGGCTTCAGTTGCTCGATCAGCAATGCAAACAGAATAGAAAGAAATGTCATCAACCAGCCTTATAAGTAAAGCAATAGCCCCGCAGGATCCGTTTCGCCGTTGCTGCATCACAGCTTGATGGCAGCGCGCCGATCTTGCCATAACGTCTAAAATCACAGTATCCCATACGATAAATCTAAGCGCGAAGAAAGTGAAACAAATTTCTTAGCATGGCAGCCGTCGCGCCCCAAATGAAGAAACGCTCGTAGGGCATCGCATAAAACGTTCGGCGATAACCATCCGGCAGGTCAAAGCTGCGCAACTGATGATTCAGGCCGTCCATCAGGAACGCCAGCGGAACCTCGAAAATTTCAGCCACCTCGTCCGGATCGGCGCGCAAGCTGACCGGCGGATTGACCAGGCACACCACCGGTGTGACGCGATAGCCGGTGCCGGTAAAATATTCGGGCAGGCTGCCGATTACCTCGACCTGGCTGCGCGCCAGGCCAATCTCTTCTTCCGCTTCGCGCAACGCCGTTTCAACCGGCGAAGCATCGCTTTCTTCCATCCGGCCGCCGGGAAAACTGACTTGTCCGGCATGATCGGTCAGGTGGGCTGCCCGCTGCGTAAACAGCAAGGTCGGCTGCTGTTCGTGCATGACGATAGGGATCAGCACCGATGCCGGCGTCACCGGCTTGCTCTGCAACTGTGTCATGCGCTGCAAGGTCTGGCTGTCGATATGTTCGGGATGCCAGTCCGGCTGCTGCGCGAACCGTTGCCGCAGCCATGTCGCGCTCATCCTTTCGGTGGCCAGCGCAGATTCGCCGGCAACCGCGTCAACCGGCAGCATCAGGGGATCGAAAGTCAATTTAACCAAGAAAATTCCTCTAACAATCTAGCAATCTTTTGATACTTTACCGCGATGGCAGCGAATGGCCTATTGTCGTCACAGTTAATAACAATTATGTCTATTTTACTTTACAGCAACTAAAAACATGCGCGCCGAAGACGAGCCGCAGCAAACAAACTGCAGGCGCAAAAAAAAGGGCGCCTGACGGCGCCCTTTTTCCATGCAATACCTATGCCTGCATAACAACGACTTACTCTGCTGCTGGCGCAGCCTTTGCAGTGTTGCGACGTTGCGGCAGTTTTTCCTTGATACGCGCCGATTTACCGGAACGCTCACGCAGGTAGTACAGCTTGGCGCGACGGACATCGCCGCGACGCTTGACTTCGATCGAAGCGATCAGTGGCGAGTACAGCTGGAATGTACGCTCAACGCCTTCGCCGGAAGAAATCTTGCGGACGATGAAGTTGGAGTTCAAACCACGGTTACGACGCGAAATCACGACGCCTTCGTAAGCCTGGGCGCGCTTGCGCGTACCTTCGACCACGTTGACGCTGACCACTACTGTATCGCCTGGTGCGAAGTCAGGGATATTCTTGCCGAGGCGGGCAATTTCTTCTTGCTCAAGTTGTTGGATCAAGTCCATTTTTAGCTCCATATACCATCTTGCTGACGCCGTTTTGTGCAAAGCTTTTTTGCCAGGCACTGCTCAGTAGAGGATGGGGTTAATACACAGGCGGCCGGCTGGCCTCCCTTGGTTACTGCTTACTACAAACCACAACGGGCCGGGCGCTCAGTTATTGCTCAGTTACTGACCACGCTCAATCCATATTCCGTAAAAACTTTTCATCGGCGGCGCTCAGCAAGCCGGCCGCGCGTATTTTCTGAATCAGGTCCGGCCGCTTTTTTGCTGTCGCCGACAACATCTGCTGGCGCCGCCATTTTTCGATTTCGGCATGATGGCCGCCCATCAGGACCTGCGGCACCGCCACGCCTTCGTACTGTTCCGGCCTGGTGTAGTGCGGGCAATCCAGCAAGCCGTTGACAAAACTGTCTTCAACAGCCGACGCGCCATCGTTCAACACACCCGGCAACTGCCGGATCACTGCATCCATCAGCGCCATCGCCGGCAATTCGCCGCCGGACAAGACAAAATCGCCAAGGCTGATTTCTTCATCCACGCAACGATCCAGCAAGCGCTGGTCTACCGCTTCATAACGTCCACAGAGCAGCACCAAACCCGGTTCGGTACACAACTCCATGACACGCCGATGAGTCAGCGGCTGGCCCTGCGGCGACAGATAGACGACTCTTGGCGCAGGCCGATCTTCCTGCAACTGGCGCGCCTTGGCCGCTTCAATCGCAGCTTCCAGCGGCTTCGCCATCATCACCATGCCGGGCCGCCGCCATAAGGCCGGTCATCCACGGTACGATGATTGTCGGTGGTGAAATCACGCGGATTCCACAGCGCCAGCTCACATTTTTTTTGTTCAAACGCACGGCGGGTGATGCCCGACTGCGTCAATGCCGCAAACATTTCGGGAAACAGCGTGACGACATCAAATTGCATACCGCTCACCTTCTTGTTTCGCTTGCGATCTTGTTTGCCGCTTTGGCCGGCCGGGTGGATTTAATAATCCAGTCCCCAGTCAACCGTGATTTTCTTTGCTGCCTGATCCACCGTCTTTACGAACTGCTCGACAAACGGAATCAATAATTCTGGAGCAACCTTGTCCTGATCTGCAGTTGCCGGCACCGTAATCCGAAGAATCGGATGCGCACCGTTGTCCATCAGATCAGCGACCACGCCCATCTGCTCGCCTTGCAGATTCTCAACCATCATGCCGATCAGATCGACCCAATAGAATTCATCGTCGGCAAGCGCCGGGAAATGGCTGCGTGGAATATGCACCACACTGCCCTTCATGGCTTCGGCTGCGTCACGCCCTGCCACACCCATCAGGCGCGCCACAATGTCGCCACTGTGGTTTTTGGCCTGCATCATTTCGACATCGTGCAATTCCGGCGAGTTCTGCCGGTTCAGCCACCATGTCTTGGCGTGCAACAGCGCATCAGCATCCGCTGAATACGGTTTGATCCGGACCCAGCCATTAATACCGTAGGCGCCAGTAATGTAACCGACCACCACCAAATCTGAAGGTATTGCAGTTCCAGCTGGTGCTGTGGCCGACAAGTTTACTGACGCACTCAACGGTTCAAGCTGCTAATTAAGCAGCTTTTTTGGCAGCGTCGGCTACCAGACGTGCAACGGTCGGCGACAATTGCGCGCCAACACCTTGCCAATGCGTCAGGCGGTCCTGAGCAATGCGGAAAGTCTCTTCTGCACCGGAAGCTACCGGATTGTAAAAGCCGATGCGCTCGATGAAGCGACCGTCACGGCGATTGCGCGAATCAGTAGCTACGATGTTGTAAAAAGGACGCTTCTTTGCGCCACCACGGGATAAACGAATAACGACCATAATGTTTCCAAAAAGTGTTCGAACACGGAAAAAGCCGCAAATTATAACGCAAAGTGAGCCGCTCCCGCAACCAAAGCAGGCCATGGGTGTGGTTTCACTACGTCAAACAGGTATTTGCAGGGCTCTAAAACGCTCTGCGGCTCTATGCCGCGAGCGGGCCTGACTATCAAAGTGACATTCTATTGAAGCAGGCTGTACACTACGCCCTCAATCTGCTTTCCGGCACGCATGGTGCGCTTCGGAAACATCAGTGGCGATAGCCAAGCCAGTATATTAGCAATATTCCCACTTGATGCAAGGATTGCCTTCTTTTTTTGTTCCAGCCCCATCCATCCCGCACATGACCCAAGCCCACAAGAACAAGACCCTCGCCACTTTCGTGGCTACCGTATTCGGCAGCATCGGCCTGCATCGCTTTTACCTGAGGGGAAGCAAAGACGTGTGGGGCTGGCTACATTTTGCCACTTTGCCAATTTCCCTGCTGGCGTACCTGTTTCTGGGACAAACCCAGCAAACCGCATTCCTGTTCGGACCGCTGATCGTCTCCGGCCTGGTTGCCTGCATCGAATCGCTGGTCATAGGACTGACGCCGGACGAAAAATGGGATGCGCAATACAACCCCGGCTCCGGCCGCCAATCGGACTCCAGCTGGTTTGTGGTGCTGCTGGTGGTGCTGACCCTGGGAGTGGGAGCGATTGCCCTGATCGGCGCGATTGCCCGCACTTTCGACCTGTTGTTCACCGGCGGCGCCTACGGCTGAGCCGGCACCCTTGCATCAATAAAAAAAGCAGCCAAGCGGCTGCTTTTTTTACGTTACGCCAGGAAAAATCAGAACTGGTCTTCCGTCAGCGCCATCACGCCGCTGCTGCCTTCGACGATCGAAATGCGATAAGCGTCAGCCTGGGACAGGATATGTTCGGCAAAGAAACGCGCCGTGCCGATCTTGGCCTGGTAGAAATTGCTGTCGCCCGCCGCCGACTGCAGTTTTTGCGTCGCCACCAGCGCCGCCCGCCCCAGCTGCCAGCCGCCCAGCACGATGCCGGCCAGCTTCAGGTACGGCACGCTGCCGGCAAACACGCCCTTGATGTCGCTCTTCAGGTTGCCGACCACGTAAGCGACCACTTGCTCCAGCGCGTCGGCGCCGCTGGCCAACTGCTTGCCGATGGCGACCAGGTCAGCCGCACCGCTGTTCGCCAGCTCGGCTTGCGTGGCGCGCACCTGGGCAATGATGGCTTTGGCCACCGCGCCGCCGTCACGCGCGGTCTTGCGGCCGACCAGGTCGTTAGCCTGGATCGCAGTGGTGCCTTCGTAAATCGTCAGGATGCGCGCATCGCGGTAGAACTGGGCCGCGCCGGTTTCTTCGATGAAGCCCATGCCGCCGTGGATCTGCACCCCGGTCGAAGCGACGTCGATAGAGATCTCGGTCGACCAGCCCTTGACCACAGGCACCATGTATTCATAGAACGCCTGGTTGGCCTTACGCGTCGCTTCGTCGGCGTGATGATGGGCGGCGTCGTGGGCAGCTGCAGTGACATAAGCCAGCGCACGCGCTGCCTCGGTCTGCGAACGCATGCTCATCAGCATGCGGCGCACGTCCGGCTGGTGGATGATGGTCACGGCGCCGGCGGAGCCCGCCAGGTCGCGCGATTGCACGCGGTCCTTGGCATAGGCCAGCGCTTTCTGATAAGCGCGCTCGGCCACGCTGATGCCTTGCAAGCCAACCGCAAAACGCGCAGCGTTCATCATGATGAACATGTATTCGAGGCCGCGGTTCTCTTCACCCACCAGGGTGCCGACAGCGCCGCCGTTGTCGCCGAACTGCAGCACCGCGGTCGGGCTGGCCTTGATGCCCAGCTTGTGTTCCAGCGAAACGCAATGGACATCGTTGCGTGCACCCGGGGTGCCGTCGGCGTTGACCATGAATTTCGGCACGATGAACAACGAAATGCCCTTCACTCCTTCCGGCGCACTCGGCGTGCGCGCCAGCACCAGGTGCACGATATTCTCAGCCATATCGTGTTCGCCGTAGGTGATGAAAATCTTGGTGCCGGAAATCTTGTAAGTGCCGTCGCCCTGCGGCACCGCACGGGTGCGCACCAGCGCCAGGTCAGAGCCGGCCTGCGGCTCGGTCAGGTTCATGGTGCCGGTCCATTTGCCGGATACCAGGTTTTCCAGGTAGATCCGTTTTTGCTCGTCGCTGCCGGCAGTCAGCAAGGCTTCAATCGCGCCGTCGCTCAACAAAGGGCACAGGGCGAAAGACAGGTTGGCCGCATTCAGCATCTCGATACATGGCGTCGCCACCAGCTTGGGCAAACCCTGGCCGCCGAATTCCACCGGATGCTGCACGCCTTGCCAGCCGGCTTCGGCAAATGCCTTGAACGCTTCTTTAAAACCTTTGCTGGTGGTGACTTCGCCGTCGCGCCAATAGCTGGGCTCCTGGTCGCCGCTACGGTTCAAGGGCGCCACGACTTCGCTGCAGAACTTGGCGTTTTCCTGCAATACCGCTTCTACTGTTTCCGGTGTCGCGTCTTCGCAACCAGGCAGCGTGCTGACCTGCTCCAGACCAGCCAGCTCGTTAAGAACGAACAGCATGTCTTTCAAGGGGGCAACATAACTCATGAGTGACTCCAAAAAATTGGGCGGCACCACCGGGCCTGACAAAACCGGCACCTGCAATACCACCCGTATACTTTCGATTTTTAACAGAACGTCGAAAAACCCTGCTTCTCGACGTCGTGCAAAATGCCCGTCGGCCGTAGTTGACTTAGCCCAGTTCAGCCACCAGCTGCGGCACGATCTCGAACAGGTCGCCGACAATGCCGTAGTCCGCCACCGAGAAAATCGGCGCTTCTTCGTCCTTGTTGATGGCGACGATCACCTTGGAGTCTTTCATCCCGGCCAGATGCTGGATCGCACCGGAAATGCCGACCGCGATATACAGCTGCGGCGCCACGATCTTGCCGGTTTGTCCGACCTGCCAGTCGTTAGGCACGAAGCCGGCGTCGACCGCGGCGCGCGAAGCGCCCATGGCGGCGCCGAGCTTGTCGGCCAGCGGTTCCAGGATCTTGAAGTTTTCGGCGGAACCCATGCCGCGGCCGCCAGACACGATGATCTTGGCTGCGGTCAGTTCAGGGCGATCCGATTTCGCCAGCTCGCGCGAGACGAATGCGGATTTGCCGAAGTCGGCAGCGGCCGTGATGTTTTCGACGGCAGCAGAACCGCCGCCGGCGGCAGCGTCAAAGCCGGTAGTGCGGACGGTGATGACCTTGGTGGCGTCGCTCGATTGCACGGTGGCGATGGCGTTGCCGGCGTAGATCGGACGCTCGAAAGTGTCCGGGCTGTCGACCTTGGTGATTTCGGAAATCTGGCCGACGTCCAGCTTGGCGGCAACGCGCGGCAAGATGTTTTTACCGTAGGCGGTAGCCGGCGCCAGGATATGGCTGTAGGCCGCAGCCAGGGCCAGCACCTGTTCGGCGACGTTCTCGGCCAGGCCATCGGCAAAATAAGCGGCATCCGCCACCAATACTTTGCTGACGCCAGCCAGTTGCGCCGCGGCTTGAGCGGCTGCGCCGCAATTGCTGCCTGCGACCAGGACATGGACTTCGCCGCCGCATTGGCTGGCGGCGGTGACGGTATTGAGAGTACTGCCTTTTAATGAGGCATTATCGTGTTCAGCGATGACTAAGGCTGTCATGTGGGCTCCTGATTTATGTGCGCTCGCCTGCATCGTGTCGGCAATGCCGCGGCGTTACGCTTGGTTCTTGAATAGTGGTTTGGAAATTCGCCGGTTTTGCAATCCGATTCTGCAATCCGGTTCTGCAATCGTTTACAGGACCTTGGCTTCATTCTTCAGCTTGGCGACCAGGGTCGCCACGTCAGGCACCTTGATGCCGGCGCTGCGCTTGGCTGGCTCCACTACCTTCAATGTCTTCAGGCGCGGTGCGACGTCCACGCCGAGGTCGGCCGGCTTGAACACGTCCAGCGTCTTCTTCTTGGCTTTCATGATGTTCGGCAGCGTCACGTAACGCGGCTCGTTCAGCCGCAAATCGGTGGTAATGATGGCCGGCAGCGTCAGGGCGATGGTTTCCAGGCCGCCGTCGACTTCGCGCGTGACCGTGACCTTGCCGTCTTCCAGCACGACCTTGGAAGCAAAAGTCGCTTGCGGCCAGCCCAACAGCGCAGCCAGCATCTGGCCGGTCTGGTTGCAATCGTCGTCGATCGCCTGCTTGCCGAGGATGATCAGCTGCGGCTGTTCTTTGTCAGCCACGGCCTTCAGCAATTTGGCCACCGCCAGCGGCTGCAGGTCGGTATCGGCGGTATCGACCAGGATGCCGCGGTCGGCGCCGATCGCCATTGCCGTGCGCAGTGTTTCCTGGCATTGCGTCACGCCGCAGGAAATGGCGATCACTTCAGTCACTTTGCCGCCCTCTTTCAGGCGCGTGGCTTCTTCCACCGCGATTTCGTCAAACGGATTCATCGACATCTTGACGTTGGCAATATCTACACCGCTGCCGTCCGACTTGACCCGCACCTTGACGTTGTAGTCGACGACACGCTTGACTGGTACTAATACTTTCATCGTTATGCCTTTTATTGAAAATAAAAAATCTGAATTGACGTTAACGTAAATCTTAATTGGGAATTATAAGAGAGAATTCGATCCGACGCTGAAATTTAGCACGATCGTTCTATTAAATCTTAGAGCAAACCGACTAATCGCGCCAGCCCTTAGTAGAGCATGACAGGCGCGGCGCGGCTAAAGCTTTGGAAATATGATGCGCCAGCCTTGGACAAGGCTGGCAAGAATTAAGCAAAATTCAGGAAAATCAAGGGATGGCGTAACCGGCAGGACGCTGGTTACGCATGAAGAGGTAAAGACTTGCAGCAGGACAGCGGCTTGTTTTGTTACTTGCGCTTCATGAAGAAAATGAACTCGCGGTTTTCTTCGCTCTGCTCCAGCAAATCATTACCGGTCTGCTTCGCGAACGCCTGGAAATCGCGCACCGAACCGGAGTCAGTCGCCAACACACGCAGCACTTCACCGCTCAGCATGTCCGCCAACGCCTTCTTGGTTTTCAAAATCGGCAGTGGGCAGTGCAGACCGCGTGCATCGAGTTCTTTATTAAATTCCATAACCACTTCTAATGTAAAAATTTTTAACATTTGCTGCTGTTTGATGATTCTACTCCAAACGCAGGACCCTTTGACGCATCGCAACAAACCATCAATCATTTTTACAACAGCAGTGCCGCAAATAAATATGTCTTTAATGCAATTTAAATTTCGATTCGCATGCTAACATTCATTTTCTGACGTAACAAAATGTAACGAACAAATATCGGGGCCAATGCCGCTCTAAGGCAGCTCTGCGCGTCATTCCGGGGAACCAGCATGCAGGACAGTCTTAGCCAAAATCCTTACAACAACATTACGCCGTTCTGGCAGCGCTTGCCTCTTTTTTTCCTCTATCCGCTGCAACAGCAGCTGATCTGGCGCCCTGCCGTATACGCCCTGATCGGCAGCGGCCTGTGGCTGCTGGGTAGGAGCGGCGACGACGGCTACTCGCCGGCCATCCTGATTGTCGCGGTGCTGGTTGGCCTGGGCCTGTCGATCGACCTGATGCGCCAGGCATTCCGGATCCTGGAGCAAACCTCGCTCGGCAATTTGCGCTACGCCGATTTCGACGAGCCGGACGACATGCACAAGATGTCGCCCTACAAGCTTTATTTCGTGATGCTGGTGCAAGGGATCTTTGTCGCCATCATGGCCGATCTCCACCCCTTCCTCGGGCTGCTGGGGAGTGCCCTGGCCAACCTGATGCTGCCGGCCAGCATCATGGTGCTGGGACATACCCACAGCTTTACCGACGCCATCAATCCGTTCAACGTGTTCAAGATGATCAAGGCCTGCGGCTGGCCCTACCTGGCGCTGTGGGCATTCGGCTTCATCCTCAGCCAGTGCGCGCCGATCACCATTGAGCTGTTCCTCGGGAAATTGCCGATTACCATGCTGATCGGCCTGGCCATCTTCGTTTGCGCCTATTTCACTCTGGTCGGCTTCAACCTGATGGGTTATACGATGTACCAGTACCATCAGGAGATCGGCTATGCGCCCGATCGCAACTTTGAAGTCAATGCGCTGGCCAGCAGCCGCCAGAACCGCCCCCTGAGCGACGACGAAATCCTGGCGCAGCAGATCGGTGCGCTGATTCGCGACGGCGACATCAACCTGGCCATCGAAATGGTGTGGGAAGAACTGCGCTACGACCAGTTCAACGCGCAATTGTCGAGCCATTACGCCAAGCTGCTGATGCTCAAGGGCGACAAGGCCAAGCAGCTGGAATATGCGCCGCGCCATCTGTTTACGCTGGCCCGCTCGGGCAAGCCGGGCCGCATCGGCGACGCCTGGCGCCAGGCGCGCCAGCTCGATCCTGAATTCAAGATCGACAATCCCGACCATGTACTGGAAATTGCCGCGGCCGCCGCTTCGGTGCGCGAATACCAGATTGCGCTGGAAATCGTGTCAGGCTTCCACAAGCGGGCCGCCCGTCATAAAGATGTGCCGGCAGTGCTGGTCCTGGCCGGCAAGCTGCTGTCCGACCACTTGCGCCAGGATGCCCGCGCCCTGTCGCTGTTCAACCACGTGATCGCGCAATGGCCGACCAACCCGGCGGCGGACGAAGCGCAGCGCTACAAGAACGTGATCGAACGTTTGGCCCAGGGTGCGCCGCAAACCTGATCAGTATCGATTGCCGGGACTGGTCGCCAGCCGGCTTTCCTCACTTAACGGAAACTGCTGCAGCAATAGTTTCTGGTAATGCTGCGCCTTGTCGTGCATGCCGGCCGCCATGAATCCCCGCGCCACGAACTGCACCAGCTGCGGCAGCTGCTGGTGCTGGCGCGCAGTCACCATCAATATCTGCAGGATGGCTGCCGCGGTTTGCGGCTGGCCGTTCAAGGCAAAGCGCTTGGCAGCCGCCAGCGATTGCTCGCTGCTCAGCTGCGGCCGCGGTTCGGCTCTCGCCACATAATCCAGGTAGACCTGATGGATCTTGTCTTCGGCCAGGCTGCCCTTCGGCAGACGCAGCAGCATCTCGGCAGTCTTGTGGAAAATCGGCGCGGCCGGCGCCTGTTTCGACAGATTGAACAATTGCAGCAGCCAGTCCGGTCGCGGTGCTTTTTGCTGCGCCAGGGTGCGGTTCACCAGGCTGCTGAAATCACGGCGCGCGCGTTCGAAATCCAGGCGGCTCAAGGCTGAATAGGCGCTCTGCTGCAAGCTACGCAACTGCTTGTCATCGTCCGCGGGAGCAACGTAGGTAGCGTGCGCCTGCTCCAGCCTGTGCCGCGCCAGCAAGCGATAAACGAGGGCCAGCAAGGCGCCGCCCAGCAAACCGCCGATATGGGCGTAGTAATTGGTGTTCGAGGCTGCACCGAACCACAGGTCGAAGGCTTCCTTGCCGACCCAGATCGGCAGCATGATCAATGCCGGTGCCTTGAAGAAGTCGAAATAAAACAGGAACCAGTAGAAAAAACGTATCTTGCGCAAACCGTACAGCACGGTGTACATCCCCATGACGCCGGAAATGGCGCCTGAAGCACCCAGCGACAGGATCATGCTGTCGCCGCGGAATACAAGATAAAACGCGGCCGACAGCAAACCCGACAACAGATAAAACAGCAGGTACCAGCCGCCGCCCAGCAATATCTCGACCGCGTAACCGACCATCGCCAGGAACACCATGTTGCCCAGCACGTGCTCGACGCTGGCGTGCAGGAACATATGCGTCAGCAAGGTAACCGGGCGCTCGAACGCCTGCGCCGGGATCAATGAGTAGCGTTCGGTGAAACTGCGTTTGCGGGTCGACATGTAGTGCTCGCGCTGCTCCTTCCATTCGGCCAGGTCGTCAGCGGCCATGGTGCCCAGCAGAGCCGGTTTTGCTTGCTGCATCAAGGCAGAAAAACGCAGGTCGGCGTCCAGCACGTACCAGTTCTCAATCAGCGCTTCGTAGTTTTCCAGCGAAGCGGTCTTGCCGTCGCGCGCCGCGGCCAGGTCGGCCCGCGCCCGCAGCAGCCGCCAGCGCTCCAGCCCCTTGCGCATGGCGGCTGCGGCCTCGGGCTTGTTATCGCTTTCCAGGTAACGTGCATAGGCGGGGAATTCGAATTCCGGCAGGCGCGACTCAACCAGGTAATAGTGCGCAGCAGGCTCCATCTGGCTGCGCTCGTGCCACTGGATGCCGAAATAGATCAGCAGGTTGACCAGCACCAGCAGGATAGTGACCAGCGGCGGGCGCTTCCAGTCAGGCTTACGGTCTACCGGAATAATCAACATGGCGGGTCAAGAGCAAGTGGGGATTTTAATCATGCAATTTTACCCAGTCATTGCCGCCTGGCAGTGTTATTTTTTTACTGCCCGAGCGCCTTTACGCTTTCACGGCAGGTTCAGGCTGCGCCTTCTGCAACAAGGGCCGCTCGACATATTCGACCGCCAGTCCCTGCGCCCGCATCCAGTCGGCGACGGCGTGACCGGTACCCGCGCGCCAGGGGCGCAATGCGACCGGTTCCAGCAGGCGGTATTCCAGCAGTTCCGGCGACAGCCGGACCTGGCCGGATGCCTTGACGTGGTAGGCAATGATCAGCTCGTTCTTGCGCATGAATTCATACACGCCGACCAGCGTGACCTGCTCGGCGTCGAGATTGGTTTCTTCCTTGATTTCGCGGGCGATGCCCTGCTCCGGGGTTTCATCGCGCTCCATGAAACCGGTGATCAGCGCAAACATGCCCTCTTCCCATGCCGCATTGCGCGCCAGCAGGATCTTGCCGTCGATCTCGACAATCGCCGCCAGTACCGGCAACGGATTGTCCCAGTGCGTCCAGTGTCCTTCGGGCAGGCCAGGCGCGACTTCCCGCCTTCGCCTTCATCGTTGCGCTGGATCAGGGAAGTGGCGCAAACCGGGCAGAATTTAAAATCATTCATAATTAATTGTGGGACAGAGTTTAAGAGCCACCGTAGCGTGGCGAATTACTCTGTCCCCAACTGACTAGAAAAAGCGGTCAAATTGCAAAGAAAAATAACAAGACAAAGCAATTCATTAGGCGCATAAAAATAACGATTTACAAATATTACACACGCTCGCCGACCCAGGCTGCAACGCCTTGCAGCGCCGCCGCCAGGCCGCTGGCGTCGGTGCCGCCGGCTTGCGCCATGTCGGGCCGGCCGCCGCCTTTGCCGCCGACCTGCAAGGCGACGAAATTGACCAGCTCGCCAGCCTTGACCTTGGCGGTGGCATCGGCAGTGACGCCGGCGATCAGGCTGACCTTGCCATCCTTCACCGCAGCCAGGACGATGGCGGCAGTCTTCAGCTTATCCTTCAGCTTGTCCATGGTTTCGCGCAAGGTCGCGCTATCGGCGCCTTCCAGCGTCGCCGCCAGCACCTTGATGCCCTTGACGTCGATTGCCTGGGACACCAGCTCGTCGCCCTGGTTCGCCGCCAGTTTCGATTTCAGGCTGCTCAGTTCCTTTTCCAGCGCCTTGACGTGGTCCTGCACCTGCGCGATGCGCTGGGTCAGTTCTTCCGGCTGCGCTTTCAATGCCGCCGCCGCTTCATTGACGCGGTTGCTCAGGTTCTGCACCAGCGCCAGCCCGGCTTCGCCGGTCACCGCTTCGATGCGGCGGATGCCAGCGGCAACGCCGCCTTCAGCCACGATCTTGAACAGGCCGATGTCGCCGGTGCGGCTGACGTGGGTGCCGCCGCACAATTCGCGCGAAGTACCAATCGACAGCACCCGCACTTCATCGCCGTATTTTTCGCCGAACAAGGCCATGGCGCCGGCGCCGACGGCGTCGTCGAAGGACATCAGTTTCGCTTCGGTAGCGACATTGGCGAGGATTTCGCGGTTGACGATTTCTTCGATGCGGCGGATTTCATCGGCGCTGACAGCGGCATTGTGGCTGAAGTCGAAACGGGTCTTGTCGGCATCGACCAGCGAACCCTTTTGCGCCACATGCACGCCCAGCACTTCGCGCAGGGCCTTGTGCATCAAATGCGTCGCCGAATGGTTGCGGATGGTGCGGTTGCGCACCGCGATATCGACCTTGGCATTGAGTGTGTCGCCGACTGCCAGCGAACCGCTGCGCAGGCTGCCGTGATGACCGAACACTTCAGCCTGGATTTTCAGGGTATCGGTCACTTCGAACAGGGTGCCGGCTGCTTCCAGCACGCCGCAGTCGCCTACCTGGCCGCCTGACTCGGCATAGAACGGCGTGGTGTCGAGCACCACGATGGCATCCTGGCCAGCGTCGATTTTCTGTACCGCGCTGCCGTCCACATACAGGGCCAGCACTTTGGCTTCATGCGCCAGCTCGTCATAGCCGACGAAACGGGTCTTGTCGCCGCTGTACTCGACAGCCGCCGTCATCTTGAATTTGCCGCCTTCGCGCGCCGCTGTTTTCTGGCGCTCCATGGCTGCCGCAAAACCGGCCTCGTCCAGTTCGATCTCGCGTTCACGGCAGATATCCGCCGTCAGGTCCAGCGGGAAGCCAAACGTGTCATACAGCGTAAACGCCGTGGCGCCGCTCAGTTTCTTCGGATTCTTGAGCAACTCGGCTTCCAGGATCTTCATGCCGTGTTCCAGGGTTTCGCCAAAGCGCTCTTCTTCCTGCTTCAGTATCTGCTCGACACGCTCGGCAGCCGCCGGCAGTTCTGGATAGGCAGCACCCATTTCCAGCACCAGGTCCTTGACCAGCTTGTAGAAAAACGGCTTGGTCTGGCCCAGCTTGTGGCCGTGGCGCAGCGCGCGCCGGATAATGCGGCGCAGCACGTAGCCGCGGCCTTCATTGCCTGGAATCACGCCATCGACCACCAGGAAAGAACAGGCGCGGATATGATCGGCGATCACTTTCAGCGAATTGTTTTCCAGGTCGGTGATATTGGTTTCGCGCGCAGCAGCCTTGATCAGGCGTTGGAACAAATCGATTTCATAATTGCTGTGCACATGCTGCAGCACAGCGGCCAGGCGCTCCAGCCCCATGCCGGTGTCGACGCATTGCTTAGGCAGCGGCGTCAGAGTGGCGACGCCGGTTTTCGGATCGATCTGGCGGTCGAACTGCATGAACACGTTGTTCCAGATTTCGATGTAGCGATCGCCGTCCTGCTCCGGACTGCCCGGAGGACCGCCCCAGACGTCGGGACCGTGGTCGTAGAAAATCTCGGAGCAAGGACCGCAGGGACCGGTGTCGGCCATCTGCCAGAAATTGTCCGACGCATACGGCGCACCTTTGTTGTCGCCGATGCGCACGATGCGCTCCTTCGGCAGGCCGATCACCTTGTGCCAGATATCGAAGGCTTCGTCATCGGTTTCATATACAGTGGCCCACAGCTTGTCAGCCGGCAAGCCGTACACCTTGGTCAGCAGCTCCCAGGCCCAGACCAGCGAATCGTGCTTGAAATAGTCGCCGAACGACCAGTTGCCCAGCATTTCGAAAAAAGTATGGTGGCGTGCGGTATACCCGACGTTTTCCAGGTCGTTGTGCTTACCGCCGGCGCGCAGGCAGCGCTGGACCGAGGTGGCGCGCACATAGTTGCGCTTTTCGGTGCCCAGGAACACGTCCTTGAACTGCACCATGCCGGAATTGGTAAACAGCAATGTCGGATCGTTGCCTGGCACCAGGCTCGACGAGCGCACAATGGTGTGGCCTTTGGATTCAAAGAATTTGAGAAACTTTTCGCGGATTTCGGCTGAGTTCATGTTCTTGGGCAAAAAATGAAACGGAAAAAGGCAAGGGACACAATATAAGGACTTACGCAAAACTGTCCCAGCAAGGCACGACGACGAAGACAGTACGGCGTACGGCTAGGAGGAGTACGCCGCTGGGGCAGTTTTGCGTAAGTCCTCTAAGTATGTCCTTTTGCAAACCTTTGATTATACGTGATACCTGCCGGGCTATTCTGCCGCGGCCACATGAAAAAAGCCCGCCAGAATCGCTTCCGGCGGGCTTTTAATGATATGAAGGCGGTATTTGCGCCTGTATCAGTTGTATTGCACGCTATTTAAGCGCCTTTGTTTACCGGTGTAGCTGTGATTTTGTGGCTTTTCTTGTGGTGATGTTTCTTGCCAGCTTTTTTCGCTGGCGCTGCGGCAGCTGCATCAGCGGCCGGTGCGGCTGCTGGTGCGGCAGGAGCAGGTGCGGCTGCAGGAGCGTTTTGCGCCATGACTGGCAGAGCGAAAGCAGCGACAACGATGGCAGCCAGCAATTTATTGATCTTCATTTTGACTTCCTTTCAGTTATTTTAAAAACAAGCAAATTTAGTGCTTATTTGATACTTTGCGAGTGAAATCTACAATCAACCATTCGCCCGGTCACGGAGCACATGGCCTGAAACTCGGTTCCGCACTCTATTAACGCCAGCTTCTGGATTTGGTTGACATGAAGTTACCAACAGTTTTGGGCGGCGGCTGCAAAGCGGTTTTCAGCCTGGCGCACCGGGGAAATCCGCGCCGATCAGGTCGATCCGGTCCGTGCAAAACCCATCCACGCCCCAGCCCAGGATCTCCCTGGCCCGGGTCGGCGTATTCACCGTGTAGCAAAACAAACCGTAGCCGGCCTGGCTGACTGCCTGCGCCTGCATCGGCGACAGGTATTTGTGGTTGGTGTGCAGCGCCACCGCATCCAGTTCCTGCAAGCGTTCTTGCCAGTCATCCTCGATGACGTCTGTCAGGAAGCCGCGCGGTATATCTGGCGCGGCGACTTGCGCGGCGCGCAGGGCGGCAAACGAGAAAGACGATAACAAAGGCAAAGCCGGATCGGCCCAGGCGTCGCGCCCGTGAGCTGCGTGTGCCGCCACCTCGGCGCTGAAGAACTCCTCTGTGACCTGGGCCACCACGCGCCCGGTCTCTATCTCAAACCCTTCGGCCGGCTTGATTTCGACATTCATCCAGATGCCGTTCCGGCGGCAGAATTCGAGCACCTGCCGGTAAGTGCATACCGGCTCGCCGGCAAATTGCGGCCCCAGCCAGCTGCCGGCGTCCATTGCGGTCAGTTCCTCCGCGCTAAAATCGGCAACCTTGCCGACGCCGCGCACGGTGCGTCCGAACACGGCGTCGTGCATCAGCACCGGCACGCCGTCGCGCGCCAGCATGACATCGAATTCCACTGCATGGAAACCATGCTGCAGACCGGAGCGCATGGCAGCCAGGGTGTTTTCGGGCGCCAGGGTGCCGCCGCCGCGATGTGCGACAACTTTTGGATAAGGCCACATAACTCTTCTCTTTCAAGCAAATACGTTGGAATAACGATCAGGCAACCATAAAAGGTACTGGAAGCTGTATTGCCGATCCTGAACTGCCATCTTAAATGATTCGATTTGTTTGGCACACCCCGCCCGGCGATCCTGCCCCGGATTTCGTTCATCGCGCCGCGGACGCCATTCGCGACATCCTGAGCCGGTTTCGTCGCATTTTGCTGTCGGCCGCGGGCCATGGCGTTCAGAATTCATGCATACCTACACAGGAGAACAACGATGAACCACAACACCCTCAGTTATCAGGATGCACAAGACCGGGTTGAACGCAAAATCGGCTTTTTCAGGCACCTGGCGATATACCTGATCGTCAACAGCGGGCTGGCGCTGCTGAATTACCTGCAAAATCCTGGCCACGCATGGGCATTCTGGCCGATCCTAGGCTGGGGAATCGGGTTACTATCACACGCCTTGGCGGTGTTCCTGCACGCTCCGGGCGCGCAATGGAAGCGGCGCATGATAGAACGCGAACTAGACAAACATAACCACAATCCTCCCGCATGAAGCCGACCACCTCATTGCCGCAAAACGACCAGCCGCTCGCCCGGCGCCTGCTGCGCAGCCTGCTCGTCAACATCGGCATCGACGTCATCTGCGCCGTGATAGTCACCTATGTAATGCGCATCAACGATCTCTTCTGGACCAACCTGGTGTTTTCGCTATGCATCGGCATGCTGGCGCTGCTGTTCATCCAGACCGGCCGCTATCTGTTCCAGCGCAAAGCAACGCTGCACAAAGTGCATTTCCTCGCATTCACAATGGTTGCTTCCGGCCTCGCCCTGTTCCTCGGCATCCAGCTGGCCAGCTGGATGCTCGGCCTGGCCGTGGATAATTTTTCCATGTACATGAACCTTGGCGGCCTCGGCCTGGTGATCCTGACAGTGTCGGTCTGCATCGGCGCCACGCTGTTTTTCTGGAATCTCAGCACGCTGGCTGAACTGCGCAACCAGGCAGCTACCGAAAAAGCGCGCTCGGTCGGCATCGAGAAACAGGCACTGCAGGCACAACTGCAGATGCTGCAGGCGCAGATCGAGCCGCATATGCTGTTCAATACGCTGGCTACCCTGCAAAGCCTGATCGCGCTGGATCCGCCGCGGGCGCAGCAGATGCTGGATCAATTGATCCATTTCCTGCGCGCTTCGCTATCCTCGTCGCGCATCGAACAGACCACGCTGGCGCAGGAATTCGCCCTGATGGAAGCCTACCTGGAACTGATGTCGCTGCGCATGGGCAACCGCCTCAGCTTTGACCTGCGGCTGCCGGCGGCCCTGCGCGGCACCGTGATAGCGCCGATGCTGCTGCAGCCGCTGGTGGAGAACGCCATCAAGCATGGACTGGAACCCAAGATCGAAGGCGGCCGGATCGAAGTTGTCGCCAGCCGCCAAGGCCAGCTGCTGCTGCTCGACGTCAGCGACACCGGCCTGGGGCTGACGGCCTGGTCGTCGCTGCAGCAGCCGCCGCCGGCCAGCCATGCCAGCCACATCGGCCTCAGCAATATCCATGAACGCCTGCAGGCGCTGTACGGGGCCCAGGCCAGCCTGACCCTGAAACCCAAGCTGCCGCACGGCGTTGTCGCTCAACTCCAGTTACCCATCCCGCCATGACCAACTCATCCAATTTGCGTGCCCTGATAGCCGAAGACGAACCGATCCTGGCGGCTGCACTGCAGCAAGCCCTGCAGCGCCTGTGGCCGGAGCTGCAGATCATCGCCAGCGTCGACAACGGCCAGGCGGTAGTCGAGCAAACCCTCAGGCAGCGTCCCGACATCCTGTTCCTGGACATCAAGATGCCCGGCAAGACCGGGCTCGAAGCAGCCCAGGAACTGGCCGAGGAATGGCCGGAGAACGAAGCCTTTCCGCTGATCGTGTTTGTCACCGCCTATGACGAATATGCAGTCAGCGCCTTCGAGCAGGCCGCCGCCGATTACGTGCTGAAACCGATCAGCGACGCTCGCCTGGGCAAGACCATCGCCCGCCTGCAGCAACGCCTGCAGCAGAACGGCGACGGCAATGCAGCGCTGGACAACCTGATCGGCCAATTGCGCAATATGCAGCCCAAGGCCAGCGCAGAGCCGCTGACCATGATCCGGGCCGCGGTCGGCAACCAGATCCGCATGATCCCGATCGGCGAGGTCATCTATTTCGAAGCCACCGACAAATACATCAATGTAGTCACTGCCGAGCACGAATCGCTGATACGCACCAGCCTCAAGGAATTGCTGCCGCAGCTCGACAGCCGGCAGTTCTGGCAGGTGCATCGCGGCACCATCGTCAATCACCAGTTCATCCAGCTGGCGACCCGCGACGAAAGCGGAAAGTTGTCGCTGAAGCTGCGCGGCCGCAGCGAAAGCCTGGCGGTCAGCCGCGTATTCGCCCATCTGTTCAGGCAGATGTAACTGACAACGGTCATCCGGGAGGCAGTTTGCGATAGCATTTATGACAACAAATGTCTCTTGCCCGCCTGCCTTTGCCAGCCGCCGGACCGCAGTGCAACAAAATCCCTCCGGCCGCTCCTGCAAAGCGCCACGCTACGGTAAAATGAGTCACACATCCTTATTCAGCAAAGCGCAAAGCGTACATATAGATCCTCCATGAGCAACGATCACACCAACGGCCACACCCCACCTGCACCAGCCTCGTCCAATTTCTTGCGCGGCATCATCGAAACCGACCTGACCGCCGGCGCCTACGCCGAACGCAAGGACAGCCAAGGTCAGCCGTTGCCGCAAGTGGTCACCCGTTTTCCGCCGGAGCCCAACGGCTATCTGCATATCGGCCACGCCAAGTCGATCTGTGTCAACTTCGGTCTGGCGCGCGACTATGCCGGCCGCTGCCACCTGCGTTTCGACGACACCAATCCTGAAAAAGAAGAACAGGAATACGTCGACACCATTATCGACAGCGTGCGCTGGCTGGGTTTCGACTGGACAGACAACACCGGCGAACACCTGTACTTCGCCAGCAACTATTTTGACAAGCTGTATGAAATGGCGGAATACCTGATTACCGCCGGCCTGGCTTACGTCGACAGTCAAAGCGCCGAACAGATGACCGCCAACCGCGGCAATTTCGGCGAAGCAGGCAAGGATTCGCCGTTCCGCAACCGCTCGGCCGAGGAATCGCTGGACCTGTTCCGCCGCATGAAAGCCGGCGAATTCAAGGATGGCGAACATATCGTGCGCGCCAAGATTGACATGGCGTCGCCCAACATGAACCTGCGCGACCCCGCCATCTACCGGATCCGCCATGCCCATCACCATCGTACCGGGGACAAATGGTGCATCTATCCGATGTACGACTACACGCATCCGATTTCCGATGCGCTGGAAAACATTTCGCATTCGATCTGCACCCTGGAATTCCAGGACCACCGCCCGTTCTACGACTGGCTGCTGGAGCACCTGAGCAGCGCCGGTTTCCTGCAAAAACCGGTGCCGCACCAGTTTGAATTCTCGCGCCTCAACGTGACCTACGTGATCACCAGCAAACGCAAGCTGCGCCAGCTGGTGGACGAAGGCATCGTCGACGGCTGGGACGATCCGCGCATGCCCACCCTGGTCGGCATCCGGCGCCGCGGCTTTACACCGGAATCGCTGCAATTGTTCTGCGACCGCACCGGCGTCACCAAGTCCGACGGCTGGATCGACATGAGTTCGCTGGAAGGCGCCCTGCGCGAAGATCTCGATCCCAAGGCGCCACGCGCCAGCGCCGTGCTGCAGCCACTGAAGCTGATCATTGACAATTTTCCCGAAGGCGAAACCGTGGCCTGCCATGCGCCGGTCTATCCGCCTGCGCATCCGGAACACGCCACGGCGTTGCGCCACTTCCCGATCAGCAAGACGCTGTGGATAGAACAGGAAGATTTCATGGAAACGCCGGTCAAAGGCTATTTCCGCCTGTTCCCGCCGATTGCCGACAAGCCGGGCAGCCGGGTGCGCCTGCGCCATGGTTATGTAGTCGAATGCACCGGCTTTGATAAAGATGCGGATGGCAAGGTGACTGCGGTCCATTGCACCTATTTCCCGGACAGCAAGAGCGGCACCGAAGGCAGCGCCAACTACAAGGTTAAAGGTAACATTCACTGGATCAGCGTGGCGCATGCGATCGAGGCCGAAGTACGCCTGTACGACCGCCTGTTCACTGATCCGCATCCGGACGCCGGCGGCAAGGACTTCAAGGCGGCATTGAACCCGGACGCCAAGAAAGTGATCACCGCCTACCTCGAGCCCGGCCTGAAAGATGCCCAGCCGGAGCAGCGCTACCAGTTCGAACGGCACGGCTACTTCATCGCCGACCGGGTTGATTCGCAGCCGGGCAAGCTGGTATTCAACCGGACTGTTACCTTGAAGGACAGCTGGATCAAGTAACAGATTCGGGTAACAGGCCTGGCAGCTGAAGACAAAGACGTCGCACCGTAAATCCGGTCCGGCGTCTTTATCCATTCTGGCCGCGGTGTTACATTATGTGATGCATAGACAACAATAATCATCGTTTGAGACGAACTTGAAACAATCGTGAACCAGAAAGCAGCAGACGTGAACCAGGCAGTCATACAGGTAGAGATGCAGGTGCGCGGCATCAACGGCCAGGTAACCTTGCTCAGCGACCGCGTCCAGATAAAACGCGCCGGCGCCATGGCGCGCCTGACGCAGTCCCGCAATAGTGAAAAAGACATCCCGGTCGCGGCCCTGAGCTCGGTCCGCATCCAGTTGCCTGGCCTGTTGACCAATGGCTATATCCGTTTTTACCTGAGCCATGGCAAACAAAGCGACGACACCCTGATCCGCGCGGCCAGCGACGAAAATACGGTGCTGTTCAACCACAGGCAATTCACTAAATTCGCCAACCTGAAAACCGCGATCGAGAAAAAAATCGCGGCCTCCCAGGCGGTCACCCGTGCGCCCGTGGATTTTGAGCAACTGGACAGGCTGGCGGAGCAGTACAAGCAGGGATTGATTTCGCGTTCGGAATGGATCAGCACCAAGAAAAGACTGCTGGGACTTTAAGGATATGGGACAGTTGCAGCGGACTCCGCATGCAAGCACTATAATCACGCCACCCTTCCCGGACACCAAGCCATCACCAACCAAGGAACACCCATGACAATCTCCATGTACAGCGCCTCGATTCCCGTCTTCAAGCAGATGCTGAGCGCACTCAACGACGTATTGGCAAAAGCCGAAGCGCACGCCGCCGAAAAGAAAATCGATCCCAATGCTTTCCTGCAGGCACGCCTGTTCCCCGACATGTTCCCGCTGCTGCGCCAGGTTCAGATCGCCGCCGATTTCGCCAAGAGCGTGCCGGCCCGCCTGGCCGGCGCCGAAGTACCTTCTTATGAAGACAGCGAACTGACATTCGCCGATCTGCATGCGCGCGTTCAGAAGACGCTGGCATTCATCGACGGCCTGACCGCGGCGCAAATCGACGGCAGCGAAACGCTGGAAATCGTCTTGCGTCCCGGCACGCCGAAAGAAAAGAAGCTGACCGGCCAGACTTACCTGCTGGGTTACGGCCTGCCGCAGTTTTTCTTCCACGTGACCACCGCTTATGACATCCTGCGCCATAACGGCGTGGAAGTCGGCAAGCGCGACTTCATGGGCGCTTATTAAAGGGTCTTTTTAAAGTGTCTTTTGCGGGCGGACGCTGATGCTTGGCCTCTCGTCTGTCCCGCTGTTGCTCCGAATCCCTGGCGGCAGGCAAGTCATATTATGTTCAACCGCGGCGGGGCTGACGCCATCCAGGTCACTCAGACTGGTCTTGAAGCGGAAAGTCGCCGGTGACCACGATATGCCGTTACACATGACTTCATAGACCAGCGGCGTATCCTCCTGGTCCAGATACTCCAGTTCGCCGCCGCTGCAAATCCAGCCGCTCGGGCAGCTCACGACTTCCACTTTCGCTGTCACCGCAAACTGCGGATACCCTTGGTAATGCACCTCGACCGGAATGTAGGTGTTCTGCATGCCGCTCGCATCCGGAATGCGGTCAATCTTGAATGGTTCACAGCCCTTGTCTTCAGCAGTGAGCCGGTAACCTTTTTCTACACCTTTCATCGCCGCCGTCCGAAATACCGGGTCCTTGAGTGCTGCAGCATCGCTGGGATTGGTATGGAAGCCCGCTTCAATGATGACCGAGGGCATGGTTGCCAATCGATTCTCCGCATAATTTCCTCCACTCGCCTTACTCGATACTTTATAATTTTTATACGAATCCTTCGCTTGAATCAGCTCCTTCATGTAACAAAGAATATTGTCAGCCAGTTGCTGATCCTTCACACGTCCTGTCTGGAAAAACGCAGATGCTCCGGAAGCAGCCGCATCATTAGCGGCATTGGTATGCATGTGGAAGAGAGCATTTGCCCCAATGACATTGGCAAATAACGGTCTGCTGCGGATATCTTCATTCCGCTCTCGCAAATTATCAGAAGCATTCGGCAACGAATGCCAAATCTCTGGCCTATCCGGATACATTGCTCGTAAATGATAGCGCGCTCCAACATTACTCCATGGTTGGCTGCTAGGTTCATGCTCATCAGAAGACGTTGAACGCGGGAAGTGGCTCGCAGCTTCGCTACGCCTGCTCAGCCAAAGCGACAGCTCCGTTGCATAATTTGGGGTGAGGAAGTCTTCGACAATGCCATTACTCGGATCACGCTGAGCTCGCCAGTCTTTGAATCCGTAGTGATAATAGATACCATGACCAGATGCCGTCACCACGGTAGCTGCAGCCATTGGCCAGGCGGAAGCCGCACTGACAGTTCTAGCCTGCTTATCTTCCTCAAGTTGCTCAGGAAAATAGTGGTAGACATCTTTGCCCCCATAACGAAATTCCACGTTTCTAACAACGACTATATCTCGTAGCAGTTGATGACATACCGTGCTTAGTTCATGTTCCAGATCTTCCATCTCAGCACCAAATACACGCGGCACATACGTCTCGCTCAAATCAATTACCAGTCCGAGTTGTTGCCTGTTATCACGGACGAATCTGGCGCTGACGGCAACATCCCGCCCTTGCCCCTCGATGCGCCGCTGCGCATTGACAACGCGTTGCAGCTCGCCCGTCAGCTGGGCTTCAAGCTGAGCTTGCCGGGTTTTGTCCAGAGATGCCGGCGCCGCAGCCGCTGTCGAGCCGGACACGGTAATCATCAGGGTCATCAACAGCATCAACTTGACCAGCCATGACCCGGCGTGTCTTGGCACAACTTCACGAATGCTGGTGGGAAAAAATGAAACAAACATGGTCTGCCCTCCTGGAAAATGGATAGGCACCACCGATATCGCAGAGATCGCGGCTGCCCATCGATGTGGGAAGGCCAACTGTAACGCGGCTATTGAGTAGCAGATCTAAGGAATGTAGGAAGCAGGCATGTGCAAAGCACCTATAACAACTGGCGCAACGCAACGATAAGATCCAGGTCGGCACGACGGCTAACCTGGTCTGTAGGAATCAATGGCAAGTGACGGCGGCATCTGCTGGGCCGCCGCAATCGAAACTCGGGTCAGCCCTGCCGCGCAGGCCTGTCGCCAGCGACGTAGTAAGGCACTTCCAGCCGCGGCAGCGGTTGCCGGCCACGGATGCAGTCGGCGATTTTTTCCGCAATCATGATGGTCGGCGCGTTCAGGTTGCCGGTGGTGATCAGCGGCATGATGGAGGCGTCCACTACCCGCAGACCATCCAGGCCGTGCACCCGTCCCTGGTTATCCACTACCGCCATCTCGTCGTAGCCCATGGCGTTGGAACAGGATGGGTGGAAGGCGGTTTCCGCATGCTGGCGCACGAAGGCGTCCAGTTCGGCATCACTCTGCACTTGCACACCCGGGGAGATTTCGCGGCCGGCATAGGCGGACAAGGCTTGCTGGGTGATGATCTCGCGCGTGATACGGATGCCGTTGCGGAATTCCTGCCAGTCCTGTTCGGTCGACATGTAGTTGAACAGAATGCTCGGATGCTGGCGCGGATCTTTCGAGCGCAGGTGGATACGGCCGCGGCTGGGCGAACGCATCGAACCCATGTGGGCCTGGAAGCTGTGTACCTTGATCGGATTGCTGCCGTTATAGTTGATCGCTACCGGCAGGAAGTGATACTGGATGTTCGGCCACTCGAAACTGTCGTCGCTGCGGATGAAACCGCCCGCTTCGAACTGGTTGCTGGCGCCGATGCCGGTTCCCATCAGCAGCCATTCGGCGCCGATTTGCGGCTGGTTCCAAGGTTTCAAGGCCGGCGCCAGCGATACCGGCTGCTTGCATTCGTATTGCTGGTAGATCTCCAGGTGGTCCTGCAGATTGGCGCCGACGCCGGGCAAGTCCAGCACCAGCGGAATGTCGTGCTGGCGCAGCAGCGCAGCCGGGCCGACGCCGGAGCGCTGCAGGATTTGCGGCGAAGCGATTGCGCCGGAGCAGAGCAGCACTTCGCGCCGCGCTTGCGCGGTCTGCGGCTGGTCGTTATGCAGCCAGGCGACGCCGACGGCGCGCTTGCCGGAAAACAGTATGCGATCCGTCAAAGCGTGAGTGACGATGCTCAGGTTAGGCCGTGCCCGCGCCTGGTCCAGGTAGCCGCGCGCAGTGCTGGCGCGCCGTCCCTGCGGCGTGGTGGTGCGGTCCATCGGACCGAAACCTTCCTGCTGGTAGCCGTTGAGGTCGTCGGTGCGCGGATAACCGGCTTGCACGCCGGCTTCCACCATCGCATGGTAGAGCACGTTGTTGCCGCTCTTCGGCGTGGTCACACTGACCGGGCCATCGCCGCCGTGGTAGTCGTTGCCGCCGATGTCGCGCGTTTCGGCTTTCTTGAAGTAAGGCAGGCAATCCAGGTAAGACCAGTTTTCCAGCCCTTCCCGTTTGGCCCAATGATCGTAATCCAGCGCATTGCCGCGGATGTAGCACATGCCGTTGATCAGCGACGAACCGCCCAGCCCTTTGCCGCGGCCGCATTCCATGCGGCGGTTGTTCATGTGCGGTTCGGGATCGGTTTCATAAGCCCAGTTGTAACGCCGCCCCTGCAGCGGAAACGCCAGCGCCGCCGGCATCTGGGTGCGGAAATCGAAGCGGTAGTCGGGGCCGCCGGCTTCCAGCAGCAGCACCGTGGTGTCGGCGTCTTCCGTCAGGCGGGTGGCCAGCACATTGCCAGCCGAACCGGCGCCGATGATGATGTAATCGTATTCTTTTGCTTGTTGCATGATGCTCCTTGCTTGCCGCTGCCGCTCACGCGGCAGGGTGCGGTATCGTGATAAGACGCGACGTTTTCTTAAAACACCGAGGTATAGGCGCCCAGTTCCACTTGAATCGATTTGATGCGGGTGTAATGTTCCAGCGTGGTCAAGCCGTTTTCGCGGCCGACGCCGGATTGCTTGTAGCCGCCAACCGGCATTTCCGCCGCCGATTCGCCCCAGGTGTTGATCCAGCAGATGCCGGCTTCCAGCTGATGGATGACGCGATGCGCGCGGCTCAGGTTTTCCGTCATCAAGCCGGCCGCCAGGCCGTATTCGGTATCGTTGGCGCGGCGGATCACTTCATCTTCTTCTTCAAAGCCGAGGATGCACATGACCGGGCCGAAGATTTCTTCGCGCACGATCTTCATGTCGTCACGGCAATCGGTGAACACGGTCGGCTGCACGAACGCGCCTTGGGCAAAAGCGCCGTTGATTTCTCGCTTGCCGCCGGCCAGCAGGCGTGCGCCCTGGGAGATGCCGGATTCGATGTAGGACAGCACACTGTCCATGTGCGGGAAGCTGACCAGCGGGCCGAAGTTGGTATTGGCGTCGAGCGGCATGCCGAGGCGGATGCGCGCCACCCGCTCCAGCACCTTGGCTTCGAACGCCTGCTTGATCGAGCTGTGCACGAAGACGCGGGTACCGTTAGTGCAGACCTGGCCGGAGCTGTAGAAATTGGCCATGACGGCGACGTCGGCGGCGCGTTCCAGGTCGGCGTCGGCAAACACGATCAGCGGCGACTTGCCACCCAGTTCCATGGTCACTTCCTTCAGGGTGGAACTGGAAGCGCTCGCCATCACCTTCTTGCCGGTGGCAGTGCCGCCGGTGAAGGAGATTTTTTCGATGCCGGGGTGCTCGGTCAGCCAGGTACCGACTTCGCGGCCGCTGCCGGTGAGGACATTGAAGACGCCATCAGGCAAGCCTGCTTCGGCGTAGATTTCAGCCAGCTTGAGCGTGCTCAGCGGCGTCACTTCGCTCGGCTTGAAAATCATGGCATTGCCTGCCGCCAGCGCCGGCGCCGATTTCCACAGGGCGATCTGGATCGGATAATTCCAGGCGCCGATGCCGGCCACCACGCCCAATGGTTCGCGGCGGGTGTAGACGAATGAACTTTCGCGCAACGGGATTTGCGTGCCCTCAATCGACGGCACCAGGCCGGCATAGTATTCGAGGACGTCGGCGCCGGTGACGATGTCGACTGCACGGGTTTCCGACAAGGCCTTGCCGGTGTCCAGGGTTTCCAGTTCAGCCAGTTCGTCATTGCGTTCACGCAGGATGGCTACCGCGCGGCGCAGCACGCGCGAGCGCTGCATCGCAGTTTGCGCAGCCCAGATGCGCTGGCCCTGCCTGGCGCTGGCAACGGCGCGGTCGACGTCTTCCTTGGTGGCGCGTTGGACTTCGGCCAGCACTTCGCCATTGGCGGGATTGATGGTCTGGAAGGTATCGCTGCCGCTGGCGTCGACACGGCGGCCGCCGATGTAAAGTTGTTGTTGCTTGAAAACAGGCATGCAAATTCTCCTCAATAGGTTGCTGTCAGATAGATCAAAGATCAGGCCGCGTCTTTTGGGCCGCTGTTCTTTGCCAGTTGGTAATCCAGGTATTCGTAAGCCAGCCGGCGAGCCGCATCGGCATCGAAAGCCGTGCCGGCGAGGGAGCCGCGCAGCCATAAGCCATCGATCATGGCGGCCAGTCCGCGTGCGGCCTGGCGTGCCTGTGCCAGCGGCAGTTCACGCAGGAACTGGCAGCACAGGTTGGAACGCAGGCGCTGGTCATTCACATGCTGCAATCTGCGCAGCGATTCCTGGTGCATGCTGGAAGACCAGAACGCCAGCCAGGTTTTCATGACCGGGCCGCTGACCTGGCTGTCGTTGAAATTGGCGTCGACAATGGCGCGCAGGTGGGCGGCGGCACTGCCTTCTCCAAGCTCGTCGCGCCGCCGCCGGGTATCCGCGCTCAGGTCGTGCAGGATCTGACGCATGGTGGCTTCCAGCAAACCGCTTTTATCGCCGAAATAGTGGCTGATGATGCCGGTCGACAAACCCGCCTGCCGGGCGATCAGGGCAATCGTGGCGTCTGCCAGGCCGACCCGGTCGATCACTTCCAGCGTGGCCTGGATCAGCTGCTTGCGGCGCAATGGCAGCATCTCGTTTCTTTTCCTCAACTCACTCTCCCATTGCGTTCGCGGAAAGCGGTCTACCCATCCGCTGCGTGAAATCAGTATAATTTAAATTGATTGGACGTTCAATCAATTTAAGTTTAGGCTCTCGGCAGCAATAAATGTTTTCTTTTTAAGAACAACATCAAGTCAGAACCCGGCAATAGAATCGGAATGAGGTTTATTTAAATGCAACATCAAACACGTGTAGAAATAATGAGACAGTCAAGCCATTCAGCTATCCCAGTGCACTGCGGGCAGATCAAATGAGCGCCTCTGCCGCCATCGCAGCCCAGCCGGCGAACGCGACCAGGCTCAACCGCCCGGTCTTTTTCTCGTCAGCGCTGCTGATCATCGCCTTCACCATCGTCATCATCGCTTTCCCGCAGGCATCCACCGCCTGGCTGTCGAGCGCACAAGTGACCCTGGCCAACAGTTTCGGCTGGTACTACATGCTGGTAGTGGCTGCTTACCTCGGCTTCATCATCTGGCTGGCGATATCGCCTTACGGCAAAATAAAACTGGGAGCTGACGACGAACAGCCAGCCTTCAGTTACGGCGCCTGGGCCGGCATGCTGTTCTCCTCCGGCATCGGCATTTCCCTGCTGTACTTCGGCGCCTCCGAACCCTTGACGCATTACCTGTATCCGCCGCAAGGCGCAGCGGCAACGCCGGCGGCGGCCAGCCAGGCGATGACGCTGACCTTCCTGCACTGGGGCCTGCACGGCTGGGCCATCTATGCCCTGATCGCCGTTGCGCTGGGCTACTTTGCCTATCGCCACAAGCAACCGTTGGCTTTGCGCACCGCCCTCTATCCGCTGCTCGGCGAACGCGTCCACGGCGCGGCCGGCCACGCCGTGGATTGTTTCGGCATCGTGGTGACCGTGCTGGGCCTGGTCAGCAACCTCGGCATCGGTTCGCTGCAGATCAGCGCCGGCCTGGAACATCTGTTCGGCCTGCAGAACAGCCACAGCACGCTGCTGGCAGTAATCATCGTGATGACGATAGTGGCGACGCTGGCGGCAATCTCAGGCATCGAGACCGGGATCCGCCGCCTGTCGAATCTGAACGTAGTGCTGTTTGCCAGCCTGCTGATCTTTACCTTGTCGATGGGACCGACGCTGCACCTGCTGAATGCCCTGATCCAGAATCTCGGCGACTATGTCAGCAATTTCGTCGGCAAGACTTTTGACCTGTATGCCTATGACCGTCCCAGCGACTGGCTCGGCAAGTGGACCCTGTTCTACTGGGCCTGGTGGATTTCCTGGGCGCCATTCGTCGGCCTGTTCATTGCCCGCATCTCGCGCGGCCGCACCATTCGCGAAGTGGTGACCGGCGTATTGCTGCTGCCGCTGGCGTTCACCCTGGTATGGCTTTCGGTGTTCGGCAACAGCGCCCTGGATCTGTTGATCAACCATGGCGCTGCAGAACTGAGCCGTACCGCGCTGGAACAGCCAGCCATGACCATGTACAAGCTGCTGGCGCACTACCCGTTCGGCACGGCCATGTCAGGCGTGGCGATTTTCGTCGGCTTCGTGCTGTTCCTGACGCCGGCCGACTCGGGCGCCGTGATGCTGGCCAACCTGTCGGTGCGCAGCAACCGCAGTGATAGCGACAACGATGCCGATGCGCCGCACTGGCTGCGGATTTTCTGGTCGGCGCTGATCATGGCGGTAACGGTCGGCCTGATGTTTGCGGATAACATCAGCGCGATTCAAACCACGATCGTGCTGGCGTCGTTGCCGTTCTCGATGGTGCTGGTGCTATATATGGTGTGCCTGATGAAAAGTCTGCAGGCGGAACTCAAACCCGCGGTTGTTGCCGCAGCCACGACAAAGATCGCCGGGCAAACCTGAAATCAGAGACGAACTTTTAAGATTTTCCTGCTGTCCGGCTACTTGGCTTGCTGATTAGACTAAACGACCCGCTCACACATGTGGCGGGTCGTTTTTCTTTGGGTCGTCAAAAGACATCGTATATTCCGTTGATGGAATATACCTTTTATGGAATACTTGAATGGAATGGGAAATTGAATATACCGACGAATTCGACAACTGGTGGCAATCCTTAACTGAGGATGAACAAGAGTCAGTCCATGCGAGTGTTGAATTGCTACAACTACTGGGACCGGATTTGCGCTTCCCTTACACAAGTGGAGTGCATGGCTCCAAGCATTCACACATGCGAGAGCTGCGCACTCAGCACGCGGGTCGCCCCTATCGCACCTTGTTCGCTTTTGATCCGCGTCGCTGCGCGATCTTGCTGTTAGGAGGCGACAAAACCGGCAACCGGCGCTGGTATGACATACATGTGCCGCTTGCAGATCGCCTATATGACGAACATTTAGCTGCATTACGAAAGGAAGGACCCTCAGATGACCAAGAAATTCTCTGAACTGGAGGCCAAGATGTCGCCGGCCTCGCGCGCGCGCGCGAATGCCAAATTCCACGCTTTGCTCGAGGAAATGCCATTGCATGAGTTGCGGCGCGCTCGAGGCCTGTCGCAAAAGGCCTTGGCCGAAGTGCTGCATGTCGAACAACCGGCAATTGCCAAACTTGAACGCCGCGCCGATATGTATATTTCCTCGCTGCGCGCTCATATTGAAGCAATGGGCGGCGAACTGGAAATCATCGCCTGGTTTCCTGACGGCGCGGTAAGAATCCAGAATTTCACCGCACTGGCGTCGGCGGAAATCTAGTGTAAACGCAGGCGGGGCCGCGCTGTTGTTGACTGAACGGCCCCACGCTGCCATGAAATTCTGGTTGCCTGACGAACTAATAATCTACCTTAAGCTTTCCTCTGCCGCAGCAGAGCGTGCAAGATGATCGCACCAAAAGTCGCGGTACCGATGCCACCCAGCGAGAATTGCCCAAGCTTCAGGGTAAAGTCGCCAGCCCCCAGCACCAGGGTCACTGCCGCCACGATCAGGTTGCGGTTGTCGGAAAAGTCCACCTTGTTCTCGACCCAGATGCGTGCACCCGAGACGGCGATCAGGCCGAACACCACGATCGATACGCCGCCCAGCACCGCGCCAGGAATGGTCTGGATCACGGCGCCGAATTTCGGTGAAAAGCCCAGGATGATCGCCAGGCAGGCAGCGACCACAAACACCAGCGTAGAATAGATCTTGGTGACAGCCATCACGCCGATATTCTCGGCGTAAGTGGTGACGCCGGTGCCGCCGACGCTGCCCGATGCGATTGTCGCCAGGCCGTCGCCGACAAAGGCGCGCCCCATGTATTTATCCAGGTTCTGCCCGGTCATGGCGGCCACCGCCTTGATATGGCCGAGGTTTTCCGCCACCAGGATGATGGCGATCGGCGCCAGCAAAGCCATGGCGTCGGCCTTGAATACCGGCGCCGAGAAATGCGGCATGCCGAACCATGCGGCGTTGGCGACAATCGCAAAGTCAATCGGCTTGCCGAGGCCGGCGCCGTTGGTCAGCACGGCGTAAATCACATAGGCCAGCATCAGTCCGACCAGGATCAGCAGGCGCTGCAACATGCCGCGCGCAAACACGGCGACGCCGCCTACGCACAACACCGTCCCCAGCGCCATCCAGGCATCGAAATTGTTGCCGCTGACGCCCTTGACCGCAATCGGCGCCAGGTTCAAGCCGATCACCGCCACCACCGCGCCGGTGACCACCGGCGGCATCAAGGTTTCGATCCAGCGTGTGCCGATCGCCATCACCAGCAGGCCGATCAGCGCGTACAGCACGCCGCAGGCAATAATGCCCCCCAGCGCCACGCCGAGATTCGGATTAAGGCCGTGGCCGCCGTAAGCGCTGACAGCGATGACCAGGCCGATGAACGAAAAGCTGGAGCCGAGATAACTCGGCACCCGGCCGCCGACCAGCACAAAGAACAGCAAGGTGCCGATGCCCGACATGAAAATCGCCAGGTTCGGATCGAAACCCATGAGCAGCGGCGCCAGCACGGTCGAACCGAACATCGCCACAACGTGCTGCACTCCCATGGCAAAAGTCTGCGGCCACGGCAAACGCTCGTCGGCTGCGATGACCTGGCCCTGCCCGTCCGCGGTGCTGGCGCGCAGGCGCCATTTGGGAAAATAAGAAGCCGCCATGAATTTCCTCTCTGATTGTTGTTTTGTTTTTTTACCGGAAGCTAGTGTACGAAGCCCGCCGCAAAATAACAATCGCGGCGAGGAAGAAATGTATTGCGGTTTACATAAAGATTCACATAAAACGCCGCAAAAAAACACCGGCACGATGGCCGGTGTTTTTTTGTCGCTAGTCCGATGCAATTACGGGAAGACAGGAAGATGCTTTTCGACTCCAGAGAAAGCAGCTTCCGGGTGACGCTTTTCAATCAGCTCCTCTATCACCGGCACCCGTTTGAAAGGCACATCGACCAGCAGCAGTATCTTGCCCTCGTCGATCCCGGCATGGAACGCTTTCAGGCGGGAGTTGGGCAGCGCCGCTGCCGCCATGCCCGACATCCAGCTGCCGAGCACCGCGCCGGCCAGCGTCAGCGCTACCAGCGCCAGCCAGTTCAGGTGCACCCATTCGGGTGGAAAATACACCAGCCACATGCCCAGCAACAAACCTATCAAGCCGCCTGCCAGCAGACCGATCTCAGCACCGTTGGCAAGGTCGGTTTTATGAAGCACATTGGCCTCCGGCATATCCGCCGGCAGTTTGCCGTCGGCAGCCCAGAAGTGAATGTTCCGAATCCCCACCCTGGCCAGCAGTAATTCATCAAGCGTGCTGCGTGCACTGGAAACGTCCGGCAACATGAAATAAAGTCGTTGTCTACCCAACATGATGGCCTCCTGTGACTGTGTATACATTCAGCATAGTCAATGAGCGAGGAATCCACAAAGGTTGATTGCCGCCTGTTTTGTCTAAAAATGCGACAATTCCCGTTCCGCCAACCAATCAAGATGGAAACACCATGATTCTCGAATTAGCCGATATCCGCATCCAGCCAAGTAAACAACAGGAATTCGACGCCGCCATCCAGCGCGGAATCGAACAAGTCATCAGCAAAGCCAAGGGATTTGCCGGTTTCAAGATACACAAGGGAATTGAGTCGCCGGAACGTTATGTGCTGACGATTTCCTGGCAAACGCTGGAAAACCATACTGTGGATTTTCGCGAATCGCCGGCATTTGCCGAATGGCGCGCGCTGGTCGGGCCGTTTTTTGCAGTGGCGCCAACCGTCGAGCATTTCACGCTGTTGACGGAATCGAACTGAATTTGTAGCCGAGATATGTGACAAGACATGCGCTGTGTGAGCAGCAGGGCAACCCGTTCTGACGGCCAATGCCGGCGGGATGCCCGACTGCTACGCAGCGATATAGACGAACTGCTGCAGCGAACTGCTGCTCGATACTGAAACTACTTTTTGCTGCAAACACTTGCAGCTTGCTGCCGGCATTCAGCTGCCGTAATACCCGACGTGATGCTTAGAAACCCTTGATCCATGCTGCAGTCTGGGCGCTTTCACGGTCCAGGCGCTGCATGCGGTATTCCAGGTCGTACAGGTCGACGGCTTCTGCCAGGTAAGCTTCCTTGCGTGCTGCTTCCGAACGCTCGTAGGCATTGCCGACACGCTTGAAAAAAGCGGCGATGCTGGTCAGGACGCCGGCGGTTTGCACCGAAGCGGCTGGACGGGAAATGCTGGAACTGTTGCTGATGGTCATTGTAGACATGATGTATTCCTCTTTCGTTTTGCGTTCACCGCAAGCCAATTGTTGCGTCGCACAATCAGAATAGCGTTTCCCCATCAATTATCCAATTTCGATTGCCAATAGCTGTTATCAGTTTTGTGAATTTAAGGGGCTAAAGCCCCGTTTGAACCTGACTTACGATTTGGCCTAAAGCGTTGTAAAACTGCTATACAGGCTTGGAAAGATGACTGTAAACTGCTGCACCTCCTGCTGTTGTTAAGCACTTAATTACGCACCTAAGCACGCACCTGAGCCTCAATGTCCACACATACCTTCCTCTGGCACGACTACGAAACTTTCGGCGTCCAACCGCGGCGCGACCGCCCGGCACAATTTGCGGCGATCCGCACGGATGCCGAACTGAACGAGATCGGCGAGCCGATCATGTTGTATTGCCAACCAGCAAATGATTTTTTGCCGGATCCGCAATCCTGCCTGATCACCGGCATCACGCCGCAGCTGTGCCTGGAACGTGGGGTCCCCGAGCACCAGTTCGCGGCGCAGATCGAAAAAGCGTTTTCCGAACCCGGCACCATAGGCGTCGGTTACAACACGATCCGCTTCGATGACGAGGTCACCCGCTTCCTGTTCTGGCGCAACCTGATCGATCCCTATGCGCGCGAATGGCAGAACCAATGCGGCCGCTGGGATATCCTGGACGTGGTGCGCACCGCCTATGCCCTGCGCCCGGAGGGCATCCAGTGGCCGCTCAACGATGAGGGCCGGCCGAGTTTTCGCCTGGAACACCTGACCGCCGCCAACGGCCTCAGCCATGAAGCCGCGCATGATGCGCTGTCAGACGTGCGGGCCACCATCGGCCTGGCAAGGCTGATCCGGCAGCAGCAGCCGCGACTGTTCGATTTCTGCCTCGCTTTGCACAAGAAAGATCGCGCCGGCGCTGAAATCGGTTTGCCGACGCCGCGGCCATTCCTGCATATTTCCGGCATGTTTCCGGCCGAGCATGGCTGCCTGGCGGTCATGTGGCCGCTCGGCGTGCATCCCACCAACAAGAATGAAATACTGGCCTGGGACCTGGCGTTCGATCCCAGCGAACTGTTTTCCCTGGATGCCGATACCGTGCGCACCCGGCTGTTCAGCAAGACCGCCGACCTGCCCGAAGGCGTAACGCGCCTGCCCTTGAAATCGGTGCACCTGAACAAATCGCCGATGGTGATCAACAAGCTGCAAACCCTCTCCGCCGACATGGCCGCGCGCTGGGGCACGGATATTCCGCTGGCGCTGCGCCATGCGGAAATTGCAGCGCAAGCCCCCGACCTCAGCGGCTTGTGGCGCCAGGTATTCCAGCGCCCCGAAGAAGCGGCGAGCGATGTCGATGAAGACTTGTACGGCGGTTTCGTCGGCAACAACGACCGCCGCAAACTGAATGAACTGCGCGCCATGCCGCCGCAAAAACTGGCGGCAGCCCGCGTCAGTTTTGACGACCAGCGCCTGGAAGAACTGGCATTCCGCTACCGCGCCCGCAATTTTCCTGAAACCCTGGCGGCAGAAGACCAGCAGCGCTGGGAGGAACACCGCGCCGCTCGCCTGTTCGACGGCGAAGGCAAGGCGCGCACGGTCGACATGCTGTTTGAAGAGATAGACAATCTGTCGGAAACGGCCGACGAGCGCGGTGAAGAAATCCTCGGCGCCCTGTATGACTATGCAGAGATGATCGCGCCGGCGCGCGAATAAACATTTGCCGCTGGCTTGTTCCGCCAGGGCTATGCATACAAAGCGGGGCCAGGATAATTTTCACTTGCACGAAAATTATCCTGGCCCCGCGTATCGTCATCTCCCGGGCGGCGTCCCGCTCGGGCCTCTTGTCAATTCTCTGCTTCTGTTACCTGCGGCTGCGCTTTCAGCTTCTGGATAAAATCACGCATGGGCTGGCTGATGTCCGCGAACAGCGGGTTGCTGCGATTTTTCAGCATCACTTCAGTGAACAACTTCAAACCCAGCGCCAGCGAGGCCGCAGTGTCAGCGTCAAACTGGCTTTTGCTGCGCACCTTGTCGACGATCGTGAACAGATCGTCGTGGTTGCCGGTTTCAAAACTGATGGCGGCATGGGTCGGCTCGCCTTGTTTTGGCGTTGCCAGATGCTCCAGGGTGATGCGGTAACGGTGTTCACGCATGGCTGCTCCTTCTTCTTTTCAAACGACTTGCTGTCGCCTGTTGCGGCGATCACGGCTTGTTTCAGATACGTTCGATCTTCACAGCTGCCAGGTCGATGGCGTCGACGATGGCGTGGATCTGATCCTGGCTGAGTTCGCCCTTTTCCAGCCTTGTATGCAATGCCATCCGGAAATTCTGGATTGCTCGCCGCAGCTCCGGCGCCGAACTGCCCGATGCGCGCTGTGCAGTTTCCAGGCGTTGCAGCGCCAGGGCCAGGGCTTCGCTGTTTTCAGCCAGGAACGCGCTGCCTTCCGCTGTGATGCGATACAGTTTCTTGCCGCCGGTTTCCGCTTCGATAGCCGTGTAACCCAATTCTTCCAGCAATGTCAGAGTCGGATAAATCACCCCCGGGCTCGGACTGTAATCGCCCCCGACCAGTTCTTCGATCGCCTTGATGACTTCGTAGCCATGGCGTGGCTTTTCTTGCAACAGCTTGAGAATGACCAGGCGCAGACTGCCCTGCTCAAACATCCTTCCGCCGCGCCCGCCTTCGCGCCGCCCGCCGCGTTCAAACAGACCGCCGCCACGATGTTGCCTTTCGTGGCCCTGATGCATACGGCCGCGGTCGCAGCCTCCTCTATGTCCAAACATGTTTCTTCCTTATCTCATTGAATGAAATACTAAGATATATCTTAGAAATTGCTAAGTCAAGGAGATTTTGATGCCTCAGGGCGCATCTTGAGAAATCTTCAGCGCCCGCGTTTGACCAGGTATTCGGGCTGGAACATGCACATGCGGATGGCGTCGCGATACACGCCATTGATGAAAAACTCGCTTTTCAGTTCGCTTTCCAGCTCGAACCCGCACTTCTGGTAAATATGGATGGCCTTGTGGTTTTCCTTGTCGACATACAGGTAGAGCTTGTACAGGTTGAGCACGCAGAAGGCATATTCAATCGCCAGCCGGGTGGCGCGCTCGGCGTAACCCTTGCCCTGGGCGCCAGGGGCAACGATGATCTGGAATTCCGCGCGCCGGTGGATATGGGTAATCTCGACCAGCTCCACCAGCCCCACCATTTCGCCGTTGTCGCTTTCCAGGATGAAGCGCCGTTCGCTTTGGTCATGGACATGCTGGTCATACAGCTGCACCAGTTCGACATAAGCTTCGTATGGCTCTTCGAACCAATAACGCATGATGTGGCTGTTATTGTCTAGCTGATGCACAAAGTGCAGATCGTTACGCTCCAGAGGCCGCAGTTTCAGGCCCGGTTGCACTAGGGTAGTCATTGGTTTCTCTCTTACTTGT